>CBFHSJ010000031.1:0-19120 GCA_965658485.1 Luminiphilus sp.
CTGGAGCCATTGCTCGCGGGCGAGATCCGCTCCTGCTTCGGCATGACCGAGCCGGATGTCGCCTCATCCGACGCCACCAACATCTGCACCTCAGCCACCCTCGAGGGAGATGAGTGGGTCATTAATGGTGAGAAGCATTGGACATCTGGCGCCGGCGATCCCCGCTGCAAGGTGATGATCTGTATGGTCAAAACCGATCCCGAGGCGCCCAAGCATCTTCAGCAGTCGCAGATTCTCGTGCCGATGGATACCCCCGGGGTGAATATTGTTCGACCTCTCAAAGTATTCAACATGTTAGACGCGCCGCACGGACATATGCGCGTCAAGCTCGAAAGTGTGCGTGTGCCCAAGGACAACATCATTCTTGGGCCCGGCCGCGGCTTCGAAATTTCGCAGGGACGTCTGGGGCCGGGTCGCATCCACCACTGCATGCGCTCCATCGGTTCAGCGGAAAAAGCGCTTGAGTTGCTCTGCGAGCGCGCGACCGAGCGTGAAGCGTTCGGCAGGCCTTTGTACAAGTTGGGCGGCAACATCGACATCATCGCGGATGCCCGGATGAATATTGAACAGGCCCGACTGCTCACGCTCAAAACGGCCTGGATGATGGATCGTACGTCGCCTAAGGAAGCACGCATCTGGATTTCGATGATCAAGACGGTGGTGCCTAATATGGCGCTCAAAGTGATTGACGACGCGATTCAGATGCACGGTGGCATCGGTGTGTCTCAGGACACGCCTTTGGCCGAGATGTGGTCCGGGCAGCGCACCCTTCGACTGGCGGATGGCCCCGACGCGGTGCACCGCATGGTCGTCGGCCGCAATGAGATCAAGCAATACTTGGCGGAAGCTGGCGAGGTCGCCGCAACCTTCCGAGATGGTTGAATAGCGATAACACTGAGGAGAGATCAGCAATGGCATTGATGATGGTGAAGCCAGAGGAAATGGAAGCGCAGGCGGGGACAAAACTGCCGCCCGGAGAATGGTTCGAGATCGATCAGGAGCGTATCAACACCTTCGCTGACTGCACCGAAGACCATCAGTTCATTCATATCGATGAGGCTGCCGCAGCACAAACGCCTTTCGGTGGCACGATTGCGCACGGCTTTCTAACACTGTCGCTAATGACCAAGCTTTGCTCGGAAAATGGCGTTTACCCGGAAGGGATTGTGATGGGCGTGAACTATGGGCTGGATAAGGTGCGCTTCTTAAACCCTGTGCGTGCGGGTAAGAGAGTGCGTGCGCATACCGAGATCATGTCAGTCGATCGTAAAGATGCAAATCGGTTTTTGGTTAAGCAGGCGGTCACTGTGGAGATCGAGGGGGAGGACACCCCTGCGGTCTACGCCGAGTGGCTCGGCATGTCGATCATTGGTTAAGAGCGCGGGAGACAGAGCATGACAATTCGATATGACGACAAAGTAGCGCTGGTGACCGGCGCCGGGGGTGGCTTGGGCAGATGCCATGCAATTGAACTGGCCAAGCGGGGCGCCAAGGTAGTGGTGAATGACCTTGGGGGTTCTGTCTCGGGGGAGGGGGCGAACTCGCAGGCCTCCCTCGATGTCGTGGCAGAAATCGAAGCACTCGGTGGAGAAGCGATGGCGCATGGTGCCAACGTGGCGGACCTGGAGCAGGTGCAGGATATGGTGGCGCAGACCATAGACCGTTGGGGTCGTCTCGATATCCTCGTCAATAACGCCGGTATTCTCCGGGATAAGAGCTTCTCCAAAGGTTCAGTCGAGGACTTCCGGTTGGTAGCCGATGTGCACCTGATGGGTACCGTCCACTGCACTAAAGCGTGCTGGGACATTATGAAAGAGCAGGAATACGGCCGCATTGTGGTGACCTCTTCCTCCAGCGGTCTCTATGGCAACTTCGGGCAAACCAACTACGGTGCTGCGAAGATGGGTGTCGTCGGCATGATGAACACGCTGGCGCAAGAGGGCGCCAAGTACAACGTCAAAATCAATGCGCTGGCGCCTACGGCGGGCACACGGATGACCGAGGGTCTCATTGATGAGAAAGCGTTTGCGTTGCTCACCCCTGAAACCGTCACGCCGGCGGTGTTATATCTGGTGTCTGAGGACGCGCCGACCCGCACGATTCTGGCGGCTGGAGCGGGCAGCTTTGCTGTCGCTAAGATTGTCGAGACGGAAGGCATGTGGCTACCCGAGGCGGAACAAACACCCGAGGGCATTGCGGCACACTGGGAGCAAATCTCCGAGGGTGGTGAGCGCGCCCTGCAAGCAGGCTTTGAGCAGAGTATCAAAATGGTAGGTCAGGCGGCCAAGGGGCTGGGGCTGGAAATGGGTTGATGGTGCTGCTGACGCCGACAGCGTTGTGATTGGCGCGTCGCAGTCTACGAGGTAACGGTGGTCTCCCCAGTAAAACACTGAGCGGCTCACCTGACGAGTAAGTGATCAATACGAGAAAAAGGATACGAACATGAGAGAAGCAGTCATCGTTTCAACCGCACGCACCCCGATTGGTAAGGCTTACCGTGGGGGCTTCAATAATTTGGCTTCGCCGACCCTAGCGGGGCACGCCATCAGCGCCGCGGTCGCGCGCGCGGGGATCGAGCCGGATCGCGTGGAGGATTGCATTATGGGCGCCGCGCTGACCCAGGGCAGTCAGGGCGGCAACATTGGTCGCACTGCGGCACTTCGCGCAGGCCTTCCTGTCACCGTATCGGGCATGACAATCGATCGGCAGTGCTCCTCAGGCATGATGGCTGTAGCGACTGCGGCCAAGCAGGTCCTCCATGACGGCATGGATGTTGTTGTCGGCGGCGGCGTCGATTCCATCTCGCTGGTGCAGAACGAGCATATGAATCTGCACCGCGCTGCCGATGAGGAACTGCTGGCCATGCACAAGGACATATACATGCCGATGCTGCAAACCGCTGAGGTGGTCGCGGCGCGATACAATGTGAGCCGGGATGCCATGGATGAGTATGGCCTGCAGTCCCAGCAGCGCGCGGCGGCGGCTTACGAGGCGGGCAAGTTTGAAGACGAGCTGGTCCCCGTGACTTGTGAGCGCATCGTCTATAACAAGGAAACAGGAGAGCAGTCGACGGCTGAAGCGACAGTGAGCGCTGACGAAGGTGTTCGTGCGTCGACGCTTGAAGGTGTTCAGGGTCTGCGAACCGTGATCGAAGGCGGCACGATTACGGCGGGTAATGCGTCTCAGCTGTCTGATGGCGCGTCTGCGCAAGTGGTGATGGAAGCAGCTACGGCAGAACAGCTGGGTTTAACTCCATTGGGTGCTTATCGTGGGATTGCGGTGGCAGGATGTGAACCCGATGAAATGGGTATCGGCCCTGTTTTCGCTGTGCCGAAGCTGCTGAAGCAGCATGGCTTGTCAGTAGATGATATCGGTCTGTGGGAGCTTAACGAGGCTTTCGCGGTACAGGTACTTCACTGCCGGGATACGCTGGGCATCGACAACGACAAGCTCAACGTCGATGGTGGCGCGATTGCTGTCGGCCACCCCTATGGCATGAGTGGTTCGCGACTGCTGGGCCATGCCCTGATCGAAGGCAAGCGTCGTGGCGTCAAATACGTTGTGGTGACTATGTGCGTAGGCGGCGGTATGGGTGCTGCTGGCCTGTTCGAGGTTTTCTGATATGAAAGCACTTGTCTGCCGTGAGCACGGCTTGCCCGATCGTCTGGATCTGGTCGACGACTGGCCATCGCCGGAGTTGGGCGATAACGATGTCCGGATTCGGGTCAAGGCCGCAGGGCTTAATTTCCCCGACGTACTGATTATCCAGGGCAAGTACCAGATGCAGCCCGAGTTACCTTTTATTCCAGGTGGTGAGTGCGCAGGCGTGGTAGAAGCCGTTGGCGCCGCGGTGACTCGCTGGAAAGTGGGTGATGAGGTGATCCACAGCGGCGGCTCGGGGAGCTTCTGCGAGGAGATCGTCGCCAATGAACTGGCGGTGTTACCCAAGCCACCGGCGCTGTCTTTTGAGGCAGCCGCCGGAATCACGATTACGTACCTGACGTCCTACCATGCGCTGGTGCAGCGGGCGAACATTCAGCCCGGCGAGACGATGCTGGTATTGGGCGCTGCAGGCGGAGTTGGCAGCACGGCGGTTGAGTTGGGCAAGGCGCTGGGTGCGACGGTGATTGCTGCCGCGAGCAGCGATGACAAGCTGGCGCTATGCACTGAGCTAGGTGCGGATCACGTCATTAACTACAGCAATGAATCACTCAAGGATCGGGTGAAGGAGTTGACCGGTGGCGCCGGAGTCGATGTGGTGTATGACCCGGTGGGTGGCGACTTCAGTGAGCCTGCGGTGCGCTCGATGGGCTGGAACGGACGCTACCTGGTGATTGGATTTGCCTCTGGGCCGATTCCGAGCATTCCCCTTAACCTCACCTTGCTTAAAGGCTGCTCGATTGTGGGGGTGTTCTGGGGTCGGTTTACGATGGAAGAGCCTGAGGTGCATTTGGCTAACATCGATACCCTTTGGCAATGGTTTGAGGAAGGCAAGATCAAGCCGGTCATCACCGATCTGTTTCCGATTGAAGAGTACGAGGGTGCCTACGCGGCAATGATGGAACGCCGCGCCAAGGGCAAGGTGATACTCACGTTCTGATATGACCGGCTATCGGTTCAATACCGCTCCAGAGCTGCGCGTCGGCCTAGGTACTTCGCGTGAGGTGGGGGCGTATTGCGCTCAGCTGGGCATCAAACGACCGCTGTTGGTAACGGACCCCGGCTTAGTCACAGTGGGTTTGGTTGCCCCCGTGCAGGACGCCATGGCCGCGACCTGCGAGCACGTCGGTCTTTTCTCTGAGGTGACGGCAGACCCTGCTGAGTCGGTGGTACTGAACGCGCTGGCGATGCTGCAAGCGGGCGAGGCAGATGGGGTGGTCGGACTCGGTGGCGGCAGTTCGATGGATGTTGCCAAAGCCATCGCCGTGCTGGCGGCAGGCACCCAAACGTTGGCAGAAGCCTACGGCGTCGACCAAGTTGTCGGAGGTCGGCTGCCGCTTATTCTGATTCCCACTACCGCAGGTACCGGATCCGAGGTCACACCGGTGGCAGTCATCACCACGGGCGAGACCACCAAGGCGGGCATCAGCTCTCCTGTCTTGCTGCCCGACATCGCAGTGCTAGATGCCGAGCTGACGCTGGGCCTGCCGGCTCACGTGACGGCCATGACCGGCATCGACGCCATGGTGCACGCCATTGAGGCCTATACCTCAAAGATTAAAAAGAACCCGGTGTCGGACATGCTGGCGAGGCAGGCGCTGACCCTGCTGAGCGCCAATCAACGGCGCGTGCTATCTCATCCCGATGATGTCACGGCGAGAGAGGCGATGTTGCTGGGTGCTACGTTGGCAGGCCAGGCCTTTGCCAATGCGCCAGTTGCGGCGGTGCACGCGCTGGCCTACCCATTGGGCGGTCACTACCACATGCCCCATGGGTTGAGTAACGCGCTGATGCTTCCTGCGGTATTACGCTTCAATGCGCCGGCCGCCGAGGCACTTTATCTGGAGCTGGCACCCTTGTTGCCCGAGCCGGTTGCGCCGGGTCTTGAGGGCTTTGTGAGATGGTTTGAGGAGCTCATTGCCGATGCCGCGCTGCCCACCACGCTGTCCGCGGCTGATGTGCCGGAGCGCGATCTGCCGATGCTGGCGGCTGACGCCATGCTGCAGCAGCGCCTGTTGGTGAACAATCCCCTCGAGGTCGATGAAGCTGCCGCCTTGGCGCTGTATACCGCTGCCTGGAGTGGCTCGGCGTGAGCGATCGTGCCACCCCATCCGCTCGGTCGGACTACTCAATATTTTATTCGCTCGAATCCCGTTGGGCGGACAACGATATCTATGGCCACATTAATAATGTTGCCTACTACGCTTACTTTGATTCGGTGGTGAATCGCTTCCTCATTGAGGAGGGTGGTCTGCGCCCGGGCGTCGACACCGTCGTGGGCTACGTCGTGCATTCGAGCGCTGACTATTTCTCCCCTGCCAGTTATCCCGCGACGCTAACCCTGGGGCTCAAAGTACTCCGCATTGGCGAGAAGTCGATACGCTGGGAAGTCGGCGTTTTTGTATCCGATGCGGAGCAAAGCTGCGTCACCGGCACCTTCATTCATGCGTTTGTCGATCGACAAGCAGGTCGCTCAGCGCCCGTTCCTGAGGGGATTCGACTGGCAATCGAAGCGCTTCCCGCGATTAACTGATCAGCAGACTCAAGCTGGCGACGGATCAGGGTTTCTAAGCGGTTTCAGGGTCGCTAGGAATACAATCAGCAGAATTATTGCGGCGCCCCAGCCCGCCGCGGGCTGATAGTACTGGTAGAGAAAGCCGCCGCTAATAGGGCCCAGAACAAATCCTGCGGCGGGGCAGGCGCTCACCAGTCCCGACACGCCTCCTTGCTCTTCAGCTCCCACGGCGAGAGAGGCACCGGCGGCGACGGCAGGCATCAGCAGCCCCAGGCCCGCGCCGATCAGGCCCATGCTGGTCAGCACAGCCCCCCAACTGTCCAGCACGCTGATGATCACGGTGCCGACCAACAGCAGGCCCCCCCCCCAGCGCACGAGTTGAATTGCTGGCCCGGCGAAACGTTGTGCGATCACGATCTGCATGAACAGGGAGCTGGCCGCCGATACCATCATCGCCCAGCCCGTGTACTGCGCAGTCTCAATGCCGGAGAGATTCAGAACGTCCTGTAATCGAAAGGCCAGCGTCTGCTGCACCATGGCAAAACCGGTGAAAGCGCCGATCGCAGAGAACAAATAGACCCGGAGCCGGGGGTCGAGGTAGCCGAGGCGACGGGGCTGGGTCTGAGTGGCTCGCGGCTTGACGCCTTTCGAGAGTTTCAGGCCGATGATGATCGCGGCCAAACCCGACATGAACGACGCGACCACCAGTGGTGCTAATAGGCCGAGCCCGGCAACCAGCCCCGCCATCACCGGACCCATGATCATCCCGATGCTGTTGGCACTGGAAAGTCGAGCCAGCGTCTTGATGCGGAACCGTGCCACCGTGTGATCTGCCGCGTAAGCAGTGCATCCGGGGCTGGTGGCCGACATGGTTGCGGCCTGCAGTGAGCGGATGATCAGGGCGACAATGAAAAGGGTGAGGCCGGTGATGGCGCCATCCCCCGCGAGTGAGAACAGCACAGCAAAGGCAAGCGAACCCATGCAGTAGCCCATAAGTCCGATAAGAATCACAGGCTTGCGACCAATCTTGTCCGAGAAGCGTCCCCAGAAGGGCGCGACCAGCGTGAAGACAAGCGCTGATGTGGAGATGATGGCGGTGATGCGAACTTCATCGAGGCCCACCGACCGCCCCAGCGGGGGCAGGATGGCGAACACAAAGGCCTGACCAATGGCCGTTGCGAAAAGGCCAATAAAAAGCAGGAAGAGGGACTGACGATCCAATCGCTCCGTGCCCGCTAGCGAGCCGGTGGCGACGGTGTCAGTCATCGGCGACCCGGGCGGTGACCCAGTGATAACGGGTGGGCAGAATTTTCGTGAGTTGCAGTATCAACCAGGCATCCCAGCCGACCATAATCCGACGTTTACCGCGGGCGGTGCCGCGCAGGATGATGTCGGCGGCGCGCTCTGGCGTGGTTTTGGCAAGGCGCCTGAACTGCTGATCCCGCTCGTCCGCATCGGCCATGTTACCTGCGCCGTCGGTGCGAGCGGAGCGTGCGATGTTGGTCTGCACGCCACCGGGATGAACACTCGATACGAACAAGTTCGAGTTCATATACTCCGCCTGCAGGGACTCACTAAAACCGCGGACCGCAAATTTGGCCGCGTTATAAGCGCTTTGTGTGGGGATGCCAACCATGCCGAAAATAGAGGATAGATTGACCAGATGCCCCCGCTCTGACTGACTAAGTAGCGGCAGAAAAGCTCTGGTGGCGTGTACCACCCCCCAAAAGTTGATATTGATCAGCCACTCAAAGTTTTCTTCGCTGGAGTCAGCGAACCGCGCCCCGTAACCGACCCCGGCGTTATTGAACAGTGCATCGAGGCTGCCGATATCGGCGCTAACGGCCTCCGCCCATGAAAATAGTGCGTCTCGCTGGCCACAGTCCACCACCTGCGACGTGACACGCCCGCGAGCGTCATCCAGTAGCGCACAGGTCTCAGCAAGCGTGTTGGGGTTAATGTCTGAGAGCCAGAGGTGGCAGCCGGCCGCGTTCAGACGCTGGCAGAGCGCTCTGCCTATCCCATCCCCGGCGCCGGAGATGGCAGCGGTCTTGCCCGCAAAGTAGCCTTCTATCAGTGACATGGGGTGGTATCCTAAGCGGAGGGGCGCGCAGTGTAACCGACATCGGCAGGGGGCGGGATGTAGCCCAAAAAATAGACAGGCCACGCCCATTGCCGTAGACTACAGTCCCAGCCCGCGCGGGGTTATTTTCGACCCCATCACGCGCTAAACGTCCGCAATTTGCGACCACAGGGTGAATTTGACCCGGCCTACCCGTGCACCCGTTTGGCACGCGTGGCAACAACGACTGGGAGGTCCGTTTGTCTCAACCCGCTGTCCTCGCACTGGAAGATGGCACGATTTTCCGCGGCCTCTCCATCGGTGCCCCCGGCACAACAGTGGGTGAGGTGGTCTTCAATACTGCGATGACCGGATACCAGGAGATCCTCACAGATCCCTCCTACTGCCGACAGATCGTCACCCTGACCTATCCGCACATCGGTAACACCGGCGTCACCAGAGAGGATGAGGAATCCGCAGGCATACAAGCAGCGGGATTGATTATCCGTGACCTGCCTTTGTTGGCCTCAAATTTTCGCGCTGAACAGGGCCTGAGTGATTACCTGATTGACTCGGATACGGTGGCGATTGCCGATATCGATACCCGTAAGTTGACGCGTATTCTTCGCGACGGTGGCGCCCAGAGTGGCTGCATCATGGCGGGCTCAGCGGTCGATGAGATGCAGGCGCTAGAGCAGGCGAGGGCGTTCGCTGGGCTAAAGGGCATGGATCTTGCCAAGGTTGTCACCACATCGGAGCCTTATGAGTGGACGGAGGGCGCTTGGCAACTGCCCGCGACGGCGGGAGATGCACCTGACCGGAGCGCGCCGGCTTACTCGGTGGTCGCCTTGGACTTTGGTGTTAAGCGCAACATCCTGCGCATTCTTGTCGATCTCGGCTGCAAGGTGACGGTGATGCCGGCGCAGTCGACGATTGATGAGGTCATGGCGCAGGCCCCAGACGGGGTCTTCTTTTCTAATGGGCCGGGGGATCCCGAGCCCTGCGAGTATGCGATCACCCTCGCGCGTGAGGTGATGGATCGAGCGATTCCACTGTTCGGTATTTGTCTTGGGCATCAGATTCTGGCGCTGGCCAGCGGGGCCAGGACCGAGAAGATGAAGTTCGGCCATCACGGCGCCAATCACCCCGTGCAAAACCTGAGTGACCAGACTGTGATGGTGACCAGCCAGAACCATGGCTTCACTGTCTCCGAGCAGGATCTTCCCGACACACTTGAGGTGACTCACCGGTCCTTGTTCGACGGTACGCTTCAGGGGATCGCGCGCAAGGATGTGCCGGCCTACAGTTTTCAGGGCCATCCCGAGGCCAGTCCCGGGCCTCACGATGCGGCCAATCTCTTTCAACCCTTCATCGCGGCGATGGAGCAGACAAAAAAATGAGTGAGGAGTGCTAGAGCGTGCCGCGTCGATCTGATATCGAGAGCATTCTGATTCTGGGCGCTGGGCCGATTGTCATCGGTCAGGCCTGCGAGTTTGATTATTCCGGTGCGCAAGCCTGTAAGGCTCTGCGAGAAGAGGGTTATCGCGTCATCCTCGTGAACTCCAACCCCGCCACCATCATGACGGATCCCGCCATGGCCGATGCGACCTATATCGAGCCCGTTGAGTGGCAGACGGTCGCCAGAATTATCGAGCGAGAGCGTCCCGATGCGGTGCTCCCCACCATGGGCGGGCAGACGGCACTCAATTGCGCGTTGAAGCTCGCGTCAGAGGGTGTCTTGGAAAAATTTGGCGTGGAGATGATCGGCGCCACACAGGAAGCCATTGATAAAGCCGAAGATCGCGAGAAATTTGACATTGCGATGCGTCGGATCGGGCTTGAAACGCCCCGTGCTGGGCTCGCCCACAGTATGGAAGAGGCCTGGACAGTGCACGAGGAAATTGGCTTTCCCTGCATTATCAGGCCCTCGTTCACGATGGGTGGCTCCGGCGGTGGTATCGCTTACAACCGCGATGAGTTTGAAGAAATCTGTCTCAGGGGATTGGAGCTGTCGCCCACCAGCGAGCTGCTGATTGACGAGTCTCTGATCGGCTGGAAAGAGTACGAGATGGAGGTTGTTCGGGATAAAAACGACAACTGCATCATTGTCTGCTCGATAGAGAATTTTGACGCCATGGGTGTTCACACCGGCGACTCCATCACGGTCGCGCCCGCTCAGACACTGACCGACAAGGAATACCAGATCATGCGTGACGCCTCGCTGGCGGTGCTGCGCGAGATCGGCGTAGAGACGGGCGGCTCAAATGTCCAGTTTGGTCAGTGCCCCGATACCGGCCGATTGGTGGTGATTGAGATGAACCCTCGTGTCTCGCGGTCATCGGCGCTGGCATCCAAGGCGACCGGTTTCCCGATCGCCAAGGTGGCTGCAAAGTTGGCGGTGGGCTACTCACTCGACGAGTTGGAGAACGACATAACAGGCGGCGTGACGCCAGCCTCGTTCGAGCCTGCCCTCGACTATGTGGTCACCAAGATCCCGCGCTTTGCCTTTGAAAAATTTGCCACCGCAGATCCACGACTGACCACCCAGATGAAATCGGTGGGCGAAGTGATGGCAATCGGGCGTACCTTCCAAGAGTCGTTGCAAAAAGCCCTGCGCGGACTTGAGGTCGGCTCGGCGGGCTTCGAGCCCCACATGCAGGTGTTAGACGAAGACTCCCGCTCTGAGCTGGTAGACCGACTGACGAACCCTGGTGCCGATCGTATCTGGTATCTCGCAGACGCATTTCGGGCCGGGTTCGAGCTGGAAGAGATTTACGGCTACTCGGGTGTCGACCCCTGGTTCCTCATACAAATCGACGACATCGTGCGCTGGGAGTCACAGCTTTCCGGATTGACCGTCGCCGGCATTGATCACAGCCTCATGTGGGGGCTCAAGCGCCGAGGCTTCTCCGACAAGCGTATCGCCGATCTGTTGGGCGCAACCGAATCCGCAGTGCGCGAGCGACGATGGTCGTTGGATATTCGACCTGTCTACAAGCGTGTCGATACCTGCGCCGCCGAATTTGCGGCCTCCACTGCTTATATGTACTCGGCCTACGAAGAGGAGTGTGAGGCAGCACCCAGCGATCGGAAGAAAATTATGGTGCTCGGTGGTGGCCCTAATCGCATCGGTCAGGGGATTGAGTTCGACTACTGCTGCGTTCATGCGGTGTTGGCACTGCGTGAGGATGGTTACGAGACCATCATGGTGAACTGTAATCCCGAGACCGTGTCGACCGACTACGACACCTCAGACCGGTTGTATTTTGAGCCTGTCACCCTAGAAGATGTACTCGAGATTGTTGAACTCGAGCAGCCCACCGGGGTGATTGTTCAGTTTGGTGGTCAGACGCCGCTCAAATTGGCTCGGGCGCTCGAGGCGGCGGGGGTGCCCATTATCGGTACCACGCCTGATCAAATTGATCGCGCGGAGGACCGGGAGCGTTTTCAGCTGATGATTCAGGCCTTGTCCCTCCGCCAGCCGGCGAATACGACGGTACGCAGTGTGGAGGCGGCTGTAGCGGCGGCAGCGGAGATTGGTTATCCACTGGTGGTTCGTCCATCTTATGTACTCGGTGGCCGAGCCATGGAGATTGTGTATCGCGAGGAGGATCTGTTGCGCTACATGAACGATGCCGTCAGGGTGTCTGAGGATTCTCCAGTGCTGCTGGATAGTTTCCTCAGTGCAGCGATTGAGGTGGATATCGATGCTGTGAGTGACGGCGAACAGGTCGTCATTGGCGCAATTATGCAGCACATTGAGCAGGCTGGCGTGCACTCAGGCGATTCTGCCTGTTCATTACCCCCTTATAGCCTGCCTGCCGATGTACAGGAATCGATGCGCGACGTGGTACGCAAGATGGCGCTGGAACTCGGCGTTTGCGGATTGATGAATGTGCAGTTGGCGTGGCAGGACGACGAAATCTACGTGATCGAGGTCAATCCCCGTGCCTCGCGAACCGTGCCGTTTGTTTCCAAAGCTGTCGGTGTGTCACTGGCCAAGGTCGCGGCACGATGCATGGCGGGCCAAAGCCTCGAGAGTCAGGGTGTGACGAAAGAAATTGTTCCCCCCTATTACAGTGTGAAAGAGGCGGTGCTGCCCTTTAACAAGTTCCCGGGCACGGACCCAATTCTGGGCCCTGAGATGAAGTCCACGGGTGAGGTCATGGGGACCGGAGAGACCTTTGCAGCGGCCTTTGCCCGGGCGCAACTGGGCGCCGGCGACGACCCGCCCACCTCCGGTTTGTGTCTGATCAGTGTGCGTGACGCCGACAAGCCGGCAGCGGTAGACGTGGCAAAAAGGCTGGTCGCCCGGGGTTTCACTTTGGCGGCTACCGGTGGCACCGCAAGCGCGCTGGAAGCAGCGGGACTTGCGGTTCGCACAGTGAACAAGGTGGCCGAAGGTCGCCCGCACATCGTTGATTTGATTAAGAACGATGAAGCCGCCATGATTATCAATACAACAGAGGGTCGCCGTGCCATCATGGATTCGGCTTCGATCCGTGCCAGCGCCGAGCAGCACAGGGTGTTTTACACTACGACATTGGCTGCCGCCGAGGCGGTGTGCATGGCGCTGGAGCAGGAGACAGACATAACCGTGCGGCGTCTTCAGGATTTGCATGAGAGCATCGCCGTATGAACCGCGTTCCCATGACAGTGCAGGGCGAGCAGGCCCTTAGGGAGGAGCTCGAGCGCCTTAAGAAGGTGGATCGCCCGCGGATCACGCAGGCGATTGCCGAAGCGCGTGAGCACGGTGATCTGAAAGAGAACGCCGAATACCACGCTGCCAGAGAGCAACAGAGCTTTGCTGAGGGGCGGATTCAGGAGCTCGAGCACAAGCTGTCCCTCGCCCAGATCATCGACGTAACGACCATCCCGGTCACAGGCAAGGTGGTGTTTGGCGTCACGGTGACGTTGATAGACGTTGATGACGAGCGCACTGTTACCTACCGGATCGTGGGAGAGGATGAGGCAGACGCCAAAGCCAATATGATTTCGGTGAACTCTCCCATCGCCCGCGCATTGGTCGGGAAAATGGAGGGCGATGAGGTCACCGTGAATGCCCCGGGTGGGGACGTGACTTACGAGATCGACGCCGTCGAACACCTCTAGACTTACTGAAACTCATTCTCATTGGTCGTATGATCCGCGTTTTAGCGCGGGAGCCCTTTGTGGCCGCAACGATCGATATTCTCTCCCTCTGGGATTTACCGCTCAACATGCCCGCTGAGTTAATCGGGTTCAGCGATACCCTGAGCGACCGCTACCGCGGCAGATTGCAGGAGTTTGGCTTTCACTCGGGGGAGGAGATTTCCTGTCAGCAGCAGCCCGGATTTGGTGCGCCCCGGGTTTTTCGGGTGAGTAACGCCACTTACTGCCTTGATCAAGAGTTGGCGGAGCAGGTGCTCGTGCGACCGCTGGCGGCGTCCCCTGATGCCTAGTGTTTTGCTGGTGGGGACACCCAACTCGGGCAAAACTGCGCTGTTCAACAGGCTTACTGGGTTAAATCAGCGGGTCGCAAATTACCCCGGTATCACGGTGGATCTCTCGATTGGGCGGCTGGCAAACCTACCTGAGCTCGACTTGGTGGATTTTCCGGGCACCTACTCCCTGAGACCGATCTCGGAGGAGGAGCGCCTCGCCGTTAGGCATTTTGATAAGTCGCTCGCTGATCCAGACATGGAGCACGTGCTGTGTATCGTTGATGCCACGCGGTTGGAAAAAAGTCTTTTCTTCTGTCTGCAGGTGGTCGACGCCTGCCAACGCCTGGGGCGCCCCGTCACGGTGGTCGCCAATATGGGCGATATTCTTAAGCGCCACGGATTGAGCATCGATGCAGAGGGGTTATCACAGGCCATTGGTGCGCCTGTGATGGTGGTGTCAGCACGCACTGGGGAGGGGCTCGATGCGATTATCTGGGGCCTTCAGTCCCCATCGCCTGCGAGCGTGCCGTCGAGAACTGCGAACGACGATCTGACTTTGGCGCGCGAGGGACCGTCTGCTGACGACGTCCTCTACGCGGAGGCGCATCGCTTAGCGGGCGAGTACGGGGCGCCAGCGGATGCGCTGCTGCAAACACAGTCTCGACTGGATCGATTCTTCCTCGGCTCGCTGTCTGGCGGCCTGACCTTTTCCCTGATCATGCTGATTCTTTTTCAATCCATCTTCAGCTGGTCGGCGCCGGCTATGGACGCGGTGGAGGCCAGCGTTATTGGCATGGGTGGCTGGATCTTGCCGCTCATCGGCGACGGTATCTTCGCTGATTTTGTGGCGGATGCGGTTTTCAGCGGGATCGGCGCGTTTCTGGTGTTTGTCCCACAGATTTTTGTACTGACTTTTGTCATTGGGCTGCTTGAAGATTCCGGGTACCTCGCGCGGGCCGCCCTGATCTGCCACAAGCCACTGCGGTTTTTTGGTCTCAGCGGTAAGAGCTTCATTCCGATGCTGTCGGGCGTGGCCTGTGCGATTCCGGCTATTTATGCCGCGCGCTCGATCGAATCCCCGCGAGCCAGATTTCTGACCTACCTAGCCATTCCGCTGATGCCCTGCTCGGCGAGATTGCCCGTGTACACCCTTCTGATCGCTATTTTTATCCCGCGGGAGACCGCATTGGGAGGGCTGGTGGGCTGGCAGGGCATGACGCTGTTTGCCATCTACGTTTTCGGTATGGTCGCCGGCCTCGTCGTCGCAGGTTTGGTCAACCGGTTGTCACCCTCTGAAGGCCAGATGCCGTTCATGATGGAATTGCCGGCCTACCGCATCCCGGCATTGGTGCCTATTGCCAGAAAATCCTTACAGCGGGCTAAGCATTTTGTCACCAAGGCCGGTGCCGTCATTCTCGGCGTGACCGTGGTGATCTGGATTTTGGGTTACTTCCCGAATCAGGGCGTCGATTTGGGCGAGTCTTGGTTAGGCATGATGGGGCAGTGGATCGAACCTGTCTTTCAGCCACTGGGTCTGGACTGGCGCTATGGGGTGGCGATAGTTAGCGCCTTTCTCGCGCGAGAGGTATTCGTCGGAACGCTGGGCACCATCATGGGGATTGAAGGGACCGAGGACAACATCCTGCCGCTGGTCGAGCAGGTGCAGGCCAGTGCACTACCGCTGGGGTCTGGGCTGGCGTTACTGGTATTTTTTGCCATTGCGCTGCAGTGTGTCTCCACCGTTGCCATTCTGGCCAGAGAGGCAAACTCGTGGAATTTGGCGCTGCGGATGGTGATTGCCTATCTCTGTTTGGCCTGGGTCGCCGCCTGGGTCACGTTTCGGTTGACCGGCTTGTTGGTGTAGGCCTCGCGCCAGCGATGGCAGATAGATACGGGCACCCGCGACGGGCATTTTTTCTTGGGCCTCGGATTCAACTCTCACGTTCACGCTGGAAAAGTCGCAACTCGGTGAGCATAAGACGCGCAGCCAGCCTTAGAGTGAGATCATGGTGCTCTTTTCGCAGTTGTTCGATCCCCGCTCCGATATCTTCTTGAAGGCGCGTGGCCTCCTGTTCTGTCATCTGACCCGGCAGGCGCACCTCAAAGTGACAGTCTGACTCCTTCTTTAGCTCTGCATAGGCATCGGTTAGGGACGCAATGGCGAAGTCGATCAGGGTCTGATCAGCGCCTTTGCTTCTGAGTAGCTGAGAAAGCTGTTCCTGCAAAAAGGAGAAGGCCTGCTTTTCGCGTGTGGGGAATTCGAGAATGTCGGCCATGGTTCGAGGAGTCATCGGCTGCGATGCAAATTGGACTTCCGGGGGTCAGCTTGCGGGTTCGGTCTCAACAATGTCGCAATGTTTCCCACCCGTTGCACCAGATAGGCATCACTCTGACTGCAGAGCTCTCCAATCACGGACTCGCGTTGCTCGCGATCACCGACCGCAACCTTGACCTTGATCAACTCATGGTCATGGAGCGCGCGATCCAGTTCTTCTAAAACTGACGGCGCTAGCCCTTTCCCAGCGACGGTGACGACCGGCTTGAGAGAATGGGCCTGTGCGCGGAGTTGGCGTAACTCCTTACTGGTGGGACGGGTCATGGAGGGCTCGATGAATTATCACGGTACACTCGAGACAGTGTAACGCTATGTTGCGCGCGAGGGTGACATGGGACAGGGGAAGATGGGTAAGAAAAAGTCATCAAGCCGGGCCTGGTTGAAGGAGCATCATGACGATGTCTACGTGCAGCGTGCTCAAAAAGAAGGCTACCGGTCGCGGGCCGTCTACAAGCTCATGGAGATCAATGAGAAAGACCGGATTATTCGTCCCGGTATGTCGGTGCTGGATCTCGGTAGCGCGCCGGGTGGTTGGTCTCAGGTGGCGGGTGAGTGGGTCGGCGCTCACGGCCGCATGGTGGCGAGCGATATCCTGCCGATGGACACGCTGCCCGATGTGCGTTTTGTCCAGGGTGACTTCACGGAGCAGGAGACCTTTGACCGCATCATGGCGGAGCTGAATAACCAGCCTTTGCATGTCGTGCTGTCCGATATGGCCCCCAATATGAGCGGCTTGACCGAAGTGGACCAGCCGCGGGCCATGTATTTGGTGGAGTTGGCGACAGAACTAGCGACCACCTCATTGGCACCGGGCGGCGCTTTTATCGCCAAAGTGTTTCAGGGCGAGGGTTTTGAGGCCTGGTTCCGCGAGATCCGCGGATGCTTTACCCGCGTAGTCTCTCGTAAGCCAGCGGCGTCGCGGCCGCGATCCCGAGAGGTGTATGTGGTGGCCTCTGGGTTCAATGGCGGGGAATAAATTTGTTGTAGCGATCCCTAATGCCTTGGTTTAGCCCCCATGACCCGTGCACGAGGGCTTGAAAAGGCGGAAACACTCCCCAATTCAAGGGGAAGTGCCAGAGAAACAGGGGATTTAAGAGTTTTGAGCCAAAGCGTTATACTGTGCGGCCGCGTGATGATCGCGTGGCCCGGAACCGAGAGGACTCGTTGTGAACAATATGGCTAAAAATCTACTGCTGTGGCTGTTGATTGCCGCGGTACTGCTCTCGGTTTTCAATAATTTCAATATGCGCAGTAGCACCGAGCAGGTGGGCTACTCCGAATTTATCAACGAAGTGCAGACCGATCGGCTCTCTAAGGTGCTCGTAGACGGCTTGACGATTAGCGCCCAGCGCAAAGATGGCAGCAGTTTCGAAACCATTCGCCCGATGGTCGAAGACCCCAAGCTAATGGACGATCTGTTGTCGCACAACGTGACGGTCGAGGGTAAGCAGCCCGAGCAGCAGTCTGTTTGGACGCAATTGTTGATTGCGAGCTTCCCGATCCTGCTTATTATTGCGGTGTTCATGTTCTTCATGCGGCAAATGCAAGGTGGGGCAGGCGGTCGTGGCGGCCCGATGAGCTTTGGCAAGAGCAAAGCCAAGCTGCTGGGTGAAGACCAGATCACCACAACTTTTGCCGACGTTGCAGGGGTTGAGGAAGCAAAAGAGGACGTGCAGGAGCTGGTTGAATTTCTCCGTGATCCCGGTCGTTTCCAGAAGTTGGGCGGTCGCATCCCACGGGGTGTCCTTATGGTGGGTCAGCCCGGAACTGGTAAGACCTTGCTCGCCAAGGCGATCGCCGGCGAGGCCAAGGTGCCGTTTTTCTCTATCTCGGGCTCTGACTTTGTCGAGATGTTCGTGGGCGTAGGCGCGTCCAGGGTTCGCGACATGTTCGAGCAGGCCAAAAAGCAATCGCCCTGCATCATCTTTATCGACGAGATCGATGCGGTGGGCCGCCATCGCGGTGCGGGCTTGGGCGGCGGTCACGATGAGCGTGAGCAGACCCTTAACCAGCTCCTTGTGGAGATGGACGGTTTTGAAGTCAATGACGGCGTGATTGTGATTGCAGCGACCAACCGACCCGATGTACTGGACCCCGCTCTACTGCGACCAGGCCGATTTGACCGTCAGGTGGTGGTAGGCCTGCCTGACATCCGTGGGCGGGACCAGATTCTCAAAGTGCACATGCGCAAGGTGCCACTGTCTGAAGACGTCGATTCCTCGAAAATCGCACGCGGGACGCCAGGATTCTCCGGTGCGGATCTGGCTAACTTGGTCAATGAGGCCGCACTCTTCGCCGCGCGTGGCGGCCTGCGTTTGGTGGGCATGAATCAGTTTGAGTTGGCCAAAGACAAGATCATGATGGGTGCTGAGCGCCGGTCGATGGTGATGTCCGAGGCGGAAAAGCGCAACACGGCATACCACGAGGCGGGGCATGCCATTGTTGGCCGCCTGATGCCCGAGCATGATCCGGTTTACAAAGTATCAATTATTCCTCGTGGTCGCGCGCTGGGCGTGACCATGTTCCTCCCAGAGGAAGACCGCTACAGCCATAGCCGTCGCCACATCATTTCCCAGATCACCAGCCTCTTCGGCGGCCGCGTTGCCGAAGAAATGACGCTGGGGAAGGACGGCATCACCACGGGTGCATCCAATGACATTCAACGTGCGACCGAGGTTGCGCGGAATATGGTGACTAAGTGGGGGCTGTCGGAGAGCATGGGGCCGCTGATGTATGACGAGGGCGGTGAAGAAGTCTTTCTGGGGCGCAGTGCGGGACAACCCTCCAAGGCGATGTCGGATGAGACCGCGCTTGCGATCGATAAAGAGGTACGCAGCATTATTGACGAATGCTACGACAAGGCACACCAATTGCTCGAGGACAACCGCGACAAGCTCGACGTGATGGCTGATGCGTTGATGCAGTACGAGACGATCGACGCTGAGCAGATCGGTGACATCATGGAAGGGAAATCCCCCCGTCCACCGTCTGGCTGGTCAGGTGACGATAAAGGTACGCCTCCTGACGAAGGAGAGGCCGAGTCAGCCGGCAATCCGATTGGCGGCGCCGCGACCGAGCACTGATCCCGTCGCCACGGCTCACTGCTGAGCAACAGTTTTCCTAAG
>CBFHSJ010000032.1:0-17908 GCA_965658485.1 Luminiphilus sp.
GTGATCGTGAGGACATCCCATAGCCCCCGAGGGGCCTCCAGCAGCGCCGAGATAGGCAGCCAGCCTCCAGCAGAATCAACCGTTTCGGCAATCTGCAGCACCGCTGATTCGCCCACTGCTACGGGGGTACTCGCGGGCAGATCAAAGACAGCTCCGACGGTAAGCGTAGTGGCGTCCAGATCATCCCGGATAGAGCGGAGTTCGGCGGTGACCCGCTCTCCCTGAAGCACCAGTGTGTAGGTTTTTTCAGGCACCAGTCGTCGTGCCACATCAGCGGGCACGCCCACGTGCGCCTCCCGGCCCGTAGCGGTTACCAAACGGAGGACTGGCGTACCGGGCGCGACCACCGCACCGGTTTGCACCAGTCGCTCGGCCACCACGGCCTCGTAAGGCGCGCGCAAGGTGCTCTTTTCTAGCTCTAGTTGTGCCGACTGACGCTGGGCCGCGGCGGTACTCTCTGCCGCAGCCAGTGCTTGTGCCGAGAATCGTGCGTCGTCGTAATCCTGTTCGGAAGCAGACCCAGCCTCAACCAGCTGCGCGATCCGCTCAGCCCGCGCTTCTGCTTGAGCCCGCTCGGCTGCTACGCGGTTATAGGTGGCGGCGGCGGCATCCAGGCGCGACTGTCTGCGGTCTGTCCCCAATTGGGCCAGCACGTCGCCAGGGGACACGCGCATGCCCTCAGTGGCAGGCAGGCCGGTCAACACGCCCGCTACCTCAAAACCCACGACGCTGTCCGACCCGGCCTTGATTACGCCGAGGTAGTTGGTGTTACGGGTAAACATTGGCTGCTCTTTATACACAGTGGTTGCCACCGGCATAGGCGTGCGCTCGACCGAGGTAGTGATCACCTTGTTGGCCTTGATGAGCGCGGTACCGCCGACGCTCAGGCCTATGGCCAAAGCCACCGCCCACAGAGATTTAATGAGATTTGGGTTCAAAGCATTGGTCTCGGCATGCCATAACGCGAGGTTTTACGGCGCAGCATGTTAATTGGATTCACATTAAATGTAAATGTGATCAACATTATGGCAAAAGAACGACTTTTGGTCGGTCAGGTTGCGTGTCTGCAGGGTTTTCGCGACACTACCCGGTCCCGTCTTTGGGCGGGCTCTGTGGTGACTCGGATGGTCCCCTCGCAGCGATAAGTGATGAACCCCGCCAGGCCCGGAAGGGAGCAACGGTAGTTACTGATTCGGGTGCCGGGGTGTGGCTGTCCGAGTCGCCTCCCTTAATCGCGGATGGTCTGGCATGTCGCATCAGGTTCTCGCCCGAAAATGGCGACCCGGCAATTTCACCGAGATGGTCGGGCAGCAGCATGTGCTGCAGGCGCTGGTGAACGCGCTGGAATCCGGCCGACTCCATCATGCTTACTTGTTTACAGGCACGCGCGGCGTGGGCAAGACTACTGTCGCGCGTATTCTCGCCAAGTGTCTTAACTGTGACACTGGCGTCACTGCGACGCCCTGCGGTGAGTGTGGAGCCTGTGCGGAAATTACCGAGGGTCGATCGGTTGACCTGATTGAAGTCGATGCCGCGTCCAAGACAAAGGTCGAGGACACCCGTGAGTTGCTGGAAAACGTGCAGTACACGCCGACCCATGCGCGGTACAAAATCTATTTGATCGACGAGGTGCACATGTTGTCTAACCACAGCTTTAACGCCTTGTTGAAAACCCTAGAAGAGCCGCCACCCCACGCGATGTTCCTGCTGGCTACCACCGATCCCCAGAAACTGCCGGCAACGGTCCTTTCCCGGTGTCTGCAATTCAACCTTAAGAACATGCAGCCCGAGCAAATCGTGGCGCACCTAGAGCACATTCTGGGAGCTGAGTCTGTGAGCGCAGACGCTGAGGCGCTGGCGTTGATCGCCCGGGCGGCAGAGGGATCCATGCGCGACGCACTGAGCTTGACTGATCAGGCCATCGCGTACGGTGAAGGCAAGCTGGTTGGCGCCGAAGTGGCAGAGATGCTGGGTACCGTGGATCGTGGGAGGGTATTGGATTTGATGGCAGCCATCCTCGACGAGGACCCCGCCGCGGTGCTGTCACTGGTGTCACAGATAGCCGAGCACGCGCCCGATTTTGTCTCAACGCTGGATGAACTGAGTAACATCTTGCATCAAATGACGATTGCCCAAACTGTCCCTGATGCGTTGGACACCAGTTGGCCGGATCAAGTCCGCATCGTCGAGCTCGCCGCTCGGGCGACGATTGATGACACCCAGCTCTTCTGGCAGATGGCCGTCGGTGGGCGAAGGGAGGTGCATCTCGCCTCATCAGCCCGGGCAGGACTGGAGATGATTCTTCTGCGAATGATCGCTTTCCGGCCCGCTGCGGTTTATCAGCCGCAATCCGCGGCGGGAGACTCCCCGGCAAAAAAGCCTGAACCACCGGTAACGCCGGTGGCTCTCGATGCGAAGCCAGAAGCAAGCCAAAATCCCGATACCCAGCGTCCCCCGCAGAAGGCATCTGCAGCGCCCTTGCCAGCAGAATCCGCGACCACGTCTTCATCTAATGGCCACGCTGCCAAAGGAGCGTTGGAGACGTGGTCAGATAGTCCAGAGGCCGCTGAATCTGATGATGGGTCGACCCAGGCCGCGCAAATAAAAGCGGCGAGTGCGGGTGTGCACGCCAAGGAGGTAGTGTCGGGACAGAAGGTTGCAGCGCCCACAAATCTCTCTCGCAAGCCCCCGATCAGTGCGCCGCGCAAGATCCCCTCTATGAATGGCATGGCGAATGATGCGCCCGCCGCATCTCAATCGGGCATCTCGCGGGCGCCCGTGCAGATGGCGCAGGAAAGGGTGATCGACGAGACCCCCTCTCGGCAGGTGAGCCTGACGGAGCTCACTACGGAGACCTGGCCCGAGCTGTTCGAGGCGTTCCAGTTCAGCGGCATCCTGCACAACATTGCTCTGAATCTGCAGTTGACTGAGGTGACGGGAGAGCGTTTGAACTTTAGTCTGGCTGAGCGTGACGCAACTCTGCTCAATGAGCGCCACCCGGCCCAGCTTGCGCAGGCCCTAACGCGGCACTTGGGTCACGAGGTTGGCGCCGAGATCATTGTGGCTGACCATAACGGCCACACGCCTGCCAATCACCGAGCGGCATTGGCAGCCGCCCGTCTTGCTGCCGCCGAGCAGGCTATCTCCAGTGATGATGCGCTGCACGCTTTAATGAAGGCCTTCGATGGCCAGATTATCCCTGGGAGTATTCAGCCCAACGTGGCCGACGGCGAGCACGAGGGTCATGGCGCCGATGCCGAGAGTCGCGTATGAGTGGCTGTGCGCTCAATCGTATTTCGGATGATTTTTAGCCGGTAATAGCCTGATTAATATGAAATTAAGCCCATCCATAGAAGCGTTGATTGAAGGCCTGCGGCACCTGCCCGGAGTGGGACCTAAGTCAGCCCAGCGCATGACCCTGCATTTGCTGGAAAGGGATCGGGAAGGGGCCCAACAGATCGCCGAAGCCATCGAGGTGGCTCTGTCCAAAGTGAAGAACTGCAGTCGCTGCCGCAATTTTACCGAGCTGGAGATCTGCGAGATCTGCTCCGATCTTAAACGAGACCCGACGACTCTGTGCGTCGTGGAAGCGCCCGCTGATGTCATGGCGATTGAGCAAAGCGCCAGTTTCCGGGGGCACTACTATGTGCTGATGGGGCATCTGTCGCCTATTGATGGTATTGGACCCGAGCAATTGGGCCTTGAGGCGCTGTGTCAGCGATTTGCCGATGGCGAGATCAAAGAGGTGATTTTGGCCACCAATCCCACAGTGGAGGGCGAAGCTACGGCGTATTACATCAGCGAGCGGGCGCGGGCCGCCACCGTCACGGTGTCACGCATTGCTCACGGCGTCCCGCTGGGCGGCGAGTTGGAATACACCGACGCTAACACGCTGGCACACGCGCTCAGCGGCAGAACGGTGGTGCGCGAGTGAGCTGGACACTGATCGAGAGCAGCGAAGCACTGGGTTCGCTGTTGTCAGACAATCGACATCACGCGCTGGTGGCAATCGATACCGAATTTCGCCGTCGTGATACGTTTTTTCCGCAGGTCGCCTTGCTGCAGGTGTGTTGGGGTGATGAGCCCTATCTGATAGATCCGCTGCAACTTGATGATGTCGGCGCGCTGCGGGCGTTTCTGACTGATCCTTCCCAGACAAAGTTGATTCACAGCGCAAGTGAAGATCTGGAGGTGTTTTTCCATTGGCTCGGCATATTGCCTTCACCGCTGTTCGATACGCAGCGAGCAGCTGCCTTGTTGGGGATGGGTGCGGGGCAAAGCTATCGAGCGCTGGTCGCACACTTTTTTGATATCGAGCTGCCGAAAGATGAAACCCAATCCGATTGGTTACAGAGACCGCTGAGTAATGCGCAGGCGCAGTATGCTGCGCAGGACGTGAGCTATCTTCACCCCATGGGGGTGCAACTGCAAAACCGAGCCATGGAGCGAGATCGCTTGGACTGGATATTGGAAGAGGGCGCGCGGTTGCGCCCCGGCGGCAAGCCGCCCATCGCCAAATTCAGAACGGCCTATAGTCTGCCGCCCGAACAACAACGGGTATTGGCCGAGGTCCTTGACTGGCGCGAGGGTGAAGCGCGACACAGGGATCGTCCCCGTAGCTGGATACTGAATGACAAGATCGTCATGGGTGTGGCGCGGTCGGCGCCGCGGTCAGTCCGCGATCTGGCAGCGGTAGAAGACATGCCACAGGGACTCGTGCGACGAGCCGGGGATGAGCTGGTGGCGCGTATTGTGGCCGCAGCAGATGCCGACTCGGATCAATTGCCCGCCATAATCCTGAAGCCGCTGGCCAGCGAGCAACGCAGATTGGTGTCTGTGCTCTCTGAGCGCCTAAAGCAAATTGCTGAAAGTTTGGATATTCCGGCCGAGGTACTCATGCCCAAAGCAGATCTTGAGCACCTGGTTCGTGAACAGATGAATCCCTCCTTGGTCGCACCTGAGAGTTGGTCTGGCTGGCGAGCAGATATCGTGGTGGCGCCTTTGCGTCAGCGCCTGCAGGAGCGGGCCGCTTCGTGACGTTACCCGCTGCCATGGAGGTGGCGGTTTTTAAAACCGCGCGGAGGCCGGACACGTTTCTGTTTCTCCCTGAGGGTCTGCCCCACAATGAGTGGCCTGATGGTCTAGAGGAGATCTTTACGCCGGCTGAAAAAGTGCTGACGCTGACGCTCACAGCCGAGCAGCCTCTTGCCGCGCAAACTGCGACGCGAGTGATGGAGGAGATTGCCCTCAAAGGTTACTTTTTGCAGTTACCGCCCCAATCATCACTGTCTTCTGATACCTCGGAGCACACGTCATGATGACTGTTCAGTCTTACCTGACCGCCATGCTGATCTACTGGGTGGTGGCGCTGATTGGTATCCTCTTGATGCGCAAGCTTTGGTTTGACACGCCGCTCACTTCTTTTGGTGGCCTGATGCTGGGGCTCATGGGGGGCGTTTTATTGGTTCCCGCGTTTCCCGGCCCAGAGGTCCAGTCGATGGCGCCCGCGTTGATTGTCGCAGTGTTCAATACGTTGTTCGGTGAGGGCTTTGAGTCGGCGCTCAACCCTGCGCTGTGGTTGTTGGGCGGTGCGTTGTTGGGTGCAGTCGCTGGCTTTTTTTGGGCGCGGAGACGGGCGGGCCGGACCAGCCCGTGAGTGGCTTGTCGGGCGGACTTCGGTTAGTCTGCGGGGCCCCATAAATGCGGACAAGAGCGGTGATTTATGAAGTTTGAAGGTACTGAGCGGTACGTCGCGACAGACGATCTGCGGATGGCGGTTGACGCCTCTGTAGCGCTCCAGCGGCCCCTGCTGATTAAGGGTGAGCCTGGCACGGGTAAAACCATGCTGGCAGAGGAGGTGGCTGCGGGTCTTGGCAAAGAGCTGATCCAGTGGCACATCAAATCCACCACTAAGGCACAGCAGGGCTTGTACGAGTACGACGCGGTGTCGCGGTTGAGAGACTCGCAGCTGGGTGATGGCAAGGTCGAGGATATTGGCCAGTACATCAAGCGCGGTAAGCTCTGGGAAGCGTTTACCGCGGATGAACAGGTTGTGTTGCTGATCGACGAGGTCGACAAGGCCGACATCGAGTTTCCCAATGATCTGCTGGTCGAGCTGGACCGCATGGAGTTCTTCGTCTACGAAACCGGTGAGACGATCAAGGCAAAGCACCGGCCGATCATCATTATCACTTCGAACAATGAGAAAGAGTTGCCAGACGCGTTTCTGCGTCGCTGCTTCTTCCACTTCATCAATTTCCCCGACAAGGAGACGATGAAGGAAATTATTGCGGTGCATTACCCGACGATCAAAAAGAGTTTGGTGCAGGAAGCGCTGGAGGTGTTTTTCGAATTGCGTGAGATACCTGGGCTCAAGAAAAAGCCCTCGACATCGGAGCTGATTGACTGGTTGAAGCTCCTGATGGCGGATGATATCCCCGACGAGATTTTGAAAAACCGTGATCAGACCAAAGCGATACCACCACTCTACGGGGCACTGTTGAAAAACGAGCAGGATGTGCAATTACTAGAGCGATTGGCATTTATGCATAGACGCGAGGCCCGCTAGCTCAGTGCTGGTTAATTTCTTTCATGTGCTGAAAGACACCGGGGTGCCTGTGACACCGCGGGAGTTGCTCGATCTGCTAGAGGCGATGGAGCAGCGGCTTGCTTTTGGTGACATGGATGATTTTTATTCGCTATCCCGCGCAATTTTGGTCAAGGACGAAAAATATTACGACCGCTTTGACCGCGCTTTTGGGCTGCATTTTCAAGATCTCGAAGCCCTCGACGACGTCATTGAGGCGATGATTCCGGACGACTGGCTGCGCTCGGAGTTCATGAAGCAGCTCTCTGAAGAAGACAAGGCCAAGATAGAAAGTCTGGGTGGCCTCGAAGAATTGATTGAGCAGTTCAAGGAGCGTCTGGAAGAACAGAAAAAGCGCCACTCGGGTGGCAATAAATGGATCGGCACCGAGGGCACCTCACCCTTTGGTAACGATGGGTATCACCCGGAAGGTATTCGCGTTGGCGGTGAGAGTAAAAACAAACGTGCCGTGAAGGTGTGGGATCGTCGGGACTTCAAGAACCTTGACGACGGGGTCGAATTGGGTACCCGCAACATCAAAATTGCGATGCGTCGGCTTCGTAAATTCGCGCGCACCGGCGCGACCGAAGAGCTGGACTTGGACGACACCATTAAGTCCACTGCGAGGAACGCGGGTCTGCTGGACATCAAGATGGTGCCCGAGCGTCACAATGCAGTGAAAGTACTGTTGTTCCTAGACGTTGGTGGCTCAATGGATCCCCACGTCAAAGTCTGCGAAGAGTTGTTCTCTGCGGCGAGAACCGAGTTCAAGCACCTTGAGTACTTTTACTTTCACAACTTTGTCTACGAGAGCGTGTGGAAAAATAATATTCGACGTTTTAATGAGCGCACGGCCACGCTGGATCTGATGCACAAGTACGCCCACGACTATAAGGTGGTTTTTGTGGGCGATGCCTCGATGTCGCCTTATGAAATCATGCAGCCCGGCGGCTCGGTGGAGCACTGGAATGAAGAGTCGGGTGAGCTGTGGATGCGCAGGCTCAGAGAAACCTATGAGAAGTGCGTCTGGATTAACCCGGTCCCCGAGGATGAATGGGAGTACACCCAGTCGATTGCCATTACTCGGCAACTCATGGACGGCAAGATGTACCCTTTGACGTTGCGCGGCCTCGAAGACGGGATGTCTTTCTTGTCCAAGTAACCTGCTGGCCCTTATGGCGTGGCCCCGTCACAGCCCCCCTGAGCTCAACAAAAACCGCGTTGTGAAGTCCCTGCAGTTTGGTTTTCTGCGCCGGGCGCAGCGCGCGATCAATCGACCCCAAACAGCCTTGATTTGGCTACACTAAGGCCTCAATGTCACGATAAAAATAGTTTGAGGGAACGCCATGTTCGGTAGCGCACGTTTCGCTTTCATCTTCGCTTTGGCCGCCACGCTGTGGGCCTGCGGTGGACACTCTGACGACGCGAAAGCGCCCTCCGGGGCCGTGTCGGGAGCAAAACCTGTTGCGCAGGTTGATACGGATCGCATTACCGCGGCGGCGGAAGAGCCCGAAATGTGGCTGACCTACGGTGGCACCTACGACGAGCAGCGTCACTCGGCGTTGGGACAGATTAACCGCGATACGCTCCCCGAGTTGGGTGTGGGCTGGGTTTACGAAACCGCCAAGCCGCGTGGTGCCGAGGCGACCCCGCTTGTTGTTGACGGTGTGATGTATGTGTCCAGCGCGTGGTCGGTGGTGTATGCACTTGACGCCAAGACCGGCGAGGAGCTGTGGGTTTATGACCCCGAGGTCTCGGGCGAAGACGCCGCCAAAGGGTGCTGCGATGTCGTCAACCGCGGCGTGGCTGTGCATAACGGAAAAGTATTCATTGGTGTCTTTGACGGCCGTCTTGAGGCGTTGGATGCAGCGACCGGCGAGGTGATCTGGAGTGAGGTAACCGTGGATCAAACCCAGCCTTACACCATCACTGGAGCGCCGCGTGTTTTCAAAGACAAGGTGATCATTGGTAATGCAGGGGGAGAGCTGGGTGTCCGGGGCTATGTGACGGCTTATGACGTTGCAACCGGTGAGTTGGTTTGGCGTTTTTATACCGTGCCCAATCCCGAGAAGAAGCCCGACGGGGCGGCTTCTGATGCCATTCTGGCCAAGTTGGCGAACGAGACCTGGGGTGACGACGGCGCCTGGGTGACCGACGGAGGTGGCGGTACTGCATGGGATTCGCTTGTTTATGACACGGTCAATGATCAGATCCTAATTGGCGTGGGTAATGGGTCACCCTGGAATCCCGATATCCGCGATCCGAATAGCGATGGCGACAATCTGTTCCTCTCTTCCATTCTCGCGGTCGATGCTGATACCGGTGAATACCGCTGGCACTATCAGACAACCCCACGCGACCGCTGGGACTACACTGCGACGCAACAGATTATGCTGGCCGACCTGCCGCTGGGTGAGGGCGGTGCCGATCGGCGGGTGGTTATGCAGGCGCCCAAGAACGGTTTCTTCTATGTCTTGGACGCCGCCGATGGTGAGCTGATTTCTGCGACACCCTTCACGAAGCAGAACTGGACTACCGGGGAGTTTGATGAGAACGGTCGACCTGTTCTGATCCAGGATGCGGTCGATATGGCGCTGACTGTTGTCATACCGGGCCCGACAGGGGCGCACAACTGGCATCCGATGGCGTTCAACCCCGACACAGGGCTGGTGTATATCCCGGTCAACGAGATTCCCTTTTTCTACGATAAAACACGTAACGTAGAAGACAGTAAGTCCTGGTGGAATATTGGATATGACGCTGCGGCGGGGTGGCCCGTTGAGTATCCGGCGGGCACGCTCGATGCCGTGGCTGATATGGATGGTGGCTCGCTGCTGGCCTGGGATCCGGTCAAGGCTGAGCCGCGCTGGGCGGTTCCCTTTGCGCTGCCCTTAAACGGTGGCGTGCTGAGTACGGACGCCGGTTTGGTATTTCAGGGCAACAAATTTGGCGATTTGGTCGCCTACGACGCCGAGACCGGTGAGCGTCTCTGGTCCGAGCAGTTGGTAGGTAACGCAGCGGCGGCACCCATGACCTACGAAATCGATGGAGAGCAATATCTCAGCGTGCTTTCTGGCTGGGGTAGCGTCTCCAATTTGATTGCCGGCTTCACCTACGGAGAGGCGGCTGGCAAAGAGCCGGCACGTGTCATTACTTTTAAGTTGGGCGGTACTGAGATGATGCCCGCGCCGCTGGCCGATCAGGCGGTGGCTACACCCAAGTCCCCCATGTTTGGCGAGCCGGAGCAGCATCAGCTGGGTATGCAGCGATTCGCGGAGAACTGCCACTTTTGTCACGGTGCGTTTGCGGTCAGCGGCGGCGTCATTCCTGACCTTCGCTGGTCAGCGATCTCAGCGAACGAGCAGGCATGGGATCAGGTTGTGCGCGAGGGCGCACTGGAGAAGCAGGGCATGGTCGCTTTTTCGGGGCACCTCACCAAGGAAGACACCGACGCCATCCGCGCCTACGTGATACAACAGGCCTGGCTGGCGGTGGCCAATGGCAACGCATCGGCACCGGGGGGCAATTGAGCCATCAGACGAGGCTAGGCCTCAGTCTGGAGTTTGTCCAAGATGAAAGGATACTAGCGCTGCGGTGACCGCAACATTGAGTGACTCCACACCGTTCGCCATGGGGATAGTGAGGCGGGTGTCAGCCAAAGCCTCGACTTCCTGGCCAATACCGTCGCTTTCCCCCCCGAGCACGCAGACCAGTTTGCCCATGGCATTGAACTCAAACAGCGACGTTGTCGCTGTGGCCTCTAAAAGAGCAATCTGATAGCCATGGGCCTTGAGAGTGGTCAGCGCGGCTGCCGTCGAGTCGCAGCGGATAATAGGCGCCCGGAAGACATTTCCTGCTGAGGCTTTTATGACAAGCGGTCCCAGTGAGGCGATACCGCGCTTGGGATACAACACGCCGTCCACGCCAGCCGCGACCGCCGAGCGAATGATCATCCCGACGTTCTGCGGGTTGGTCACGCCATCTAGGGCCAAGACGGTTCTTGGCTTTTCCGGGAGATCCATGAACGCCTCGAGGGACATAAAGTTGGGACACACTACATCGAGGGCAACGCCCTGGTCCTGCTTCCCGTTTTTCGAGATCCGCGAGAGCGCCTGTCGATCGTGATAGCGAATCGTAATCCCCCGGCGCTCCGCTTCGCTGATGATTTGCGCGATAATGCCGCCGGGCCGATTGCTGATGGCCAGATGCAGGCAGTGTATGGCCAATGATGGGTCTTCTAATGCCTCCAGCGCGGGCTTTCGGCCGAAGAGCGTCAGACCCCTGCCGGGATGCCACGCTGCATTGGACTGTTCAGGCATGTTCACCCCTATCGGAGAATCCATCATGCTGCGGCTCACACTCTACACCACATCTGGCTGCCATCTCTGCGAGCATGCTGAGGCGATTCTTGAGCAGGGCGGCCATGTTTTTCAGACGGTGGATATCGCCGATGACTTGAGTCTGATGGAGCAGTATGGCGTCAGAATCCCGGTTGTGAAGGACGGTTCAGGCCGCGAGTTGGGATGGCCATTTGACGGGACGCAGCTCGAGGCGTTTCTGGGGGACGAATAACACCCTGTCAGCATCTTTGCTTAGGCAGTTGCATTGCTTACCGGTCTTTCTGATTGATAACCTCATTCGCCACATCAAGGATCAGATACGGAGCAATATGAATGAACAAACCCGCTGACTTTGTATTTACGCCGACAACCAAAGCACCGGAGCCCGAGCTTGGGTTTGAGCGCATTCCTGTTGATCGATACACCGACCCAGTATTTCTAAAATTGGAGGATGACTGTATCTGGTCGAAAACTTGGCTGCTGGCCGGTGCGGCTTGCGATGTCGCCGAGCCGGGTGATTTTTTGGTTTTCGAAAACCTTCGAGAGTCAATTCTTGTGACCCGTGCAGAAGATGGCGTTGTTCGCGCGTTCTACAACGTTTGCCAGCATAGGGGGAACCAGCTGAAGGCATCGGGGCGTGGCAGCTCGCCTTACCTGAGCTGTGGTTTTCATGGCTGGGAATATCATTTGGATGGCAGCATCAAAGAGATACCCGAGGCGCATGACTTTCCTCAGGGTGTGTCCGCCGCGGAGCTGAGCCTCAAGGAGGTCAGGTGCGAAGCGTGGGGAGGCTTTATCTGGATATCGATGGATCCAGATATAGGGCCTTTGGTCGAGTATCTCGGTGTTGTCCCCGAACATCTTGCGCCCTATGAAATGGAATCCATGGTGTTGGTTTCCGACGAGACCGTTGAATGGAACTGCAACTGGAAAACATCCGTCGATATTTTTTCAGAGACGTATCACGTGCGTGGCGTGCACCCTGAGTCTGAGTATCTAGCCGACGACGTGAACGTGCAGATGGATCTTTACGGCCCGCATAGCCGATTTATTGCGCCAATGTATATTCCCAGTCCCCGCAAAATTGGCGAGGACAAAGCGCTCAATCAGACGATGGTCGAATACCTGAAGTCAGAGGGATTTCCGGTCGAGTCTTTCGACGGTGACGTGACGAACCTGCGTGGTGCAGTGGCGGCACACAAGCGATCAATGACGAATGAGAACGGCCTGGACTTTTCGAAGTTGACGGACGATCAGCTCACGGCGGACTACCACTACAACGTTTTTCCAAATGTTACGTTTAATCTATTCGGCGAGCAGATGTGGATGTTTCGTCATCGCCCGCATCCGACTGATCCTGACAAGATGTATTTTGATCGCATGATCTTTAATCGTGTACCCAAAGGTGAAGTTAAGACTGAGACGAAAGCCGGCGCGGTCGACCTGTTCGTTGAGTTGGGTGATGGCAGTCTTGATGGGCGTCCTGAGCACAATTTCTATCGCTATGGCGAGCAGTCCTCAGGGCTCTTGCTCGATCAGGATGCTTCGTGTCTTGCCGGCGTGCAGAAAGGTCTGCACTCACGCGGGATGACGGGGCTCTGGATTTCTCACCACGAAAGGCGGATCCGCAACTTTCATTATTGGTGGGAAAAGTACATGTCGGAGCAGCCCTTAACTCTGGGGGCAGTCGACTGACAGCAGATCGGTGTCGGAGCCAGCTGTCTGTGTTGCTGCGTCACTGCCTTCGCTTTAGGGTGCCATGTCGACCTTTACGGCGAGGACATCACACTCGGCGCCGTGCATTACGCCGTCGGTGGTGGAGCCCAACAGTAGGGCTAGGCCCCATCTCGCGTGCGTCCCTACGACGATCAGGTCACAGGCAACGGCCTTGGCCTGGGTAGGAATCTCCGACTCGGGGCGACCCGTCACCAGATGGCGATTGGCCTCTGGGATCGACAAGGCAGAGCAGAGCTTATCCAATTGCTCTCTAGCTTGGCCCTGAATCTCTTCCTGAATCGCAGAGAAATCCATGGGGATGTCGCCGCCGTAGGTGATTGCCAATGGCTCGATCACGTGTAGCGCATGAAGCTGCGCATTATTTTGTCCGGCCAGTGACGCAGCTCGCTGCATGACGGTCTCTGTGGTCGCGCCGAGGTCAACTGCCACGAGGATGTTTTGGTAGGGCATACTCTCTCCCGCTGCTCCCTTGTTATGACGTCAAATGTAGTCAAAAACAGCGGGCTTGTCTCTTCGGGGTGTCGATGTGGTTTATGTACTGATTGTGCTGGGTTTGGCAGTGGTTATAGCGCCGTTGATGTCGGCGATGCCCAGCAAGTCGCAGCGCGCGAAAGCGGCGCTGCGAGATCAAGCGCGGGCCTGCAACTTACGGGTTTCCCTGCGTCCCCTGCCAACCATACCCGCTCGGTTTCGCTTCGAATCAGACGATGAGTTTGTCTGCTATGAAAGACGCTTACCGCCGCATCTTCATCAGACTGGCCGCGATAAGCGCTTTGTGTCGGTTGACGATGAGTGGTCCCCGACGAGTGGTGTCTCTCCCGCCCCCGGATGGTTGTCAGCTTTGCCTTCGGGCGCTGCCTTTGTCGAGCTGTCAGAGCAGACCGTGAGTATTTTCTGGAACGAGAAAGAGGGGCCTGATGGCTTACACATACTCTCCCAAGTAATTGATTATATTGAGTAACGCAGTCCTTCCTAGGAGCTGGGTTGAATAAGGCAAGATTTCAGTGAGGCCTTGACCCCGAGCAAAATCGCCCTTATAGATGCCCACCTTCTAGCGGCCGCTAGTCAGTTCCGATGGCGAAATCAATGCAGGCAAGCGCAATTTATGGGTAAAGCACTGGTCATAGTGGAGTCGCCCGCCAAGGCGAAAACCATCAACAAATATCTCGGCAATGATTTCATTGTGAAGTCCAGTGTGGGTCATATTCGAGATCTGCCCACCTCGGGAAGTGCCAAGCCCACAGACCCGAAGGAACGCGCTGCTCAAGCTGCCATTACCCGCAAAATGGCACCAGACGAGAAAGTACGCTATCAGACACGCAAAAAGCGCGAGCAGCTGGTCCGGCGGATGGGCATTGACCCCGATAACGGTTGGCAAGCCCGCTATGAGATTTTGCCGGGTAAAGAGAAAGTGGTGAGTGAACTGAAAAAACTCGCTAAGGACAGCGAAGCCATCTATCTCGCTACTGACCTTGACAGAGAGGGTGAGGCGATCGCCTGGCATTTACAGGAAGCGATTGGCGGCGACACCAGCCGCTACCATCGGGTGGTCTTTAACGAGATTACTGAAAAGGCCATTCAAGAAGCCTTCAAGGAACCGGGAGTGTTGGATGTGGCGCGTGTACACGCTCAGCAGGCGCGGCGCTTTCTTGATCGGGTGGTTGGCTTCGAAGTGAGTCCTCTGCTGTGGGCCAAGGTCGCACGCGGGCTGTCTGCGGGTCGAGTTCAATCCGTCGCGGTGCGCCTTGTCGTGGAGCGCGAACGGGAAATCCGCGCATTTGTGCCCGAGGAATATTGGGAAGTCCACGCACTACTTACAGCCGGCGATATTGAGCCGGTCAGGTTCATGGTCACCCATCGGGGTGGCGAGAAGTTTGAACCTAAAAATCAGACTGAGGCGGAAGCCGCTGTCGATGCCATGCGTGGCGCCAGCTTTAGTGTCACGGATCTGGAGTCCCGCAAAACCAGCTCCAAGCCGTCCGCACCCTTTATTACGTCAACGCTGCAGCAGGCGGCGAGCACGCGCATGGGATTCAGCGTCAAGAAGACCATGACGCTTGCGCAGCGTCTTTATGAGGCGGGATACATTACCTACATGCGGACCGATTCCACCAACCTCAGTAATGATGCGGTGAGCGCTTGCCGCAGTTTGATTCAGAAAGATTTCCCAGCCGAATATTTGCCGGCTGAGCCTATTCGCTATGGCTCCCGCGAGGGTGCGCAGGAAGCGCACGAGGCGATTCGCCCCTCAGATGTCCGGTTGCGGAGTAGCTTGCTGTCGGGGATGGATCCTGATGCAGAGCGCCTTTATGACCTGATCTGGCGTCAGTTTGTGGCTTGTCAGATGACTCCTGCGCGCTATCTGTCGACCACTTTGGTGGTCACGGCTGCTGACTGCCGGCTCACTGCTAAGGGCAGAGTTATTGAGTTCGACGGCTTTACCAGGATCCAGCCACCTGCGGCTCGCAAGGGAGACGATGCCGTGCTGCCGCCGCTCGCAGTGGGCGATGGTCTCACCGTGACGGAGTTTGATCCCAAGCAGCACTTCACCAAACCACCTGCTCGTTACGGCGAGGCCAGTTTGGTGCGCGAGTTGGAAAAGCGCGGTATCGGTCGCCCCTCTACCTACGCTGCCATCATCTCCACCATTCAGGATCGGGGCTACGTGAAACTCGAGAACCGCCGGTTCTACGCCGAGAAAATGGGCGACATCGTGACTGAACGTCTTCAGGACAGTTTCAGTGATCTTCTGGACTATGGGTTCACTGCGACCATGGAGGAGCGACTCGATGAAGTGGCCCAGGGCACACTGTCGTGGACTGATTTGCTCAACGAGTTTTACGCAGACTTCAGTGGCAAGTTGTTGCAAGCGGCCAACGACGGGCCAGATGGTATGCAACCCAACGATCCCACGCCGACCGGCATTCCCTGCGACGCTTGTGGTAGGCCTATGCAGATCCGCACCGCCAGCACGGGCGTGTTCATGGGGTGCTCGGGTTACAGCTTGCCGCCCAAGGAACGCTGCAAGAGCACTGTCAATTTAATTCCCGGCGACGAGGCGATCAGCGTCGATGCTGACGACGAGGCCGAGTCGCGGTTATTGCTCACCAAGCGACGCTGCGGCAAATGCAACACCGCGATGGACAGTTACCTGATCGATGAGTCCCGTAAGCTGCATGTCTGTGGCAACAACCCAGATTGCGATGGCTATGAGGTTGAGCAGGGACAGTTCCGTATTAAAGGTTACGACGGTCCGCTAATTGAATGCGATAAATGCGGTTCCGACATGCAGCTCAGAACCGGACGTTTTGGGAAGTACTTCGGCTGCACCAATTCGGAGTGCACCAATACCCGGAAGCTGCTGAGAAGTGGCGAGGTTGCGCCGCCCAAGATGGACCCGGTGCCTATGCCGGAGTTGCAGTGTGTGAAGGTAGAGGACCACTACGTGCTGCGAGACGGTGCCTCTGGGATCTTCCTCGCGGCGAGCCAGTTCCCCAAGCACCGTGAGACGCGGCCCCCCTTTGTGGACGAGTTATTGCCCCATCAGGCCGAGATCGATCCCAAGCATCACTATCTGTTTGATGCCCCCCGTGTAGATGACCAAGGTAACCGCAGTCAGATTCGCTACAGCCGAAAGACTAAAGAGCAGTATGTGATGTCGGAGCGTGACGGCAAGCCCAGCGGTTGGCGAGCGACGTTTAACGACGGCAAGTGGGTCGAGGAGGGCACGGCGAAAAAGCCCAAGGCTAAAAGAAAAGCCAAGCCCAAGGCGAAAGCAAAGGCGAAAGCCAAACCTTCAGACGAGGCAGCGGATTGAGCCACCCCCTGGCTTACGCTAACCAAAGTCTTTACCACGCCCGTATCCTGTTGTCGGGCTGGCGAGCTGAGCTGCAGCGAGGCAACGTCCCGGAAACCCCAGTGAATCAGGCCTACGCCGGCCCGGTGCAGGTCAGGCTGCTCGATGGCTATGGTTGGTTGCTGCTCGCCGCCTGTCGGATTCGACAACTCCCTGACAGTCCGCCTCGCTCGGTGAGCGATTTGCCGCGATTGCCTGGAGGTCTGGTGCGCCCCGCCGAAGTAGAGGCCTGCGCGCAGCTGGAGCAGAGTGGCTGGGTCGCAGCGCTTAAGGCTCCTATTTCACACAGCCCTGTGGTGCGCCGCTCAGACAGCTTGGCAGTGGAGACGGGGGCCAATCTAGAGCAATTCGAGGACTGGGCGCAGCAGTTGGCCGGCTTGGCAGAGACCATTGCTGACGCCACTGATGAGTCCTGACAGCGGGTACCTCGGTGCTCGAGTGGCAGATGCCCGCCCAGAGTGTTACCGTGAGACATCGTCGGTTGCGATACGCACCGGTGACTCTTCCAAAGAGAGAGGTTCTTGAGTGTCTACATCCTTACTTGAAATCGTGGACTTGGGTGATGGTGAAGTAGTGCTGCAGCGCGTCGAGGGTGACACCGAGCCGCTGGTGAGCATTCAGTTTTCCGATGAGGCCAATGCGTACCTCATGGGTAATAACCTGGAAGTTGCCAAGGCCATGATTCAGGCTGGCATAGAAGCGGCGGCGCAGTTGGCTGAGGTCAACAATTTAGAAGTCGAGACCGCGGAAATGCCAGAGACCCGCACGCTGCACTAGCTCTGTAGCGCGCTGGCACAGCGGGGCAAACGTTCCCGCCTCCCATTTCAGGGGCCCACTCAGGATGCCTCGGCTAGGTATCCCTCCCTCAAAAATCGCGCTAGTTACCTTTCTCTGCCCTTTCGATGGTCAGGGGTGGGGCACTAAGCCTGCTGGCGAATAATGCCTACGGTGATGCCCTCGATGACGCACTCAGTGCTACGCAGGTCCACCACGATCGGCTCGAAGTCCTCGTTTTCCGGCAGTAACTTGAGAGTGTGCTGCCCGGAGCGCTTGAGCCGCTTAACTGTGACTTCGTCCTCGATCCGCGCAACCACAATCTGCCCATCCCGCGCCGTCGAGGTGCTGTGCACAGCCAAAAGGTCTCCGTCGAGGATGCCTGCATCTTTCATACTGTCACCGGTCACCCGTAATAGGTAATTAGCCGCTGGCGAAAAGAAGCCAGGAGACAGCTCGCAGTAATCCTCAATGTGTTCTGTGGCGAGCACGGGTGAGCCGGCTGCAACCCTGCCCACAATGGGCAAACCAGAGCTCTCGGTCAGTCGAATGCCGCGTGATGCGCCCGCAATAATTTCGATTACGCCTTTCCGTGCCAGTGCCCGCAGATGCTCC
>CBFHSJ010000033.1:0-17715 GCA_965658485.1 Luminiphilus sp.
AGTCGTCGAGAACGAAAAATCCTCGACCGAAACTGGCGGCGACCAGATCGTTTTCCCGCCTCTGAATGCGGATATCACGAATCGAGATAGTGGGCATACCGCTATCCAGCTTTTGCCATTGCGCTCCACCGCTCATGGTCACGAAGACGCCGAATTCGGTGGCCGCAAACAGTAAGTCTGCGCGCTCGTGATCCTGCACAACCCGCCAAACCAGATGATCGTCAGGTATGCCTTCAGTAATGCTTCGCCAGCTTCGACCTCGATTGCGGCTGACTAGCAGATAGGGGGTGAAGTCTCCGTATTTGTGATTATCCAGGGCCACATAAACCGTGTCGGCATCGTGCAGATCAGCGCGAATATCGTTAACGAACGCGGTGTCGGGCACACCGGGCAGATCACCCACCTCAATGCGCTTCCAGGAACTCCCCCCGTTATCGGTTACCTGAATCAAACCGTCATCGGTACCGGCATAGAGCAGATTCTCGTCGAAAGGCGACTCTGCCAAAGACGTGACGGTGTTGTAGTCGGACATCGCCGACATATCCCATGACGCATCCCAGCTCCAAGTCTGCCCCATCAACGGTAGCAGCATGCGATCTTGGTCGCGGGTCAGGTCTCCTGAGATAGCTGTCCACGTGTCGCCTCGATCGTCAGAGCGCCATACACGCTGGGAGGCAAAATAGAGGCGCTCGGATTCGTGCTCACTGACCAGAATCGGTGAATCCCAATTAAAGCGTTCCGGGCGGTCACCGGGCGTCGGCTGTGGCTTGATATAGACCGACTCGCTGGTCGGCAAGTCGATTCGCGTGATGTTGCCTTGCTGCCACTGCGCATAGAGCAAATCGGGGTTGCCCGGCTCTGTTGCCGGCTGATGGCCATCGCCACCCAGCACCACTTTCCAATCGGCTGTGCGAATGCCGTGCACGTTGTCCGTCCGCGACGGGCCACCCTGAGTGTTGTTGTCCTGCGTGCCACCGTAAATGTTGTAGAAAGGCTCACTGTCATCCAGCGCGAGCTTGTAGTACTGAGTCACAGGCAGGTTTTCCATGTATCGCCAGGTCGCGCCGAGGTCAAAGCTTTCATAAACCCCGCCATCCGTCCCCATCATGATGTAATCAGGGTCGGTGGGGTGGAAAACGATGGCGTGCATGTCGCCATGCTGATTGGGGTGCTCCATCGGCGCAAAGGTCTTGCCCCCATCCTCAGATTTCTGAACGGTCGGACCCACCAAGTAGAGGCGGTCAAACTGGTGAGGGCTGGCGAAGATCTCCTGATAGTAGTGCGGCCCGGTGCCGCCTCCCACCGCATCGGCTCCCTTGACCCAGCTTGCTCCGCGGTCGGCTGAGCGCCACACGCCACCTTTACGACGCTCCAACTCTATGGCTGCATAAATCACGTCTGGATTCTGCGCTGAGATCGCCAATCCGATTTTGCCCATGTCGCCCTCAGGTAACCCGGTCTCTAACTCAGTCCAACTCAAGCCTCCGTCTGTAGACCGATGAATACCGGTTTCCGGACCACCGCCCATATAGGCTGCGACAGTGCGGTGGTGCTGCCAGGTTGCGGCGTACAAAATATTGGGATCGCGAGGATCGACCACAACATCGGATACCCCGGTCCACTCGCCGCCACCCAGCGTCTTCGTCCAGGTCTCACCACCATCAGTGGTCATAAAGAGACCTCTATCACCGCCCGGAGACCACAAAGGCCCATGGACGGCCGCCCAGACCACGTCTGAATTTTCGGGATGCACGATGATTGTCGAGATGTGTTGAGAGTCTTTCAGGCCCTTGTTAACCCAGGTTTCACCGCCGTCTTCTGATCGGTAAATACCATCGCCAAAGCCAACGTGTCGCCCACCGACATCCTCTCCTGTGCCAACCCAAACAACATACGGATTGGACGGGTCGACGGTGACGTTACCGATGGAGTAGCGACTTTGCTCGTCAAAGATCGGCTTCCAGGTGACGCCGGCGTTACTGGTTTTCCATACGCCACCTGAACCAACGGCGACATACCAAACGCTCAGGTCTTGGGGGTGCCAAGCGATGTCAGCGATGCGTCCAGACATAAAAGCCGGGCCGATATTGCGCCATTTCAGACCCGCCAGAGATGACTCGTCGTCGGCGACGCCTTTTGACGCAATGCCTAGCCCAAAAAAAACTGCGCATAAAACCAAAAATAGAGAGCGAAACGGAGTCATCAAATTGTCCTCGAGATCACAGTGGGTCGGGGTACCGTGGCCAAACCGCAAAGTTGGCGGGCGCATCGTGTAAAACGATTCTTTATTCTGGTGCATCGTATTTTGGTGCATGCCGTCACGGCTTCCAAGCAAAATTCACCGCGATGGCACGCCCGGGCTGCAAGGCCGCGCGTTCATCCGCCGCTCCATAGAATGTCTGATCTGCACAGTTGGTGCAGGCTAAGCCCCATTCCCACTGCTGGCTGAGAGGCCAGGACACCGCGACGTTCACCCGCGTCACGGCATCAAGAGGCTCTTCCCCAAGCCCGAATTCTGAGCGGCGTTCGCGGCGCGAGATATCTAACCTGACGACGGCCCGCGACGACCGCCAAGTGGCCTCATAGCGCCAGGTGTTGGGACTGAGGTCAGCCAACCACGCACCGCTCGCAGAATCTCGGCCCGATTGGTGGCCGTATGAAAGTCCATGGGTCCAGCGAGCCGTTGGCTCGTAGCTTGCGCGGATTTCGTATCCACGAATCACACCCTCGCCAATATTGCGATAGCTGCGAGTCGTCGCGGTTTTCTGAAACCGCTCGATATAGTCATCAATGACCGTACGATAGCCCGAGAGCGAAAAACTGAAGCGGTCCCGGATCACCTCTAACCCCAATTCAGAGGAGGTGCTGTTTTCGGGGTCGAGCTCGGCGTTGCCCACAAGCTCGCCTCGGGGCGTGATACCGCGGTAATACAGTTCACCGAGGGTAGGCGCCCGGAACCCGGTTGCCCACCGAGCAAAAAACGTCGCGCGCTCACCGATATGCCAATTCAACCGCACATTGGTGCTGAGGACCGCATGGGACGCGTCTCCGGTGCGCGCCGTCTGCGCAATATGATCAAAACGTAGGCCCACGCCCGCATCCAAAAACCCCTGGGTCCACTGCTGATCATAAAAGAGCCCCAGATTGTCCTGTTTCCCCGATACCGGTTCGCTGTCTATCAACATCTCACCCGCAGTATCCTGTTCCTGATAGCGAACGGAGACACCCCGTCGCCCCACCCATTCGATTCCTGCTCGCCCAAGGCCACCGAGCGCTGAGTGCGTCAGGTAGAAAAGAGACCCGACCGTATCGCTACGATAGCTGTTGATTGCGAGCCCGGGATTCTCAACCTGGGTCGTGGTTTGCCAATCTTGCCGGTGCTCGTAGAGTCGAAGTAACCATTGGTTGGACCGCTCTAGTTCAAGCTTCAGAATCCCGTGCCGCTCATGAGGATAGCGGCTCATGGATTCAGGATACTCACGGGATGACTTGCCAATGTCCTTACCCTGACTCAACAGCCCGCTGATCCTCAGCTTGAGGGTCTGCCAGGCTCGCTCATGCTGCAACACTGCGGCAGCTTGCCGGTAGCGGGTATTGAGCGGCGTACCGTCGGCGGCGGTGGCGTTATCAGCAGTGCGGACTGTAAGCCCCACGGAAGTATCGTTTCTTGGCGCTCCGCCGATGGTCAGGGCAGAGGCTTTGTCCAGAGATTGAAAGGCGCCCTCAACGTTGAGTTGGGCAAATTGCCTTGTTTGGACACTGACAACGCCACCCATTGCATCGGACCCAAACAGCGATGACGAGCCCCCTATCTGAGCATTTACAGCGCGTACTAATGAGGGTGGCAAAAACGAAGCTGAATTGCCTGCAGCCCGATCAGTGATAATCGGCACGCCGTCAACTTCGGTGCGAATACGCGAGCGGCTCATGCCCCGCAGGCTGTAGCTTTGCAGCAGCCCTCCCTGGCCGTTCAGGCTCATACCAGGTACCGCAGCCAACCAATCGCCAATCGTGCGATCTTGTGACACCTGCGTCTTCGAATCCGCCGCTTTCACGCTCAGCGTTTGCATCAGATCTTGAGACAACAGGTCTCGATCGCCTCTGACAACGATCTCTTCTAATTCCTCGGCCACGGCACCCGCCACCAGAGTCACCATGGCGAGGATCCAAGGTATCTGACGGAGGCGCTTTTTTGATCTGAAGGGGTGCATAGCTAAGAATAAAAAAGCCGGGCTGAGCCCGGCTTTTCTGTCTCAAAACGACTGGCCTGATCAGCCGCGCGCCATCTTGATGCGGCCCTTGGGCTTCGGCTGTTCCTCAAGGAACTTGAGCGCCCAGGCCTGAAACTCCGGCTGGCGCGGCGCGTCCAGCCCGGTCTCTTTCTTGCAGCGCTTTTTCAGCTCGGCAATATCGCCACCGCGGTCGAACATTTTGACCTTGCCGCGTTGCTTGGCCATTTTGGCGCGCAGCGTCTTGGTCTTTTTCTCGTCAACCGTGTGGTCAGCATTCATTACCACCCCATAACGCTTAGCGCCCTCGACCGATACCAGACCGGCCCGTACATCAAACTCGACGCGATCAGTTTCGCGCTTCAAGGGGTCGCCACAGCCACCGCCGCCCCAGGTGTTGAAATACAGAATGTCGCCGGCGTTAACTGCGATCCGGTCACACTTACTGGGCATCATTTCTTCACTACCGTCGGTGCGCTTCAGAATCTTCTCCGAACGACGTCCCGGCAAGCCGCCGTTAACGCCCCATGGATAGGTCAGCCAGCGGTCATCATGAATAGAGATAGTGCCAGGCTCGAGGAAGCAGTACCCCATTCGCAGGCCGTTACCACCGCGGTTATAGCCCGCGCCACCGCTGTCAGTAATCGTTTCATACGCTTCGATGCGCAGCGGGAAGTAGCTCTCTAAGAACTCGTTGGGTACATTGGTAAAGCTGGGCCACAGAGAGTGCCCGTCGGGCCCGTCTCCTGAGGGCTTACCGGGTATCCCGCCAAAGCCGATTGAGTAGAGCTGGTACCACTCCCCATTTTTGTCATAACCGGAGTACATGAAGTGCGGGCTGTCCGAGAAACCGGCACCAGCCAGAAAGTCTGGATCCCCCTGGCCCAAAAGACCACCCAGCACGTCAAAAATTCGACCTAGCGCGTGGGTACGACACGAGAGTGCCGCGGGTTCACGTGGCTTCAGCAACGTTCCCTCAGGAATGTGCACTTCCATCAGATCATAAAAGCCGTCGTTAAACATAATCTGAGGGTCAAACACCATGATCATGTAGACGCCGCAGAACATCTTGAACATCTCTTCGTTGAGATAAAAATTGATAGAGCTGATCGACTGCGGGTCGGTGCCATCAAAATCAAAAATAACTTTGTCTTTGTCACGCCACATTGAGCACTTGATGCGGTAAGGGCCCATGCCCAGACCGTCATCACAAATATAGTCCTCAAAGTACTGTTTTTTCGTGGGCACGGTGTCTTTGATCAGCTTGCCCATCGCCCGCTTATTCCGCGCTAATAGCTCGTCCAGAGCCGAGTAATACTCATCATCACCGAAGCGCTCCGCCATCTCGATAACGCGCTTCTCGGCGGTCCGCATGGCGGCAACGAGAGCGTTAAAGTCACTGCGGTTCCAGGTCGGCATGCGACTGTTGTGCAGAATCAAATTCAACACATCGGCCTGCAGCTCGTCATTTTTGAAGATCTTAAGTGGCGGCACGCGAATACCTTCCTCAAAAATCTCTCGAGCGTCAGTTGGCAAACTGCCCGGCACCTTGCCGCCCACGTCAGTCATGTGACCAAACATGGCCGCGTAAGCAATCAGCCGGCCGTCCTTGAATATTGGCCGCAGTAACAGCCAGTCATTGATGTGACTGATCGCGCCGTTACAGGCGTAGGGGTCGGTAGTCAAAAAGAGGTCACCCTCTTCGATGGTGCCGTCGTAGGCCTCTTTAAAGCCATGAATAAAGCTACCGAACTGGCCGACCACCATCTTGCCTTCTAAATTCGCGATCATCGGAAACATATCATTTTGCTCACGAATCCCCGGCGACATCGCCGTCCGAAACACGACCGCGTCCATCTCGTAACGGGCATTCATCATCGCGTTTTCGATGATATCGAGGGTGATTGGGTCGATATCCTTACGCTTGAATTTCTTGGTATTGGTTTCAACGATTGTTGCAGGCATTGTTATCTTCCTTCGCTCAAGCTGACGGTGCTATCAGGATGTTGCCGAATTTGTCGACGTTACCGGTATGCCCGGACAGAATGACCGTAGTCGAGTCCATCTCGAGCACGATCGCTGGTCCGTCGATTTTGTTACCGGCTTTTAGTTGATCCCGTCGGTATAGGTTTGCTTCCATATTCTTGCCGTCCATGAAGACTTTTGACGTCCCGATCTTGGCGGCTGCTACCGGCGTTCGGCTACCGGAGCTGGTCACTTTCTTGGCGTCGATTTCGGCACTCTTGCCTTGCGCCACCGCCCGAACGTTCACAATTTCCTTGTCCGCGTCGAGCGCGAAGGTAAACAACTGCCGATGCATATCATCAAAAGGATCACCAATCACCGACAAGCCCTTAGACTTCAGCTTATTGAGGTCAAAATCGACCGTCAGCGTGAGTCCCTGTCCGGAATAACGAATATCGGCTTGATAGGTCACCGAGCGGTGCGCCTTGGGCACACCCTCTTTTTCCAGCGTTTTGAGCGCTTTGCTCGCCAGCTGTTGATAGGTCTTGGTCAATTCCGAGGGTGAGATATTGGCGAAACGGCGAATGAAGGTTCGCGACGCCTCGTCGCGTACTCGCGTGGTCGCGTCCCCGTAAGCGCACAGCACACCGGGACCGGGAGGAATAATCACCGGCCAGCTATTCATTAACTTACCGAGTGCATTGGCATGCAAAGGACCCGCACCACCAAAACCGATCAGCGCAAAGTCGCGGGGATCAAAGCCCTGCTCCACCGATACCAGTCGCAGTGCTCCGTACATGTTCTCATTCACAATATCGATGATGCCAGCAGCGGCGCGTTTTACTGAGATGCCTAGCGCGTCTGCAACTGGCTTGATCGCTTTTTCAGCGAGGTCCTTGCGGATCTCCATGTCTCCACCCAGCCGCACTTCACTGGGCAAGTACCCCAGTACCACGTTGGCGTCAGTCACGGTCGGCAGGTCACCACCCTTGTTGTAGGCGGCCGGTCCCGGCTCGGCGCCCGCACTTTCCGGGCCCACGCGTAATGCACCGGTGAGTTCTGGCACGTGAGCGATCGAGCCGCCCCCGGCACCCACTGTGCGAACATCGACTGAGGACGCTCTCACGGTCACGTCACCAACCGTTGTCTCCCTCCGCAGCTGCGCGTTGCTGTCCTGCACCAGCGCCACGTCGGTAGAGGTACCGCCCATATCGAAGGTCAACAGGTTCTCAAATCCCGCCTGTTTGGCGACCCAAACGGCACCAGATACACCACCGGCAGGTCCCGACATCAGGAGATTAACTGGCAGAGATTGGGCGACTTTGGCGGAAGCCATGCCGCCGTCAGAGCGAAGGATGTGGAGCTTCACATCCTTCATTTTAGCTTTGAGCTTTCGCTCGAGGCTCTTCACGTAAGCAGCCACTTTAGGCCGGACATAGGAGTTCGCCACTGTTGTAATGGTCCGCTCGTACTCCTGCATCTCGGGCACAACATCATAAGAAAGTGAGACCGGAATACCGGGCAGCACCTGCTTGGCGATTTTCTCCACTTCCTTCTCGTGGGCCGGGTTGGCATAGGAGTTGACCAGAGAAATCGTCAGCGCCTCGATATTTTCGCTCTTTAGCCGTTTCAGCTCTTTGGTCAGTGCGCTCTTGTTCAACTTTCGCACAACGGAGCCGTCAGCACCCATGCGCTCATCCGCCTCGATCGTGCACGACAGCGGAGCCAAAGGTTGGCTCTTGTTGTAAATCACCCATCCACCGAGACCGCCGGGCACATAGGAGCGTGCGATCTGCAGCACCTGCCGATATCCCTTGGTAGTTACCAATCCAACTTTAGCCCCGGTTCCGGTCAGGACCGTATTGGTGGCCACTGTGGTGCCGTGCATCACCTGCGCGATTTCCGAGGGATCCACCCCGGCGTTGTCACAGACCTTTGCGACACCGTTCATCACTCCGATAGAGGAATCAGCCGGCGTGCTGGGGACCTTCGCTGTGTGAATGGAGCCTGATTTTTCGTCGACGAGAATCAGGTCGGTGAATGTGCCGCCGACGTCGACACCAAGACGATAAGGCATGTTGGCCTCCTCTTGTTATAGATCTTCTAATGATCGCAACGCGAGTCGCAGGGTTCAGTAAACTGCGGGTGCCCAGCGGCACTCAAAACAATTGACCGGACATTTGCTACAATTTCGCTTCTGATCCAACGATGCACCAATCTGCTGACAGGTGCAAGGTATCATGCCCCCCACGGCCAAGATTCACTGGAGCCCATTATGATGAAACCCCTCGCCGGCATTCGTGTCCTGGCTATTGAGCAGTTTGGTGCGGGTCCCTACGGGTCGATGTACCTGGCCGAACTGGGAGCCGAAGTGATCAAGATCGAGAATCGCGCCACGGGCGGTGACCCATCGCGTCAATCAGGGTCAGTCACCCTGGCCCACGACGACAGCGCCTATTTCCAGGCCTTTAACCTCGCCAAAAAGAGCGTGACGCTAAACCTGAAAAGCGACGAGGGTCGCGCGCTGTTTCACGAGCTGGCCAAGAAGAGCGACGTGGTCTGGAACAATTTGCGCGGCAGCCAGCCTGCGAAAATGGGTCTGACCTATGACGACCTTAAAGGTGTCAAGTCCGACATCATCTGTACCCATATCTCTGCCTACGGGCGTGATAACGACCGTGCCGACTGGCCGGGCTATGACTACCTAATGCAAGCCGAGTGCGGGTTTTTGTCTGTGACTGGCGAGCCGGGCACCCCACCCTCCCGCTTTGGCTTATCAATGATCGATTTCATGACCGGCGTCGTAGCGGCACTAGGGTGCGTGTCGGCACTGTTGGCGCGACCGAGCCAAGGCGGCCGGGACGTGGATATCAGCTTGTTCGATGTGGCGCTGCATCAACTGACTTATCCCGGGACCTGGTACCTGAACCACGGTATCGAGACCGGCCGCGTGGCGCGCTCGGCGCACCCCTACAACACGCCCGTTCAGCTCTACAAAACCCGTGACGGCTGGATCTTTATCATGTGTATGACCGACAAGTTCTGGCAGTTGCTATTAGAGCGTTCAGGGCACACTCAGCTTGGGGATGATCCGCGCTTTAATTCGATGGCAGATCGCGCAGAAAACCGCGACGCGTTGACCGAGGTCTTGGATAAGATCTTCCAGACAGAAGACACCGACTACTGGTTCGAAAAGCTGCAGACTTTTATTCCAGTCGCGCCGGTGCACAACTTGCCCAACGCGCTCGATAACCCATTCGTGGCCTCCATCGGCATGATGCAAACTATGACTCACCGCGAATTCGGTGAGTATCGAGGCCTGAGCAATCCCATCAAGATCGATCAGCAGCGTTTGCAGACTCACTGTGGCGCCGGCCTGGGAGCGAATAATCAGGAGATTCTCGGCAAGGAACTCGGCGTGGAAGATCTTGAGGACTTGGCAGCACGGGGCGTCATCTGAGCGTGTCTAAATTTCAGCGACACTAAGCCTCCGCCTCGCTCCGCCAGCTGGGGCTCAGTGAGCACCCAGGAAGTTGAACAGGATCTTGCCAAAGGCAATCTTCTCTTCTTTGCCTGCCACGACATGGGCAACACCGTCCATCGTGACCCCCACCGAGTTCCTGAGCCCCTCTTCCAAAGGCTTGGTCGTGCGGGGCCCGGTAATGATGTCCTCGCCCGCATGTATGACTAGCGTCGGCGCCTCGATCTCACCAAGGTGCGGCCGAATGTCATGCCCTCGACAGGCTTGCACAAAGCGCAGGTGGGTTTGAATACGCCCCTCCAGGGCGCCCCATACACCGCCGCTGCCCAGCAGCTTTTCTCGGTTGGCGTTGTAGTAGTCGGGCTTGAATGACAGGGAGGCGACCATCGACTGAAAGGCGTGGAATCCTGCGTGTTCGTGGATGTCACCAAATGCCTGAAGGTGGTCCGAGAGCATGGGATCGGCCCAGGTCCAGCAGCCCATATTCACCATACATCGCACCAGATCAGGCCGCTTAACCGCCACCCACTGACCAATACACGCGCCAATACCGACCAAACCCACAAAGTACACCGACTTCATGTTGAGGTGGTCCAAGAGGCCAATGATGTCATCGGCAAACAACTGCGTAGAGGGCTCCATCGAGTAGTCATCGGTCGACTCACCCAGACCCCGGTAATCGATGATGACCGTCGAGAACTGATCGGTCATGCCCCTTGCCAGATAATGATGCCGGCCGTGACAGAAGGTATCCCAACCGCCGATGTAAACGGCGGGAGGGCCATCACCATGCACCTCGTAATACATGTCGTGTCCGTTGATCTGGGCAATGGGCATGGTGGCTCTCCTAGCGGGTAATCGAATTCAAGGGTGTTTCATTACGGTGGCAAGCACTGAGCGATCAAAGCGATGGCTCAGAGTTCATTGATCAGAGTCCATTGATATGTGCCAGCACGCTCTCCAGATCAGTGACATCGGCATAGCGTCGGCCCACGTCGCGGAGGTTGCTTGCATGGGCCTCCTCGTCCTGATCACCACAGCAGTCCGCAGGGACGATGGTGCGGTAGCCGGCTGAGAAGCTGTCCACGATCGAGGCGCGCACACACCCCGAGGTCGTGCAGCCAGTGATGATAGTGGTGTCGATGCAATGCGTGACCAGCCATGGCTTGAGCGGCGTCTCATAAAAAATGGAGGGCGCCGTTTTAATGAACTGAAAGATGTACTCATCGTCTCGAATGCGCGGGTCGAGCTCAGTACAGGGATGCCCGTGATAGAAACTGCCGTCATACAGTGAGTCGATCTTCCAATAGGTCATCTCGTCGGGACCGCCCCAGGACACCGCGCAGGAGGCGACGGGGATGCCCTTGACCTTGCAGGCCGCGAGCAGCACCGCGGTGTTATCCACCGCGCGCTGTACGTGCTCGCTGCGACCCAGTGGATTACTGGCGTCGGTAAAGCCCTGCTGGAAGTCGACCATGACGAGCGCCGGCCGCTCACCAAATCCGATATCGCGCTGACCGTAGCCAGCTTCTGCAAACTTATCCATGGGTCGTGGATCCCGTTGTCTTGGTCACGTCGGTCACGCAATATGACTTAGAATGTACGGATGTTTCAAGGACGGCGATCCCGGTATGAGCCAGCCCAGCTTCATCGACAACTTCAGTCAGCAGTTTTCTCTAGAACCCCGTCGCACAGCCCTGCTGGTCATCGACATGCAAAATGCCACCGGCAATCGCAATATGGGGCTCGGCAAACTGCTGGCGGAACAGGGCCAAAGCGAGTCCGCTCAATATCGCTTTGATCGCATCGACAACCTGCTGATCCCCAATATCCAAAGACTCATTGCTGGGTTCCGCGAGGCCGGCGCACACGTAATCTGGATCACCTACGGCGCTAATGCGGCTGATGCCAGCGATGCGCCTCACCACATCGCCCCCATCATTAAAGCCACCAACAATATAGCGGGTCAGCCCGAGCATGAGGTGGTCGATGCGCTGAAGCCAGGGCCCGGCGATCTGGTGTTGAACAAGACGACTCAGGGTGCGTTCCGTTCTACCGCGCTGGACAGCTCATTGCGCGCGCTGGGTGTCGATACTGTGGTCTCTACCGGGGTCTCCACCAATAACTGTGTCGCCATGACGTCGATGGAAGCCTGTGATCTGCAATACCGAGTAGTGGTGACCAGTGACGCCACCGGCACCGATAGCGAAGAGATGCAGGAAGCGACGCTGACCATGCTGAAACGACTGTGGTCCCGCGTCCTGACAACAGATGAAGTTCTCAGAGAACTCACCGCTGGAGGAAGTCGCACCTGACCGGCCTCCAGAATCCCCGTCTCATCGGCGGGCTGTTGGTAGCCATCGGGGCCGTCTTACTGGCCGCCAAGGGCCTGTTCGCCAAAGCCCTTTATGGCATGGGCCTCAGCTTTCACGACGTAGCAGCCGTTCGCTCGGTGTTGGCAGTGCCGGGCTTCGCAATGCTGGCGTGGCTGTATCGGAGCAAAATTAAAATAGAGCAGGACGCCACCTCCCGGCGCAACGACCTGCTCCTCGCCCTCTTCGCCGGATGTCTCTGCTACTACTTGGGTGCGCTGGCGAATTTTTATGCCCTGACCATCATCGACGCCAGCGTCGAGCGGCCATTGCTGTTTGCCTACCCCATCTTCGTGGTCATCATTACCACAGTGGTCACGCGGCAACCGCCTTCGGCGAGGATGCTGCTCGCGTTGCTCTTGACCACGCTGGGGGTCGTGCTGGTGACCGGCGCCTTGAACGCCCGCCTCTCGGCCAGCCAGTGGTCTGGTATGGCGTGGATCCTGTTCTGCTCACTGAGTATTGCCATTTACACCCTCATTAGCGGTGAGCTTACCCAGCGGCTGGGCAGCGGCCTATTCACCCTCACTGCGATGACGGCGGCCGCGGCCGGCATGGCGGTCCATTATCAAATTTTCGCAGGCTGGGAGAATGTCGATCTATCCGTTCCCGCGTGGTGGACGCTAGTAGCGCTCGTGGTCTTCTCTACCGTTTTGCCGCTATTCCTGATGGCTGAAGGCGTGCGTCGCATCGGCGCTTCCCGGGCCTCTTTGATCAGCACACTGGGGCCGCCCGCCACCGCTATTATGGCGCAGGAGCTCACAGGCGAGATCCTCGCTCCAGCCCAGTGGCTCGGCATTGCATTGGTGCTCATTGGCGTCATGGCGCTCGAAGTTAGGCGAAACCGGCGCTCCTGAAGTCCGCACCTGCTCGCTATGAGTTGGTATTTTTGACAAATGTCCGTACAATTACGCGCTATCGGTTTTGAGGATTTGCTTATGTACGGCACACGTTCACTGAGCGCCAGCTTCGGCGCGGAAGTGGTGGATTTCCCGCTCTCAGAGACACCCTCGAAAGCAGACATTGCGGCGATCCGGGAGCTGTGGGCGGAGCACAAACTGTTGCTGTTCCGGAATCAGTCCTTCGACGAGGCGGCGCTCGTGGGCTTTAGTCGTCAGTTCGGTGATCTGGAGATTCATGTCAGGGAGGAGTATCTCTCCCGTGAGCACCCCGAAATACTCTACGTTTCCAATATCGAACGAGACGGGCGACGCATCGGCATACTGTCTGATAGCGAGGTCGGCTGGCACTATGATCAGATATACCTGCCCAAGCCCGCAGTGGGCTCGCTGCTGATGGCCGATACGCTCCCCCCGGAGGGCGGCAATACAGAATTTGCGGACATGTGTGCTGCCTGGGAAGCGCTCCCGGAGGCAACGCGCGAGAAGCTGGATGGCTGTCTGGCCAATCAGTCCTACGAGGCCTTCAATCAAGCGTATAGCGTGCCCACCAATAACAAACAAAAAGCGCGATCACCGGATATCCACCATCCGATTGTGCGCACGCACCCAATCACCCAAAGAAAAGCGCTGTACCTGTGCCCGGGCATGACCACCGAGATCGTGGGCTGGGATCGTGAGGAGAGCGCCGAGATGCTAGCGTTTCTCTTTGACTGGACCACCAAGCCAGAGTTTGTGTACTCACACGCCTGGCAACCAGGCGATGCACTCATGTGGGACAACGCCTGCACTATGCATCGCAGAGATCCTTTTGATCCCGCGCATGCCCGTTTGATGAAGCGCACCACTATTCTGCCGCCCGCAGAGCTGGCGGTGCCGTTCTAACCCTGAGATTCCTATGCCGCCCGCAGGGGCGGCGATAGATTTAGTCTTCAGCGCCACCCTCTGGCAGAGCTGGAGGCTGGCAGCCCGTTGCACAGCATTGCCCTGGCTGTTTCTGGCGGTTTGGCGCGCCGGAAGAGCCGGTCTCTGCAACGCCGCGATCCAGCAATCGCTCTACCAATGAACGCCGCTCCTCGATGGGATAACGCCGGTAGATCTCGCGCTTCATCGCCTGAGGCGAACCGCCTCCGTGCAAACTAATGACGGAGTACCAGCCGCCGGTTGATGAGGCGGTAATGTCCTCCATGAAACGGGCCACCTGCATACGTTGGTCGTACGGGATGTCTGGGCGCCCTGCCAGCACTGAGGCGAGGTCCCCGGAGGTCGCAGGGTTATGATCTTCATCCGGCCCGGGTAAGGCCACGATCAACCCGCCAGACACCTCGTGCGCAATGCGATGCATGTCATAGATCTGCGTGGCCAACAGCAACTTACCGACGTTGGAGAAGACAGGTTCCGGCATCCACGACCCGCAGGGGTCCTCAACGCCATAGACCGACGCCGCCACGCCGCAGGCAAAGAAGCCTTCTACCAGCTTGATCAGCTCGGCCATGCTGTCTCGCAAGTGGGGGACGGTATCCATATCGAGACCGTTGGCCTCGGTCATGAGAGAACCGGCACCGATCAGCAGATCTCCAAAACCGGCACGCGCGCCGATGCAGCTGTGTCGGTGGTGGTTGGCGTAGGACGTCACCAAATGCTCGGTGTAGTCATGCTCACCCGCAAAGAACACCTGATCCCAGGGCACCAGTACCTGATCAAAATGACACACGGCAGTGCTTTGGCCATATTTGGCGCTGAAATGCGCTGCCGCCTCACCGGGCCGGCCCGCCGGCCGCGAAATAATCGTCAGCCCCTTGACATCGATGGGTACCGCACAGCAGACCGCAAAGTCGGCATCCTCCTTGCGCATGGTTCGGCATGGCATTACCAGCAACTCGTGCATGTAGGGGCCACCCGTCACAATGGCTTTCACCCCTGAAATCACGATGCCATCCGCACGCCGCTCAACAATGTGCACGTAGCTATCAGCAACCTCTTGATCCCCGGGCCGCTTACTCCGATCACCCTTACCGTCCGTCATGGCGACACCGAGGGTCAAATCTTCATCCTGAATGCGGTGTAGGTAGGACAGGAAGCGTTCATGCTGCTCACCCCCGGTGTCCTCGGTCATCTGCCAAGTGGCCTGGTAGATGGCATTGAGCGCATCGTGGGTCAGGTAGCGCTGTGCGCAACCACTCTCGCGGCAGACCAGTCGCACCGCCTCCAACTTAGAGAGCAGGTCCTCGCTATGCCTATTGATGTGGAGCATGCGGTTCACGGTCTTACCCGAGGTCGCCTGCTCGGCCAACATCAAGCCGCCGTACTCAGGTTTCTGGGCAAACTCATAGGTCACGCCGACCGCTCGCACGCCCGGCTGCAGCCGCGGGTCATCCGCGACCGACTCGACAAGGTCCCCGTCGACATACACCGTGGGGCTGTACTCGCGCAGACTTTCTTCGTAATCGGCCGCGCTCATGATGCGACCACCAGCTTTCATTAACATGCTTCGCTCCCGGAGGGCTGTTGTGCCGCCCTGTTGGATTCAGTGCGCAACAGCGCCGTCAACTCTGCTACGTCATTCATTTCATCAAGGTTCAACATTGAGTTCCACAACTGCTCGGCCCTGTCAGCTGCAATGGTCAGCGCACAGTTATCGAGGAATTTGGCCTTCACCTGCTCGGCAGGGAGTAACTGTCCCTCCGCGCCCCGATTCACGGTCTCAAAATGCTCAAGCTCAGTGTCGTCTGTCAGAGTAATTTTAACGCCACCCGAAAAAGTGTCGGGGTAGCGAGACCGCGCGTCATGCGCGCAGTCAACGCGCTGCGCCAACGACAGGACCTCGGGGTCCATCCGCGCGGCGTCCTCAAGGTCAGCCAGACTAAAGCTGCCTTTGCACAGCGCGGTGGCCACCGCATAGGGCGCACTAAATTTGGCGTCATATTCGCTTTGGGGCGCTCGCTTTGCCTCAATAGGGCTCGCCACAACACCAAACTGCCGGTCATCGAGCAATATGGTGACTGACTTGATTATGTCAGGCGTGATTACATGCTCCGATCGCAGTGCCAACGCGGCATCAACAGGCGCATGATTAAAGTGGCAGATGGGATAGGGCTTGATGGCCACGGTACGCAACGCCCAATCGCGGAACAGTTGCGACGACACCGCCTCTGTCTCCACCGAGGTGCCCGGCGCGTAGAGCGCATAAAAACCGAAGCGCCCTCCGTAGGCCTCGCCGGGTCCCTGAAACCCAGATACACCGAGCGCCGCCGCTTGCAAGGCAGCGGAGGCTGCCCAACCAGGGTGTAGTCGCTTGGTCCAACTGCCATCGTCCAAAAACGCCATGCTGCCGCTACTCAGGCTGAGCGCCACGCCCTGTGCACGCACCAAGGCGTCGCTGTCTGCTCCCATCATGCGTGCTGCGGCGACCGTGGCGCCAAATACCCCCACGACACCCGTGGGATGGAAACCTACCTGCTGGAACACGCCCCCAGCCTGCGTGCCCAGCATCGCGTCGACTTCGATCGCGATTAACGTGGCAAGGAGTAGCTCTGGACCACTCAGGCCGCGATGCTCAGCCAGCGCCAGTGCTGCGGGAAACGCACTGGCGGAGCAATGCACGACCGATGCCAAATGGGTGTCATCGTAGTCCAATCCGTGAACCAACAGCCCGTTCATCAGGGCTGCGTCGCGCACAGACGCCGTCGCAGACTGCCCAATAATGGTTGACGCACCGTCGCTACCTAGCACGCTCAGCGAGCTCAGAGAGATGTGCGCAAAATCGTAGGCACGCGAGGCAAAGGCAATACCGACGGCGTCTGCCAGACATAGTTTGAGATAGGCCCACACGTCTTGCGGGACCTGATCCCTCTGCAACGTGGCCACGCGATCAGCGATTGCACGACTCAACGGCGCAGTTTGGTGGGTGAGCGGTGATGCCTGCATCGGGACCTCCGGAAATGTCCGGACATGATACACCAACCGTATGAGGATGCCGACCGCGGACCCCGCTATTGGCCTGTCAGCCCAATAGTGAGTCCGCCAACGCCAGAATGCGCTGACTTTTGTAGACGATCGGATAATCGATGAAATAACCGTCCAGCTGAATGGAAGCCGAGCCCTCTGCCTCGGCGGCCTCAAACGCCTCCACCACGGCACGGGCGTGGGCAATCTCCTCTTCGGAAGGTGTGAATACCTGATGAGTTAAGGGAATCTGGGCAGGATGGATACAGAGTTTGCCGCCAAAGCCGAACTGTTTGCCGTGGCGTGCGGACTGCAAAAACCGCTCATCATCTTTGATCTGCAACACCACCGTGTCGATCGGCGGCTCTAGATTGCCTAGACGCGCGGCATGAGACAGCTTTGCTCGCGCATAGGCCAACACCGACTCATCAGCGTTCCATTCGTAATTCAGATCGAGCGTGTAGTCCCCGCCGCCAAACGCCATGCGCTTGATGCGGCTGTCGGCAGTGGCGATCTTCCTCGCTCGCTCTACCCCTGCTGCCGTTTCAATGATCGGCATCAGGTCCAAGCTGCCCACAGCCATCCCTTGCGCCGTCTCGGCAGCGGCGAGCACGTTTTCCAGCTCGTCGAGACACCCCCGCGACTCCACCTTTGGCAACACCACACCATCTAGCCATGGCCCGACGGTGGCTTTGATGTCCTCGGCGCAATAAGGCGTATCGATGCTATTGACGCGAACGTAGTGCCGGGTACCACTGTTAGGACGGGCGGTGAAAGCATCCACCACGCACTGCCGCGCGGCGGGCTTTTCACTTATCGCCACA
>CBFHSJ010000034.1:0-2854 GCA_965658485.1 Luminiphilus sp.
CGCGCCATTGGCACCACCGCGCATATCGGTGCCGCGGTAGGTCGAGGCCGAAGCCCACGCGGTGCTCACCAGCTGCGTATTAGTCAGCTCACTATCAACAATCGCCGCCTCCAACTTGCGGATATCGCGGTCGCTGATCAACTTGTAGTCGCGCTCGGGGAGCGGATCCTGCCAGGCGAGGGTCTCTGCCGGCACATCGTCACCGAGGTAACGAATCTTCGGGCCCATGTCACGGTGCGTCAGCTTGAACCAAGCCTTGGCGAAGGCCAGTTCGAACTCCGCCGGGTTCTGCAGGAACCGCTCTGAGATCTCGCGGTAGCTGGGATCAAACTTGAGCGACAAATCGGTGGTAAACATCACAGGCGCATGGCTCACTCCCTCGAGATGGGCATCGGGTACTGTACCCGCTGCCGCACCGTCTTTAGGCTGCCACTGCAATGCACCCGCAGGACTGCGCGTTTGCTCCCACTCGTAGGCAAACAGGTTCGCCAGATACATCATCGACCACTGGGTGGGGGTTGCGGTCCATGCACCCTCGAGGCCAGACGTGATGGTGTCCTCAGCGTTACCTTTGCCACAGGTGTTCTTCCAACCGAAGCCCTGCTCAACGATCGCCTCACCGGTCGGCTCAGGACCGACACAATCGCTCGGCTTGTGCGCGCCGTGGGCCTTACCAAAAGAGTGACCGCCCGCAATCAGTGCGACGGTTTCTTCGTCATTCATTGCCATTCGACCAAAGGTCTCGCGAATATCGTGTGCGGCGAGCACCGGGTCAGGATTACCGTTGGGACCTTCTGGGTTCACATAAATCAACCCCATCTGCACCGCCGCAAGACCGTTGCGGAGCTGCCGGCCCTCGGCATAGCGCTCATCGGCAAGCATCTTTGCCTCGGGACCCCAGTACACCCACTCAGGTTCCCAGTCATCTGTGCGACCGCCAGCAAAACCAAAGGTTTTGAAGCCCATGTTTTCCATGGCTACATTTCCGGCGAGCACCATGAGGTCAGCCCAGGAGATCTGGTTGCCGTACTGCTGCTTGATCGGCCACAACAGGCGACGGGCCTTGTCGAGGTTGCCGTTATCAGGCCAGCTATTCAGCGGCTCAAATCGCTGCTGGCCGCCATCGGCGCCACCACGACCATCCGAGGTGCGGTAGGTACCCGCACTGTGCCAAGCCATACGGATAAAAAATGGGCCGTAGTTCCCATAATCAGCGGGCCACCAAGGCTGCGAGGTGGTCAACGTCTCGTTGATATCCGCCTTCAATGCCTCTAGATCCAACCGCGCGAATTCCGCCGCGTAGTCGAAGTCGGCTCCAAGCGGGTTCGTGCTGCGCTCGTTTTGTCGCAGAGGCGTCAGATCAAGGCTGGCAGGCCACCAGGCCTGAGTGCTTTTGGGCGTGCTACGAGCGACCGAATCAATCACAGGCAGGGCCACCAGGGCCGCCGCCAGTGCGGTGTGCGCAAACGCCGTCTTTAAAATTGTTACTTTCATTGTGCTGTCCTCATTAAAAAAACAGTTACCCCAGCCCACATTTACTCACCCCAGTCACAAATTGAAAAGATGATTGTTTAGATAAAATAGATCGCTTTTTTCGATACACAAAAGCGCGGCCCAACGAATACCAACCGCCTCATGGCAAAGCCAGCTGCCTCAATGTCATAAACGGCTCGGTTTGGATGGGACTAAGGGAGGAGTCCGGCGGGTGCTCAGTCCCGCCGAGCAGAACGGAGACTCAGCGACTCGCGAGTGTCCGCTGAATCAAAGCCTGCACATGCGTCTCAAGCTGATCAAGCGGGACCGCACCTGAACCAAGTACGGTATCGTGGAAGGCGCGGATATCAAACGCCTCGCCCAGAGCGTCCTCAGCCATCTCGCGCAGTTCGACGATCCGCAACTTACCGATCATGTAGGCAGTTGCCTGTCCAGGCATTGCAATGTAGCGCTCGATCGCTCGCTGACAGTCATACTCGGCATTCGGAGTGTTGGCTATAAGGTAGGCCACCGCTTGTTCCCGGGTCCATTGCTTGTGATGCAGGCCGGTATCGACCACCAGACGCGCAGCTCGCCACAACTCCATCGCGAGCCGGCCAAAGTTGGAATAAGGATCCTGATAAAAGCCCATTTCCTTCGCTAAATACTCCGAGTACAAGCCCCACCCCTCGCTGAAGGCAGTAAAACGGGTGTGGCGCTGGAAATCCGGAATATCACCCAGCTCTGCTGCAATCGATAGCTGCAGGTGGTGTCCCGGTAAACCCTCGTGAAACGCCAGCGCTTCGAGGTCAGTAGTGGGCATGGAGTTCATGTCGTAGAGGTTTGCGTAATAGATGCCCGGACGAGAGCCATCTGGAGGGGGACTCTGGTAAAACGCTTTTCCCGCAGACTGTTCGCGATAAGCCTCAACCCGTTTGACGATCAAGTCCGATTGCGGCAGCAAACCAAAATAGTCGGGCAACCGCTCCGCCATCCTGTCGATCGCAGTGCGGGCAGCGTCGAGATATGCTGACCGCCCCGCTTCGGTGTTGTCGTAACGCAGAGACTCATCATTGCGGACCCGGTCGAGAAAAGCAGATAGCTCGCCCTCTTCACCCAGCTCAGCCATGACAGAACGCATCTCCCGATGTAACCGCTCTACATTGGCAAGCCCCGCCTGATGAATCGCTTCGGGAGTGAGATTGGTGGTCGTAAAATCCCGCAACCGGTTGGCGTAAAAAGCGTTGCCATCGGGAAATCGCCATACCCCGTCTTCTTGGGGCGCCACTGCCTGTTGAGATTGAACGGCCGTAATCAGGCGCTCGTAGGCGGGCTTTACAGCTGTCAGCATGGCCTCGCGTGCGGCCTCTCGCAACTGTTC
>CBFHSJ010000034.1:2954-6034 GCA_965658485.1 Luminiphilus sp.
ACGGCCGTAATCAGGCGCTCGTAGGCGGGCTTTACAGCTGTCAGCATGGCCTCGCGTGCGGCCTCTCGCAACTGTTCCGCAATGGCAGGCTCCACCTTGAGCGCGGCCAGCTTGTCGTTGAAATCGGCCCAGATCACCGAGGGGGAACCCGACTGATCAAAGGGTGCGCCGACCAGAACATTACCGGCGGACGCTACAATTTGCGGAATCATCCAATCAACTAGATACAAGCCTTTATCCATGCGGATCTGGATCTGCTCGATCACACCATCAAAATAGTCGGGCAGGTTGTTCAGCCGAGCGATGTAGTCTTCGGCATCTTGTTCCGAATCAATCGTGTGCACATTGACTAGCAGACTGATCGGGCTGGTGTGCGGGCCTCGGAACTGATGAATCACATAGCGATGGTGCCGAAATGCTGCGCCAGCCAGCGTACGCTCCAGGTCGAGCCGATAGAGCCGGTAGGAAAGCTGCCGCGCGGGCGACAGTTGGCTGGTGTCGATACCTTCGAGAAATGCCAGACGTTGCCGGGTCAACTCAAGTGACTCGAGCTGGAAGGATTCGGAGACGTCGTTCCACTGATCCTGCTGATCTTTGATGCCGAGGTAGCTAGCGCTGGCTGGGTACCGGGCCAGATCAGCCTCCCAGGTAGCCGCAAAAAATGCCTCTAGTCGCTGCTGCTCGGCGGATATTGGTGGTGCGTTAACAACCGGCGACTCTGGTTCGTCTGTGGGCTTGCCACAGGACACCAGCAACACCGCGACGAGCAACCAGAGTGCTCGACAGGCAGGTGCGGTCCGCATCACAAACGATTGCAATATTCCTTGATACAAACGAAACATGGGGGCATTCCTCATAAAGAGAGTGTGAGCCTCACAAAACGAGACCAACGAAATGAATGGGCTTTTAGGGCCGTCAGGGCGGCGTATTGTCACAGAATTCATCTGCCTCGTGGATACTCCCAAACGGGGGTTCATAGATCCCATAATACTGTATAAAAATACAGTATTATGGCGTAATGTCGCTTTGGCTCTGTCTTCGCTTTGATTTATTGCCGCTGGAAGCCCTGCTGAAACAGCATGGCTATGCGAGTGATACAGCAACGGTTGTTGTCGCCCAGCGACGCGTACTGGTCTGCGACGAATCGGCCAGCCTTGCCGGCGTAATGCCGGCACACACAGTCAGTACGGCACAGGCGCTACTTGCTCACACCAAGCACCGCTTACTGGAACGTGCCCCGGAATCAGAAGATACCCTGCTCGAGCAACTCACTACCTGGGCCTATGGCTTGTCACCACATCTGGAACGCTGGCGAGATAATGCCCTGACAATCGAAATCGGTAGCTGTCTGCGCCTGCACCGGGGTCTTGGACCACTTCTAGAGCGGATCGATACGGAAATGAGCCTGCGCGGACTGACTGTCAGTGTGGGTATCGCTGAAACCCGTGACGCCGCCTGGCTACTGAGTCATGCTGAGGGCGATAGCGCCCGTCACCCCGAGCGACCCCTCACAGAGCGCTTGGCACCCTTGCCGCTACAGCTGATTCAGACCGACTTCCCCAAAATCATCAAACGGCTTGGGCACTCCGGCATACAGCGATTCGGACAGTTACTGGATATCCCGCTCCCCGCGCTCGGCAAACGGTGCGGTGAACCCTTTTTGAACTGGCTGAATCAGGTGCAGGGTCATCAACGGGAACCGGCTGTGACTTATCAGCCACCTAAGCGCTTTGAGGACACGCTGTGGTTCGGCTTTGACATACAGAACCGAAAGGAGCTGCACCCCGCCATGCAGCGCTTGCTGGCGCACTTCTGTCAATTTCTGGTGAACACACAACTCGGCACTGCCGCTATTGAGTGGCGTTATTTGCGGCCACAGCACTTAATACAAACACCGCTTCCATTACGAAAAACGCAAAAAGGCAGGCCCGCGTCACCGCGAGATTCACAACCAAAGGCCACTGCTTTCAAGGTGTTTTCCGACATCGCACAACACAATGCGAAGCTCTGGTTCGAGCTTTCTTGTTTACAACTGGACACGTGGTCACTGCCCGAGAATATCGAAGGGATCTCACTGGTCGTGGATCAACTTCAGGAGGCCTCTATCGCGCCGCAGGATTTATTTCATACCGGGGTCACGACAGCATCACGGCATGAGCTGGTTGACCGCCTGCGCAGTAGGCTGGGATTACAAGCCGTCGGCTATCTCGATTGCCGTTATGAGCACCTCCCGGAAAATGCCGTATTAGAAACGCATACCCTGAGCACCCGGGAAGACCGTAATAGCGACGCTTTAGGGCAGCGACCATTCTGGTTGTTACCAACACCACAGCCTATTCATCAGGATACCGAGCAGCTGTACTGGAATGGACCGCTCGATGTCCTCCATGGTCCGGAGCGGATTGAGGACCAGTGGTGGACTACCCCTGTCAGCCGAGATTACTACATCGCCCAGACACGCCAGAAACAACCCGTCTGGATCTATCAGGACCGGCACAATCGCCGCTGGTATCTACATGGGCTTTTTGCCTAACGCCGGCACGCTTTACTGCCACATGTAGCCGAAAGTGCTGACTTCAGCGGCCCTCGTCACGACGTTCTATTACCGACTGACGATCAGCGCTCTATCGGCTTGCTACATCCTCAGAGTCATTATCCAGCCAGATGAGCTCATCCGGATCGAAACCCAGCTCGGTTATGCGCTGTAAAAACTGTGCTCGTAACGCTTCGCTGACCTGGGGCGTTCGCGCGAGAAACCATAAATAACTGCGATTGAAACCCGAGACAAAGGCGTAGTCGTAGTCCTCACCCAGTTCAAAGACCACGTAGCTGCCATAGAAGGGACCAAAGAAGGACACCTTCAGGTGCGCGATGTCGGGAGATTGCACAAAGCGTGCTACGCCTTCCGCCTCGCGCCACTCGCCTTCCTCCTGATCGAATCCACGATTCAACACCGCAATGCTACCGTCGGGGTTCACGTTATAAGTTGCGCTGACTTCGCTCAGACCATGCTCAAAACTGTGGTCCAGCCGAGCAATTTCGTACCAGGTACCAAGATAGCGGTTTTGATCAAACCCGGC
>CBFHSJ010000034.1:6133-9390 GCA_965658485.1 Luminiphilus sp.
CAGACCATGCTCAAAACTGTGGTCCAGCCGAGCAATTTCGTACCAGGTACCAAGATAGCGGTTTTGATCAAACCCGGCAACAGGATCAACCCCGTCGGGTACCCCGGTACAAGCCAGCAACCATAAAGAGAGCATGCCAATCAGGACATATTGGCCGCGGCGTCGGTCAATCACTTTCATGCTCCACTCCTGTGTCTGCTCATCCTTTGCTCGCTCCGTCTGCCGCGCCTATGAAAAACAGTCTACGCTATTTCACCGCGACCCTTTTCAGGGCAGCCCGTACACCGTTAGAATACTGTTTATTTATACAGTATTCTAACGGTGTACGCCGAACTTCATTGCCTAACCCACTACAGCTTTTTACGCGGCGCCTCGGCACCCGAAGAGCTCGTCGGCCGCGCAGCCAGCTGTGGCTATCATGCACTCGCCATTACCGATGAGTGCTCGCTGGCAGGGGTTGTTAAGGCACACGTCGCCGCCAAAGAGCTGGGGCTTAAGCTAATTGTTGGTAGCGAATTCACCCTGACCGAAGGTATTCGCCTGATTGCACTGGTTCCCAGCCGCGAGGCGTATGGGGAACTCTCGGGGCTCATCAGTCGCGCGCGCCGCCGCAGCGGAAAAGGGGAATATCGTGTGCACCTGCGCGACGTGATCTTTCACCTCAAACGCTGCCTGCTCATCCTGTTGCCGGATGACACCGAAAATCAGGCCGTTCATCTCCAGCAACTGGCAAGGCGGTGCAAAGGGCGGTTTTGGATCGGTGTCAGCAGGTTGCTCGGGAACGATGAATGGCGCCGCTTCAAACACCGCTATCACATGGCAAAAAACCTTCAGGTACCGATAGTGGCCTGTGGCGAAGTACAAATGCACAGCGCCAAACGCAAGGCGCTACATGATGTGCTGACGGCGATCAGACTCCAGACTTCAGTACAGCAACTAGGACACCGCCGGCTGATCAATAGCCAGCAGCATCTGCGCACACTGGATACCTTGCACTCGCTCTACCCCGAAACACTCATCAGCGAGACGCGTCATATCGCTGACCGCTGCCAGTTCAGTCTTGATGAGCTGCGCTATGAGTATCCGGAAGAGGTCGTACCGTCACACCACACTGCCAACAGTTATCTGCGACAGGAAGTCGCGGCCGGCGCCAGATTGCGCTGGCCAGACGGCGTGCCGGAGGCCATCCAGACGCGCATCCATCAGGAACTCGACCTGATTACCGAATTGTCATACGAATACTACTTTTTGACCGTCTACGACATTGTCCAGTTTGCCAAGTCACGCCATATCCTCTGCCAGGGCAGAGGTTCTGCTGCCAACTCCGTCGTGTGCTACTGCCTGCACATCACCGAAGTCTCCCCAGAGCAGGTCTCGCTGTTGTTCGAGCGATTCATCTCGCGGGAGCGGGATGAGCCACCTGATATTGATGTGGACTTCGAGCATGAACGGCGCGAGGAAGTGATTCAGTACATCTATGAAAAATACAGCCGTCGCCGCGCGGCGCTGGCCGCAACGGTGATCACCTACCGGTCTCGCAGTGCGGTGCGCGATGTCGGCAAAGCGATGGGGTTTGATGCCAGCTTTATCGATGAACTGGCGAGCTCTCTGGCGTGGTGGAATCGGGAGCGAGAACTGACCAACCGCTTTCAAAAACAGGGCTTGGCAAGCTCCGGACAACTGGCAGAACACTTTATGGCGAGGGTTCAGGAAATTCTGGGCTTCCCGCGCCATCTCTCCCAGCATGTGGGTGGATTTGTCATCAGCCGTGGGCCGATTTCGAATCTGGTACCCGTTGAAAATGCCAGCATGCCTGACCGCACGGTTATCCAGTGGGATAAGGAAGATATCGAGGCGTTGGGGCTATTGAAGGTCGATATTCTCGCCCTCGGCATGCTGTCAGCCATTCGCAAAAGCCTCGACATGATCAGCCGGGATCATCCTGATATCCGTCGCATACAGGATATTCCCAAAGAAGATGCCGCCACCTACAGAATGCTGCAAAAGGCCGACTCTCTCGGTGTATTTCAGATTGAGTCGCGCGCGCAAATGTCGATGCTGCCACGACTGAAACCTGCCTGCTTTTACGATCTGGTGATCGAGATCGCTATTGTTCGGCCCGGCCCGATTCAGGGCGATATGGTGCACCCTTACCTACGCCGCAAGGCCGGACTGGAAGCGATCAGCTACCCCAACAAGGACATTGAGTCGGTCCTGTCGCGCACACTGGGTGTACCGATTTTTCAGGAACAGGTGATTCGTCTGGCCATGGTGGCTGCAGGGTTCACTGGAGGGGAAGCCGACGCTCTGAGGCGCGCCATTAGCAACTGGGGCAAGAACAGCAAACTCCTCAGCTTCGAGCACAAGCTCAAGCAAGGCATGATCAATAAGGGCTACACCGCAGATTTTGCAGATCGGTTGTTCAATCAGATCAAAGGATTCGGCGGTTATGGCTTTCCGGAATCGCACTCGGCGAGCTTTGCCCTGCTCGCCTATGTCTCTGCCTGGCTCAAATGCCATCACCCCGCCGCTTTCTATGTCGGGCTGCTCAATAGTCAGCCAATGGGCTTTTATTCGCCATCACAACTGATACAGGATGCGCGACGACACCACATCATGGTCTTACCCGTCGATGTGAATCACAGCAGTTGGGACCATCAGATCCTGTATTCAGCGGACCAGCAGCAACCACCCATCAGACTGGGATTGAGGCTGATCAAAGGGCTTAGTGAGGCAGCAGGCCAGCGTATTCACTCGGCACAGCGTCTGCGCACCTTTGCCAACGTCGCTGACCTGCGCCAACGCGCCTGCCTCGATCGCGGCGACATGGAAGCGCTCGCCGCCGCCGATGCACTCTCGGGTATCAGTGGCAATCGTTATCAATCTCACTGGCAAACGATGGCTCTGGAAGATCATCGCCCACTACTGCTAAACGAGGGCGCAGTGCAGCGCTCTCAGAACGATGCGGCCGTCACGGATGCGCCCACACTTCCCGAAGACGTCATCGCCGATTATCAAAGCACCGGACTAACCCTAAGGTCACATCCCCTGTCCTTGCTGCGCCAACAGCCCCCCTTTGACCGATGTCAGCGGCAAACAGAGCTTGAGACGCTGGGTAATCATCGCTTTGTACGAGTAGCCGGGCTGGTCACCTGTCGACAACGTCCCGGCACCGCATCGGGCGTGGTGTTTCTGACCCTGGAAGATGAGACAGGCAATATCAACGTGATCGTCTGGCCAGCGATTCAGGAGCGCTA
>CBFHSJ010000034.1:9489-10664 GCA_965658485.1 Luminiphilus sp.
CCGGCGCTGACAAATCAAAATAAGACTGTCACAACTGAGTGTAACGCGCTAATCGACGTCAGACCGCACCTCGGCTTCCAGCGACCCACTCGCATCCTCACGCAGGAAAAACTCAATCGGCCGGCAGCACACCTGGCAATCTTCGATGTACTCCGCACCCACGTCTTCAGGGTTTAAGAGCACCTCAATCGACTCGCCGCAATAGGGACAGTAAACACTGGTCTCCTGCAGCCCGGGAGTGGTCATGAGCGATCAGCTCGCCTCTTGAAGCACCGCAGCCTCGGCCAGCGCGCCCGCACGCTCAAGCACTAGCTCGTCGTTCTGAAGGGGGTCATCACGGAACATCTTGCGGTCCTTGCGATAGTTCTGGGGGTTCATCCAGGGCATTTGATCACCCTGCTTGGGAAAGCGGTGCATAACGCGTTGCATATACCCGGCAGAGAAGTCATCGATCCAGAAACGTTGACTCATGGAATCGGCCAACTCATCCGCAATGCGGGGTGTTGCAGTAGTCATTCCAGTGGTCCGCATATGATTCAGCAAACGACAAACCCAGGTCGCAATCAGATCCGCCCGCAGCGTCCAGGACGCGTTGATATAGCCGAAGGTGTGCACCATGTTGGGTATGTTGGAGCACATCATGCCCTTGTAGGTCCACTCATTAGCAAAGTCGATCGCCTGGCCGTCGAGGGTGAACTCCGCACCGCCGAGCACAACCAATTCCAGCCCTGTCGCGCAAACAATGATGTCGGCGTCGAGGTGCGCACCTGATGCCAGCTGCACACCGTTTTCCGTAATCTTCTCAATGTGGTCAGTGACAACCGAGGCCTTGCCTGACTGAATGGCGCGGAACAGATCGTCATCCGGCACCAGACAAAGACGCTGATCCCACGGGTTGTAGCGCGGGGTGAAGTGCTTCTCAACATCGACTAATTCACCGATTTCTGCCCGTACTTTTTTCAGCAGCGAGCGTTTGAGAACCCCCGGGGCGATGCGCGACAGACCATACATCCATTGCTGCCAAACCGTGTTTCGCCATCTGACGAGGTCGTAGGCCAGCTTGGGTGGTAAAACCCGACGCAACCAATTGGCGAGACCATCAATGGAAGGCCTCGAGACCACATACGTTGGGGAGCGCTGCAGCATCGTGATGTGCGAGGCCTGCCGCGCCATAT
>CBFHSJ010000034.1:10762-17392 GCA_965658485.1 Luminiphilus sp.
CCATCAATGGAAGGCCTCGAGACCACATACGTTGGGGAGCGCTGCAGCATCGTGATGTGCGAGGCCTGCCGCGCCATATTGGGTACCAGCGTCATCGCCGTCGCACCTGAACCGATTACGACGACTTTTTTATCCGCATAATCAAGGCTGTCCGGCCAAAACTGGGGATGGATCCACGTCCCCCTGAAGGCCGCCTTGCCCTCAAAGTCTGGCTCGTAGCCCTGATCGTAGCTGTAATACCCGGCACACATCAGGAGGAAACCACAACGATAGCGCCGGATGCCCTCTGGGGTCTCGACGGTCAGCTGCCACTGACTTCGCTCGCTGCACCAGTCAGCAGCGATCAATTTTTGGGTAAAGCGAATACGGTCGCGAATACGGTGCTCGTCCGCCGTCTCATTCACGTAGCTCAGAATAGAAGGACCGTCTGCGATACTTTTTTCCGCCTCCCATGGTTTGAAATCATAGCCGAGGGTGTGCATGTCGCTATCGGACCGAATACCGGGATAGCGAAACAAGTCCCATGTCCCACCAATCGCTTCGCGACGCTCCAACAGAATAAAGTCACGATCCGGACACTCGCGCTGAAGACGCACTGCAGTGCCGATGCCGGAGAGGCCCGCGCCGATGATGATGACGTCGAAAGCCTCAGCGTCCATCTCTTGGACTGGAGGGATATCAATCGTCGAATTCATAACCTTCTCCTTGCCGGTCCCTGCCGGCAGCCGCGCAGACCACATAACATCCAAACTTTGCTTACCAATCAGGGCCACAGCGAGCGCCCTGCGGTATCACATCACTTTACACCCTTTTCGAATAACCAGTGCCGAGTCCACACAGGCTCACAAAAGTCTCCGAAGAATCAGCAGCCCCTGGCAGGGTGACTACTGATTTTGACGTCCTTTAGTGGCGGCAATACGCAAGCGCAGCGCGTTGAGCTTGATGAAACCCTCGGCATCAGCCTGATCGTAGGCGCCGCCATCTTCTTCAAACGTGGCAATGCTCTCGTCAAAGAGAGAGTCACTGGATCGCCGACCGGTGACGGTGATGTTGCCCTTATAAAGCGAAACCCGCACATCGCCATTCACCACGGTCTGCGTCTGGTCGATAGCGGCTTGCAGTGCATGGCGCTCGGGAGACCACCAGTAGCCGTTGTAAATCAGCTTGGCATAGCGCGGCATCAGCTCGTCTTTCAAATGCGCCACTTCTCTATCCAGCGTAATAGACTCGATGGCACGATGAGCTCGCAGTAAAATGCTGCCCCCGGGCGTCTCGTAGCAGCCGCGGGATTTCATCCCCACATAGCGATTCTCGACAATATCGGCGCGGCCGATTCCGTTAGCGCCGCCTCGTTCGTTCAACTTCGCCAGTATCTCCGCGGCGGTCAGCACCTCACCGTCGATCGCGACCACGTCTCCGTGCTCAAAGGTCAGAATCAGTTCTTCTGCCTGATCGGGCGCAGCTTCAGGGCTCACCGTCCAACGCCACATGTCTTCCTCGGGCGGGATCCAAGGGTCCTCCAATACGTCACCCTCATAGGAAATGTGCAGCAGGTTGGCATCCATGGAATACGGCGATTTCTTTTGTGCTTTGGCAAAGTCCACGGGGATATTGTGCTGTTCACAGTAGGCCATGAGCGCCTCTCGGGAGTTCAGGTCCCACTCTCGCCAAGGCGCAATCACCTGAATACCGGGTTTCAAGGCATAGGCGCCCAACTCAAAGCGCACCTGGTCATTCCCTTTACCGGTTGCACCATGCGCGATGGCATCGGCACCGGTCTCATTGGCAATTTCGACCAGTCGCTGAGCAATCAACGGCCGGGCGATGGAAGTGCCAAGCAGATACTCACCCTCATATACCGTATTGGCACGGAACATGGGAAACACGAAATCGCGCACAAAGGATTCCTGGAGATCTTCAATATAAATCTCCTCCACACCCAGTGCTTGCGCCTTGGCGCGAGCGGGCTCAACTTCCTCGCCCTGGCCAATATCTGCAGTGAAAGTCACCACTTCACACTGGTAGGTTTCCTGCAGCCAGCGCACGATCACCGAGGTATCCAGCCCCCCAGAGTACGCGAGCACAACCTTATTCACCGCTGCCATAACCGTGCCTAAAAAAAACGGGAGCGTAGTGTACGTCCGCGCCTGGCTCCGCGCCACAAAAGCCACAGCTTAGGTTACGAGCGCCCGACCTCTGCTACACTGGACACACCGAGTGGGTACCTTTAATCATGACCGCTTTAACGCTGACATTACCGGATGACTGGCACATCCACCTGCGGGACGGAGCGGCGCTCACCACCACGGTACCTGATGTGGCCCGTTGGGCTGGCCGCGCCATCGTGATGCCCAACCTCACGCCGCCCGTCTTAAGCGTGTCAGATGCACTGCATTACCGGGAACGCATTCTGGCGCATGTACCTCAGGGTGGGGATTTCGACCCGCTGATGGTGTTATACCTCACGGACGCTACTACTCCCGAGATGGTGGCGGAGGCGGCCGAGTCTCCGCATGTGCAGGGCATCAAACTTTACCCGGCCGGCGCAACCACCAACTCGGATGCGGGCGTCACGGGCATCAAGGCGCTGTATCCCGTGTTCGAGGCGATGGAACGGCATGATTTGCCACTGCTGATACACGGTGAAGTCACCGATCATCACGTGGATATTTTTGATCGCGAGAAAGCCTTCATCGACTCCGCACTTATCCCTGTCGTCGACGCTTTCCCTGCGCTCCGTATCGTGTTTGAACACATCACCACCGCCGACGCTGTGCAGTTTGTTAAGGCATCTGGCGACAATGTCGCCGCGACGGTCACAGCGCACCATGTTCTGTATAACCGCAACGACATGCTGGTGGGAGGAATCCGACCACACTTGTTTTGCTTGCCCGTGCTCAAGCGCGATAAACATCAATCGGCACTGCGCCAGGCGGTCACATCAGGCCACCCGCGCTTCTTCCTTGGCACGGACTCAGCACCCCATGCCCGGGGCGATAAGGAATCAAGCTGTGGCTGCGCGGGCTGCTACACCGCCCATGCCGCGCTCGAGCTCTATGCGGAAGTTTTTGATGAAGAAAACGCACTCGATCAGCTAGAGGCGTTTGCCAGCTTCAACGGCCCGGACTTCTACCGCTTGCCACGCAATAGCGACTCGGTCACGCTCACCAAAGACACTCAGTCCATACCCGAGGCATTTCGTCTCGGTAACAGCGCAGTCGTGCCCATTCGCGCTGGTGGCAGCGTGGGCTGGACAGTGTCCCGCCAGCGGCGATGACTGATTCCGCGCACCCCGCAGGTGCCCATGACAACCAGACCCTCGCGGCGGCAGCCGGACCGACAATGCGCGACCGATTCCGCGGGTTCTTGCCGGTCGTAGTGGATATCGAAACCGGCGGCTTCAACTCTCAGACCGACGCCATACTTGAGATCGCCATGACGCTGCTCACAATGAATGAGGATGGTCAATTAGAGATTGCCCAAACCCACAGCCGCAACGTCGAGCCATTTGAGGGCGCAAACCTTGATCCGTCTGCACTGGAATTCACTGGCATTGATCCCGAGAATCCGCTGCGCGGCGCAGTGCCTGAGGATATTGCCCTTGGAGAACTGTTCGCTGTTGTGCGGCAAGCCGTCAAGTCGAGCCACTGCAACCGGGCCATTCTGGTGGGCCATAACGCGCATTTCGACGCGGGGTTTCTGAATGCCGCTACAGAGCGGCTGGGGCTAAAACGCAACCCGTTTCACCCCTTCTCCCACTTCGACACGGCCACCCTCGCCGGGCTCGCAGTGGGCCACACGGTGCTCGCGCGGGCCTGTGCGCTGGCAGACATCCCCTTTGACAACAACGAAGCACACTCGGCCGATTACGATGCCACCAAAACCGCCGAGCTATTCTGCCTCATCGTGAATCGCTGGCAGTCGCTGGGGGGGTGGACGACTCCGGCTCCGACTGTGGACCCCGAATAACGCGCCCCGGGTACTCACCCGTTGCAACACCTCCTCGAAACGTGACCCGCCCCGACTTGATCGTGCAGTCGTAGCCCGAAGCCGTCTGCAGCAGGCGCCGACCGCCCGCGGGCAGATCGAAAGCCACCGTGGGTAAATTCAGTTGCAACGCATCAAGGTCAATCACGTTGAGGTCTGCAAGCAGTCCCGGTGCCAGCACGCCGCGATCCTCGAAGCCGTAAAGCCTTGCGGTGTCATGGCACTGGCGTTTGATGGCGCGCTCAAGCGGCATGCGGTGCCCTTCCCGGTCGCGCACCCAATGCTGAAGCATAAAGGTGGTGGCCGCGGCATCGCAGATCGTTCCGCAGTGGGCACCACCGTCCGAGAGCGAATTCACGCAGTCATCCGAGTCCAGCGCCTCTTCGAGAAAATCGAGGTTCCCGTTGGCGTAGTTCAGTAACGGGAAGTAGATCATGCCTGTACCTTCGTCACGCATCATGAAATCGAAGGCATACTCCGCAGCCGTCACACCCGTGGCTGCGGCCCGCTGCTCGATGGATTGCTCCGCAGTGGGCTCGTAATTGAAGCCGGGCAGCATTTCGTATTGCATCGAGAAGGCGGTCTCCATCAAATCAGCGATCAGCTGCAGGTCACTGCCTGTGGGCTCACCCTGCTCGGAAAGCAGCTGGCTGCGGAAAGTGGAGTCCCGCAGGTGTCGCCACTGCTCAGACCAGGGCTTGTCTGCGATCGCCTTCCAACTCGGACGCTGCGAAAACGGATGGAACGTGGCGCGCCAGCCCAGAATCAAACCGGTGCCCCGCATGGAGATCTGGGCGACGATATTCCCGCCTTTGGCATTTTGGGCACGCATGTCGCCCAGCTGGTCCTTGAACGGCAAACTCTTGATGGGTGATTCAAGCGCAGTGAAGGTCACGGGTGCGCCAGTCTCCCGACTGAGGTCACCCATCCACTCGAACTCATTCCACTCAGGCAACAAATCGCTCGCCATCTCGAAAACGCCATGACCCGCTCGCTTCAGCGCACGACCAATGCCCAGCAGCTCCTCTTTTGTCGCGGTGGTGCCCGGGACCAGCTCTCCCTCGATAGATTTGTGCAGGATCGTGCGCGAGGTGGAAAAGCCGACCGCACCCGCGCGAAGACCTTCCTCCACAATGGCCGACATCCTCGCAATTTCAGTCTCTGTCGGCTCCTCGTTCGCCGCACCGCGATCACCCATTACGTAGGCACGCACCGCTCCGTGGGGGACCTGAGCCGCAACATCCACTGTGCGATCCAGTCCTTCAAGGGCATCGAGGTATTCCGGGAACGACTCCCAATTCCAGGTCATCCCCTCGGTCAGGGCGCTGCCGGGAATATCTTCCACCCCCTCCATCAAACCCACCAGCCAGTCCTGTCGATCAGGTGCCGCAGGCGCAAAGCCGACGCCGCAGTTCCCCATCACCACGGTCGTCACCCCATGCCAGGAAGAGGGTGCCATTTCCTGATCCCAGGTAGCCTGGCCGTCATAGTGCGTATGAATATCCACAAACCCCGGTGCGACAACACGTCCGGCGGCATCAATTTCTTCTGCGCCACCCTCTGTCAAATCACCCATCGCAACGATACGGTCGCCAACAATACCGATATCCATCACCTTCCCAGGGGCGCCCGTGCCATCCACCACTAAACCGCCAGTAATCTTGAGATCAAACATTCACGATTTCTCCTGCCTATGAAGGCCTACCCTCTGACTGTCTATTGCTTCAGCGACCGGTCTGGTCTGACTCCCCGCTGAGCTCCACCAAAATGTTATCCATCTCCTCCAACAACTGCACCACCGAAGTCAGTCCCTGAAGCTGATATTTAAGCCCTTCGTCAATCGGCAACAATTGTGCCAGCTGATTGCCAACGCGCCAGCCATCTGTGAGGTCACTGTCGAGTTGCAGCCGCTGAATCTGGGGATGCCGCAACAGCCCTTCCAGCACCTCGGCAAGACCCACAAACGTGTCAGGGAGCTCCATCGTCTCCGGTATGTCACGCCACGCCACTTCTGCCCTAGCAAGGCCACTGGGCTCCCGCCACACCGACTTCACATAAAAGGGCTCGTGGCCCTCAATCGTGATGCCGAGCAGGCCGTTGGGTAGCTGATCCCAGTCTACAATCCGGGCATAGGTGCCGTACTCGCCAACATTCGGCGTGTCGAGCGATCCTCCAGATACCTCCGACCCCTGCTGCAGCCACACGACACCGAAACCCTCATTTTCGCGCATGCAGTGCGCCACCAAATCGAGGTAACGCTGCTCAAAAATCTGCAAAGACATGCGGCCCGATGGCAACAGCACCGACGAGAGGGGGAATAAGGCAATCTCGGGCATCGATCAGCCAGCCGTTTCCAGCTCTAGGGCATCAAGCAGCGTGAGCGCCTCACTGCGACTATGACCGCAGACAGCGGGCTCGGGTTTGAACCGGTCGCAGACCGCGGGGCGCCGGGAATCACCGTACAAATCACATTGCGCATTATCCAGTAAGTGTAGACAGGGCACTCCGGGAGGCTTGCCCTGGGGCATACCAAAAAAGGGCTGCCGAATTCCGGGCGCGATACAGCAGGCACCGCACTGTGGGCGACAGTCCATCAGCCGTGATCCGGCCCAAAAGGCCTGAAGATCATGATCAGCTGCGGCA
>CBFHSJ010000035.1:0-12689 GCA_965658485.1 Luminiphilus sp.
TTAATGGCACTGGCGGCAGTCAGCATGAACATGGGTTCTTCGGGAGGCTCCAGGCCCGCTTCGGCAGCGTGCTTGCCATAGGTCAGCGCGCAGCCGACGATTTTGCCGGGTCGAAATACGGGTGCGCCTAAACGGGTGTCGGGGGATAGTGCGGGCAGGGTGTCGGTGTCCAAGGCGGCGACCTGTGCCAGTGTCTCGGGCGCCAGCGTTTGCCACGACCAGTCCGCGACGATGCCACTCAGGTCTCTGAGCGTTCCCGCGGCGTCGACCAAGCCCGCTTGCTCGGCACCGGCATCACCCCATCGCACCAGCTTCATGGCGTTTTCCCCAGGGTGTGTTGATACATACCCGCAAGATTGACGCCTCGCGCTTTGGCTGCCTGAAAACCCGAAACGGTATCGGCAATCCCGGCTTCCAATGGGCGGCAGTCTGGTAAGCCAATGAGCTGTTCCAGCGCGCCGCTGTTCGCTTCGGCGGGGAAGGGCATCGGCTCTCCGGTCGCCTCAATCGCGGCATCAGGGTAATGGTCGTTCAGTAATGCCAGCATCTCGGTCACGGTGGCCGGCGTGCCATTTAGGTCGAACACGTGGGCGTCTTCAAAAGAGCGGCTGGCCGCCGCGATAAAGCGCTCGGCAGCATCCGCCACGTAAACAAAACCCACGTCACCGGTGAAGGGGATGGTGTAAGCCTCGCCGACCTCGGCGGCCATCAGCGCGATGGTGGGCGCAGCGCTCATGCCCTGATCACGACCCGGTCCATAAATGATGGCGGGGCGAATCCCAACGCTCGATACACCCCAGTCTTGCCAGTACACGGCGGCCATCTGCTCGCCGCAGATCTTGTGCGCGCCGTACAGGGTCGCCAGCCAATCATTGTCGCCCATGGCGGGTGCTGCGACCGAGCTGGCATAACTCATGCGCGTAATGCCCCGTTGTCTCGCTAATTCCAGCATATGGATGCTGCCCATCACATTGATGCGCGTGCTGCCAACGGGGTCTGCCTTGCAAAAGGGTACCTGTAGCGCCGCGAGGTGAATAATCGCTTCGATGTTGTGCGTCTCTGCCACCTCAAGCAGGCGCTCAAAATCAGTGATATCGCCCAGCTCCCAGGTGACGGACTCCGCGTCGGGCATGATCAGATCCAGGCGCTCGCGATTCTCGGCGATATCGAACACCACAGGCGTGGCACCCAACTCGCGCAGCTGTCTAACCACCCAGGCGCCAATACAGCCCGCGGCTCCGGTGATGAGTACGGCCTTACCCGCAAGCTCTGCGCTGTGGCTCATGACGACTTCTTCTCCAGTTTGTCGCTGAAGCTCACCAGTCGTCCGATCGCTGCATTGATGCGGGCGCTGAGTTCGGCGGGGTGATCCTCCAGTGCGATCTCACCCAGCAGGCTTTCTAGGCGTGCCTGGGTGCGCCAGATCTCATGGCGGGCGAGCTCCGGGCAGATGCCGGGGTCATCCCAGTCGGCCATGTTGAGGGTATTGGTACTGTCGGGGGCGTTTGCGGGCAGCACCTCAAACGAGGGAATCATCGTGATGCGATCGGCACGCTCGAGGAGTCGGCAGGCGCGGTGAAAAATCATGGTGCCCTGCTGCATAAAGCCAAAGCCGGCCTCGGGGAAAGGAATCGTCACGACCCGGTCCTCAGGCAGCGCCGTGTCGACACCTTCTTCGCCCGTGATACCCAAGAGCGCCTGACCTTCCTGCTTGGTGCCATGGAAGTACTGGAATTCGCCCCCCTTCAAGACGCTGGGGTCGGTGATCATCATGACGATATCGAAGGCGACCGAATCCACGTGCCAGGTATCGATCGCGCGGGAGATGTCCTCGGGCGCATAGTTGATGCCGCAGGCCACGGCGGGAACCGAATGGCGCCCAAGTCGGATCCTAGCGATTTCTGACAGGTGTACCGCCAGCTCGGGGCTGTCGCAGAAGTCGCGGATGAATTGCGAGCGGTAGCCTGCGCCGCGCGCGTAGCTGCCTAAACGATTGGCGCCGGTGCCTTCGTGGGCGTTCCGGTTGTGGTAGATCTGATCGCAGACATGGCGCATGGCGGCGACGCCCTCTGTCGAGAGAATGCGGAAGGCGTTGCTGACGGCAAAGGTGGAGGCGCAATCCGCAAGATCCGATTCCTGATATCCCAAAGTGGTGAGGTCCGTGGTTTCGGTCGGCATTTCGAGCGCCAAATGCTCTCCCGCAACGAACGAGGGCTCGTCTTCCAGAGGCAGATAGTCAGGCGGCCTGCCAGGGGGAAAGGGAAGTGTGTCGGCGGGTGCGGTCATAGCGAACTCGCGAGCGGGTGATGTTCAGGCGCCGGCGCGGGAATTGCGGCGACGTCGTCGTCGTTTGGGCGTGTCTGGTGATTCAACCATTTTGGCTTCCGGCGGGGCAACCACCGAGAAAAGATTTGGGAACGGGTCGCTCTGATGCGGGAGACCCATTGCACCCACAAAGTGGGCTTGAAAGTCATCGGCTACCGCCGTCTCAATACGCTCAGCCTTCGCAATCGTCGCCGCGATCTCGACTCTCGCCGCGCGATCCAGAAGCGCCATACGAGCGCCTGCCCCCGCGGCATTGCCAGCCGAGGTAACCTGCTCAAGATCACAGTCAGGGATGAGCCCCAGCACCATGGCGTGGCTGACACTGATGTGGCTGCCAAAGGCGCCGGCGAGGCGGATGCGATCGACGGTCGTCACGCCCATTTCATCCATCAGTAACTTGATGCCAGCATAAAGGGCTGCCTTGGCGAGCTGAATTTGCCGCACGTCATTTTGGGTGACCAGTACATCAGAGGCCTCGGGATCGCCTGCTCTGTGCAGAACGTAAGAGAAGGTGCGGCCATCGGCCGTGATGCGCTGGGTACGCTCAGCCAATGCGCCGTCGACCACGCCATCTGTGGTGATGATTCCCGCGAGGTACATCTCGGCGATGACTTCGATGATCCCCGAGCCGCAGATGCCCGTCACGCCCGTACCTGACATCGCCTCGCTAAAGCCCGGTTCGTTTGACCACAGGTCACTCCCGATGCACTTGAACCTGGGTTCCAGCGTGTCGCGGTCGATGCGCACGCGCTCAATGGCGCCGATCGTCGCGCGTTGCCCGCTGCTGATCTGTGCGCCCTCAAAAGCGGGCCCCGTGGGGCTTGAACACACCAGTAGCCGTTTATTGTTGGCCAGCACGATCTCGGCGTTGGTGCCTACATCGACGACCAATGTCATGTCTTCGTTACGATCAGGTGCCTCGGCTAGAATCACGCCGGCCGCATCCGCGCCCACGTGTCCTGCGATACAGGGCAGGCAGTATAGTCGTGCCTCGGGGTGCGCGCTCAAACCGATCTCCGCGGCGCGGGTGTCGATCGCGTCACTAGTGGTCAGTGCAAACGGTGCGGTGCCGAGGTTGACCGGGTTAATGCCCAATACAATGTGGTGCATGATCGGGTTCGCCACCAAGGCGATTTCGAGAATGTCCTCGATCTGGCTCGACGCCTCGGTGGAGAGTTCCACGAACAGCCCGTTGATCGCCTCGCGAATCGCGCTGGTCAGTAATTCGGCGCCTTCGGGGTGCATCATCACGTAGGAGACCCGGCTCATCAGATCCTCGCCATAGCGGATCTGGGGGTTCATTACGCCCGCCGAGGCCAGTACTTCGCCGGTATTCAGGTCGCAGAGGTGCGCCGCCACGGTGGTCGAACCGACATCGATGGCAATCCCGCGTGGTTGGTCAAACAAACCCGGCCAGATGCCAGTAATGAGATGCTCCTGGTAGACCGCCACCGTGATACCGCGGTCTTCACGTGTTAGCGCCGCCTGCAGGGCATGCAATTGCGAGTTGGCTAGTGTGAGTCCGGTCACCCCCCATTCACGCTCGAGCGCCTCGAACAGGAACTGCATTTCGCCGCGCGGATCTTCAAGGCTGGGCTCGGCTATCTGTACGTAATACAGCCGTGTGGCGATATCCAGCCGGATATCACGGGATTCCATCTCTTTACGCACGATCTGCCGGTGAACCTGACTCTCCGCCGGGACATCAATCACCGCATCATCGAGCAGGGTGGTGTGACAGCTAAGTCGGCGGCCTTCTTTTAACGGGCCTTTGCGCTCCTCAAATTTCTCCTCCGTCGCCGAGAACGGGGACAGGTGGTCGACGTCGGATTCAATCTGGTGCTTGGCGAAAGAGCCGGTGACACAGCTGATCTGACAGCGACCGCACAGACCGCGCCCGCCGCAGACCGAGTCGATATCTACCCCGAGACTGCGGGCGGCGTCCAAGAGGGGGGTACCGCGCGGAAAAAACCCCCGCCGGCCTGAGGGCATGAACAGGACTTTGACGTCGCCCTCTGCCAAGGATCAGGCGCTCCTGCGTCGACCAGCGCGACCAGCGCGACGGCCGCCACGGCCTTCGCCCTCAGCAGCAGGCTCACGGTAGGCGCGAATCCAGTTTGTGCAGTCGGGGTCGTGACCCATCATCACGTCACCGCCGCGCACTGCCTGCATGACTTCGGGGTGAAGCGGGCTGGTGATAGCAGAGGTCATGCCCGCCCCCATAGCCATAGTCAAAAATGCGGCATTGATACCATTGCGGTTAGGCAGGCCAAAACTCACGTTCGACGCGCCGCAGGTGGTGTTCACCTTGAGCTCTTCTCGCAGTCGTCGCACCAGGGCCATGACCTGCAGGCCCGCAGTGTTAATGGCGCCAATGGGCATGACTAGTGGGTCCACGACGATGTCGTTATAGGGAATGCCATAATCTGCTGCCCGCTCAACAATCTTTTTGGCCACGGCAAAACGCACGTTGGGGTCCTCTGATATACCCGTCTCGTCATTGGAGATCGCTACCACGGCGGCTTTATATTTTGCGACGAGCGGTAATACTCGCTCGAGTACTTCGTCTTCACCGGTGACAGAGTTTACCAGTGCTTTGCCCTGATAGACCGCGAGCCCTGCTTCCAAGGCCTCCACAATTGAGGAATCGATGCTGAGCGGGACATCGGTAATCGACTGCACCAGCTGTACCGCTTCGGCGAGGATGCGGGGCTCGTCTGCCAGAGGAATACCTGCATTAACGTCGAGCATGTGAGCCCCGGCCGCTACTTGCGCCAGTGCATCGGACTCGACCCGGCTGTAATCACCGTTCTTCATTTCCTCGGCGAGAATCTTACGGCCGGTTGGGTTGATACGCTCGCCGATAATGACAAAAGGCTGATCGAAGCCGATATGCACTTCCCGGGTCGCTGAGCTAATGGTGGTTGTCGTCATGAGTGTTGCCTGAAGTGATTTGAAGTTATTTACAGTTATTTGCGGTTATTCAAAGTTACGGAAATTGATAGCGAGTGATAGTGAGTCGACCTTGGCCAAGGGAGTTGGCTACGCGGCCGGTCGCCATGGTTCTCTGCCGCCCAGGGCTTTGGAGCGGGTAACGATCTCGCCGATACGGTCTTCCATGCGGTAGGCCATGATGTGTGTGCCGCTCACGCCCTCGATTTCGCGGACCTGTTCGATGAGGTCGACACACAGATTCACGCCTTCCTGTTTCTGATCCTCGGCGCCGGCCAGGCGTTTGATCACCGCATCGGGAATGTGCACTCCCGCCACGTTTTTGCGGATCCACTCAGCTGCTTTTGCTGACGCAAGCGGGCCGACACCGGCCAGTACATAAGCTTTCTCAAGAAGACCCATGTCACGCACCTGCGCCATGAAAGTTTTCATTCGTTCGATGTCAAAGCAATACTGGGTTTGGATGAACTGTGCGCCGGCGGCAATCTTTTTCGCCATGCGGTGCGGGCGAAAATCCAAGGGCGGTGCGAAGGGGTTCGCGGCGCCACCCAAAAATAGCCGTGGCGGTGCGCTGATGGCGCGCCCGCTGAGAAATTGCTGTTCGTCGCGCATGTGGCGCACCATGTCCAGTGCCGAGATGCTGTCCATGTCGAATACCGGTTTGGCCTCGGGGTGGTCACCGGATTGCACGCCATCGCCGCTCAGGCAGAGGATATTGCACACGCCCATCGCGGCAGCGCCGAGAATGTCGCCCTGCATGGCGATGCGATTACGGTCGCGGCAGGACTGCTGCAGGATCATGGCGTAGCCGCGTCGGGTCAGCAGCGAGCAGATCCCCATACTCGACATGTGGCAGTTGGCGCCGGAGCTGTCGGTGGCATTGATGGCATCCACATAGCCGTCAAATAATGCCGCTCGTTCATATACATCCGCCGGGTCGGCAGAGTCTGGTGGGGCTATTTCTGCCGTGACCGCGAAATGACCCGCTCGCAACACGCGCTCAAATCGGCCGGGGGACGTGTGCCCGGGGAGGATCGGCAGGTTCTCGCCGGGCGAGGGTTCGTCGTCGAACTTCACGAGGACTCTCCATCACGCAATCGCAGGGCGCGCAGCCAGGCGCTGCGACCTTGCAACCGATTATCTACTGGGGGTTGGATAATTTTGATGGTGTCCTCGGGGGCGCCCATTTTTCGGCTACCTTCCCAGGCATTCACCCAGACGCAGGTCATCTCTGGTTTGATCTCGCACCCGCCGTTTTGCCTCACGCCGCCACAGGGTCCGTTGCGCAGAGTTTTCGGGCAATTCATGGGACAGGCCATACCTGTCTCACCCAGCGTGCACTGCCCACAGGACTGGGAATCGAACAAAAAGCCTTTTACTGCGCCCTCTAATATGGAGAACGGCTTATCGAGCCGCTCATGGCCGATGGCTTTCAACAGCGGGTTGAAGAGCGCGAGGATGCCTTCTAGCAAGGCATAGCATTTCTTCAGCCAGCCGGCGTTGCGAACGGACCAGTTTCTTACTGCTTTCATTCGCTGACCTCGGCACTGCCTTTTTGCTTAACGAGCACAGCAAGTTGCTCATCGGACACCTGCGACTCGATTTCCTCGCCTAGGCGCCGTGCGATGTCCTCGAGCGCGCCTTCGGCCTCAATGCTGGTTGTCACCCGGCGCCATTCGTCGAGGTAGGCATCACTGCCGCCTTTGCCGGCGCGCATGGCTGCGCGGTCAATAGCTTCCTGAAAGCGGGCGCTGAGCATGTACTTGCCGCGGTCACGACCGCGCTTGATCAGCACCTGCGAGGGGATGTCGCGCCAAAAAATATCAATGCGTTGCATCGGCCACCCTCGGTGCAGCGGGCTCACCCAGCGCTTCTGATCTGTCCTGCCACCGCAAGACCTGCGCTGTCATCGCGGACTGCAGACCACCTAGCCCCGTCTGAATCACCTCTAGTGGCAGAGCTAACTGATCGGCCGCGCGCTGGGCCCCCGCAACCAGGGAGGCGTCCTCGGTTTGCGCGAGGTATACCACCCGCGTGTAGTGGGCGAATAGGGTGTCGCGCAGTGTGGGGTGGATGTTCAGCTTCAAATCCTCGATCACCAATCGATCAAAATGCCGCACCAAAAAATCGGTCAGGTAAAACGTACCTGGCTCGGCATCTGCCAGCGCGTGGAACACGTCAGCGGTTGCATAAAATTCATAACAGTGCGCGCCGGGTATGCGTTCGGCCCGCCATCGCTCGAGCACGGCATCGAGTCGTCCACCGGTGCCACAATCGGCATACGCCACAAATCGATGATCGTATTGCTCGGAATAGCGCTCTAGCAGCGCCTCAACGCGCCCTGGGATCTCCTCGGGCCGGTTATGCAGCGCGGCGTCCAGACACTGTATGTCGAGGTGATGCCAGCCGTTGGCCGTTTTCAGCGCGCCGATTTCCCGCGCAAGGGCTCCGCAAGCGATGACCAGAATGGAGGCGGGCATCGCCGTGAAGGTCAGGCGCTCTGCGCCAACCGGCGCTCACTCACCATACTCACGGCGGTGGTAGCGGCCTCGGCAGCGTCGCGGCAATAGGCATCTGCGCCCACTGCCTGACCGAATTCCTCGTTCAGCGGTGCGCCACCGACCAGCACAATGTAATCATCGCGCAGGCCTTTCTCTGTCAGCGTGTCGATCACCACCTTCATGTAAGGCATGGTAGTAGTGAGCAGGGCCGACATGCCCAGGATGTCAGGTTTGTGTTCTTCGAGCGCCGCCAGGTAATCCTCGACGCAATTATTGATGCCGATATCGTGGACCTCAAAGCCGGCGCCCTCAAGCATCATCGCGACCAGGTTTTTGCCAATATCATGGATATCGCCCTTGACGGTGCCAATGACCATTGTGCCGATCGGCTTGGCGCCGGTTTCGGCGAGCAAGGGTCGCAGGATCGCCATGCCGCCTTTCATCGCGTTGGCGGCGAGCAGCACTTCGGGCACAAACAGGATGCCGTCACGGAAATCGATGCCGACAATCGTCATGCCGTCGACTAGCGCTTTAGCCAGAACATCCTCAGCGCCCCACCCACGGTCCAGCAGGATCTGTGTGCCTTCCACAATTTCTTCCGTCAGGCCGTCATATAGGTCATCGTGCATCTGCTGGACAAGGTCTTCGTCCGTGAGCTCCGAAAGAACGATATCGTCTTCTTCGTCTGACATGGCAGGATCTCCTCTCAGTAATCCCGGTCGGCAAATGACGCTTTTTGTTCCGTCATAAACGCCTGCAGTGCTTCATCAATAGCCGGATCCAGCTCTGGAGCCTGATATTCGGCCAGCATTTGTTTCCACAGCGCGTTGGCGCGCTGCGCCGTATCGAGGCTGCCCTCGGCAGACCACTGCTCGTAGCTGTTGTTGTCCGCCACGGTGGAGCGATAAAAGGCGGTTTCGAAGTTGGCCAGTGTGTGAGCCGAGCCAAGGAAATGCTTGCCGGGGCCCACCTCTTCAAAAGCCGACATGGCCTGACCGTTCTCGGACACATCCACCCCGTTTAGGAGTACGGCCAGCATGCTCGCCTGATCGCAGTCCATGATGAATTTCTCGTAGCCCATGGAGAGACCGCCCTCAAGCCAGCCAGCGGTGTGCAACATAAAGTTGACGCCGGCGAGTGCTGAAGTCTGCAGCGTGTTAGCCGCCTCATACGCCGCCTGTGCATCGGGTAGCTTGGACCCACAGAGCCCGCCACCGCTGCGGAAGGGTACGCCCAGTCGGCGAGCCAGTGCACCGGCCGCGTAAATCACCATGCTGGGCTCTGGTGTGCCAAATGTCGGCGCGCCTGTGGCCATGGAGACCGCCGCTGCGAAGGTGCCGAAGATCACCGGGCACCCGGGTCGCATCAGCTGGGTCAGCGCGATGCCGGCCATGGCTTCGGCGAGGATCTGGGTGACGGTGCCGGTCACCGTGACGGGTGACATGGCCCCCGATAAGATAAAGGGCGAGACCACTGTCGCCTGATTGTTCTTGGCGTATACCTTGAGCGAGCCCAGCATGGTGCCGTCGAATACTAGCGGCGAGTTCACGTTGATCAGGCTAGTGAGTACACAGTTTTGATCGACAAACTCATCGCCGAATACGATCTTGGCCATATCCACCGAGTCCTGTGCCCGGCGCCAATGCGTGACTGAGCCCATGAGCGGCTTGTCGCTGTATTTGAAGTGGCTGTAGACCATGTCGTAGTGGCGCTTGTTCACTGGTAGGTCTACTGGCTCGCAAACGGTGCCGCCCGAGTGGTGTATGCCGGGTGCCATGTAGGCGAGCTTCACGAAGTTCTGGAAGTCCTCGATAGTGGCGTAGCGGCGGCCTTTGTCGAGGTCATGCACAAAGGGCGGGCCGTAAGCGGGCACAAGCACCGTGCGCTTGCCGCCGATAGTCACACTGCGCGCAGGGTTGCGAGCGTGTTGCACGTACTCACTGGGTGCGGTTGCCTGGATGATCTGCCGGCACATGCCGGTGGGGAAGCGAACCCGGGTGCCGTCGATGTCCGCGCCGGCTTCCTTGAACAACTCGAGGACTTCGGGGTCGTCAAGGAAATCGATGCCAATTTCTGCCAATAGCCGGTCGGCATTGTGCTCGATCAGTTGAAGGTTTTCTTCGCTGAGAATTTCAACGTAAGGGATGTTGCGTTCGATAAACGGTGCGGCGGCTGTGGCAGACTGGCCCCGAGCCTCACGTCGTCCGGCCCGACCCCCGCCTTTTCTCCTGTTCGCACGTTCACTCATCGCGCTACTTCCATAACGAGGTGCTGCTCACCTCTTGCCTTTATTCCGGTCTCATCGAGCCACCTCAGTGAGTGTTGCTGCTCGATAGTGCCGGGCTAAGACGAAACCCGAAAGCGTCGCACCACGTTACAGGCAAAGCCTGTAAAACGGTACTTTTTTCGCCGCAAAGCCCCCTCAAATTATGGGCGCTACTGTGGAGTGATTGGGGTTTGTAGGGTTGGATTAAACCGACACCGATCAGACCAAAAGCGACATCAAAAATCGGAAAATGGTGTTGATGCGGTTAGGGCAGTTTCTCAAATGGGTATTACTCGACGTAGGCAGTTCTGCGTAAATGGATTGACGCTTTTTCACGAGGAGAGGTAGGCTCCCGAGCATAAGAAAGGGGGTGTGGTATGTCGATCGATTCTCAAGCCCGTATCGTGATTGTCGGGGGCGGCATCATGGGTGTGGCACTCGCGTATCACCTTGCCGAGGAAGGCGAAAGCAATGTGATGCTGATCGAGAAGGGCGAACTGACCTCTGGCTCGACCTGGCACGCGGCTGGGCAGTGCCCCAGCCTGGTCGGTAATTACAACCTCGCCAAGATTCACGACTACGGTAATCGGTTGTATCCCACCCTCGAGGAAAAGACCGGCCAATATGTGAGTTGGCACGCCTCGGGCGGTATTCGCATCGCGCGCCAGCAAGCTGATCTCGATTGGTTCCACTCCATGAAGGGCATCGCAGATAACGTCGGCTTCCGCATGGAGATCATCGACCCAGCCAAAATTAAAGAGCTCAATCCGTTTTACGATATTGAGGGCGTGATTGCCGGCGCCTGGACGATGGACGACGGCCATGCCGACCCATCCGGCCTGACCAATGCGATGGCCCGGGGCGCGACCGACATGGGCGTCAAGATTGTGCGCCACAACCGAGTGATGGATATTAACCGCTTGCCCTCGGGGGAGTGGGAGGTCGATACCGAGCAGGGCAAGGTCACCTGTGAAATCGTGGTGAACGCCGCGGGCAGCTTTGCACGCCAAGTGGCGCAGATGGTCGGCGCGGATCTGCCGATCTGCAACATGGAGCACCACTACATTGTTACCGGTGCGATTCAGGAATTCATCGACCGGGATGAGGAGTTCCCGGTGATGCGTGACCCCTACGCATCGGCCTATATCCGTCAGGAGCAGAAGTCGGGTCTGATTGGTATCTATGAGTCGACAGGTCTGACGGAGGCCTGGGGCCCCGACGGTTTGCCGCCGTGGTCCTCTGACAGCGAGTTATTTCCCGATGATCTCGACCGCCTCATGCCCTGGCTGGAGCGGGCGATGAACTGCATGCCGCCCATGTTGGAGGCGGGGATCAAGCGCATCGTGAATGGTGCCATCCCCCATTCAGCTGACGGGCCGCCCTTATTGGGGCCGGTCGCCGGCATCGAGAACTTCTGGCTCTGCTGTGGCTCTTCCTTCGGGATTGCGCAGGGCGCTGGCTGTGGGAAGTACCTTGCCCAGTGGATGATTTACGGCGATGCCGAGATCAACATGACGGGCTTTGATCCGCGGCGCTTCGGTGACTTTGCTGATCGCGCTTATATGCACGCCAAGGGCTTTCAGGATTATGGCCTGACCTATGCCACGCCCTTGCCCGGCGAAGAATTCCCTGCGGCCCGGGACTGCCGGCTGACCCCCCTTCACGAGACGTTAAAAGCCAAGGGCGCGGTGCACACTCAGACCTTTGGCTGGGAGCGGCCCAAGTGGTTTTCCCTCGATGGCCGCGAGGAGGATCACAGTTACCGGCGCAATAATGTATTCGAGGTGGTGCGTGACGAATGCACAGCCGTGCGCGAACGGGTAGGGCTCATCGACCTGACCGGTTTTGCAAAATATGACGTAACCGGGGCCGACGCTGAGGCGTTTTTGAATCGTGTGTTGGCCAACCGTATGCCGCGGCGCGATGGTGGCATTGCACTGGCGCACTTCCTCTCGAAAAACGGCCGCATCCTTGGCGAGGCGACCGTGACTCGGATTTCTGGCGAGCACTTCTACCTGCTTTCTGCGGCCAGTGCCGAGCTCAGAGATCTCGATCATCTGGTGCAGCAGGTACAGGCGGGTGAGCAGGTCGAGATTCGTAATACCACCGAAGAGCGCGGTGTCATCGTATTAGCCGGGCCCAAGGCACGAGACGTGCTGGGTGGTCTGACCGACGCCTCATTGGAGAACGCAGATTTTCCCTGGCGTACTGCACAGCAGATCGAGATCACAGGGATCCCGACGCTAGCCCTGCGCATCAACTATGTGGGTGAGCTTGGTTGGGAACTCCACCCGGCCATGGCGGATTTGCCGGCGCTCTATGCAGCGGTGTGGGCTGCAGGCGAAGCGCATGGCATCGCTGACTTTGGGCTGTATGCCATGAACAGCTTACGCATGGAAAAAGGTTACCGAGGCTGGGGTGCGGAGCTCACCAATGAGGTCACGATGCCCGAGGCCGATATGGCGCGCTTCTACGCGAGTACCAAGGAAGACTTCGTCGGAAAAGCCGCCACCGAAACTAACGAAGCCGGCCCGTTGCGTCTGGTGTATTTCGAGGTGGAGGCGCAGGACGCCGATGTCCGCGGTGGTGAGCCCATTTTCCTTGGAGACACCTGCGTGGGCGTCACCACCTCGGGTGGCTATGGC
>CBFHSJ010000035.1:12789-17077 GCA_965658485.1 Luminiphilus sp.
CCAGTTACGACCCTGCCAACGAGCGGCTGGCCAGCTGATGGCAGCATTACCGGATCGCTGCGAGGTCGTTGTTATTGGCGGTGGTGTCATCGGTGTGTCAGTGGCGTACCACCTCGCCGAGGCGGGCATTCAGGATGTGGTGCTCCTTGAGCGAAAAGAATTGACCAGCGGCACCACTTGGCACGCGGCGGGCTTGGTGGGGCAGCTTCGTACCTCGATCAACATGACCCAGCTCGCGCGCTATACGAGCCAGCTTTACCGCGGACTCGAGGAAGATACCGGCCAGGCGACTGGTTATCGGCAGTGCGGTTCGATCTCGATCGCGGCGACCGCGGAGCGGTTTGAGGAGCTCAAGCGCAGTGCTTCCATGGCCAAGGTGTTTGGGCTCGAGGTGAACGTGCTGTCGGTGGCTGAGATTGCCGAGAAATATCCGCTAATACAGACCGATGACCTCTACGGCGGCATTCATATTCCCTCCGATGGCTATGCCAACGCGGTGGATATCACCCAGGCACTGGCGAAAGGGGCGAAGAGCCGCGGCGCGCGGATTTTCACTGACACCAAGGTCGAGGCGATTCTCCGTGACGGAGACCAGGTCACCGGGGTGCTCACGGCCGAGGGTGAGATCCGAAGCAAGTACGTGGCGATATGCGGCGGCATGTGGTCACGTGATCTTGCGGCGTCGGTGGGCGTGAACCTGCCGCTCCATGCCTGCGAGCACTACTACGTGTTGTTTGAGGGGGTAGAGGGGCTGAACCCGGAGCTTCCCGTACTGCGTGATTACGATGCCTGCACCTACTATAAGTATGACGCTGGCAAGCTACTGGTTGGCGCATTCGAGCCGTCAGCCAAGCCGTGGGGCATGGAGGGGATCTCTGAGGATTTCTGCTTTGATGAGATTGCCGGTGATTTTGATCACTTTGAGCCGGTGCTCCACGACGCGATGAAGCGCCTGCCTGCTCTGGAACGCGCGGGCATCCAAAAGTTTTTCTGCGGCCCCGAGAGTTTTACGCCCGATGTGCGTTATCACCTGGGTGAGGCGCCCGAACTGAAAAACTGTTTTGTCGCAGCAGGACTCAACTCGATCGGCCTGCAGTCAGCCGGTGGTGTGGGCAAGGTCACCGCCGAGTGGATTCGCGACGGCAGACCGCCGGTCGATCTGTGGGAGGTGGATGTGCGGCGTAACATGCCATTTCAGGGTAACCGGCAGTACCTTCAATCACGGGTCAGCGAGAGCCTCGGTTTGCTCTACGCCACGCATTATCCCTACCGCCAATATGAAACCGGGCGCGGTGTGCGCAAATCAGCGATCCATGATCGGCTCGCGGCGATCGGTGCCTGTCATGGCGAGGCCTTTGGTTGGGAGCGCCCCAACTGGTATGCCCCCGCAGGCGTTGAGCCTGAATATGAATATAGCTACGGCCGACAAAACTGGTTTGAGCACTCGGCGGCGGAGCATCGTGCTGTGCGCGAGGGCGTCGCCCTGTTCGATCAGTCATCCTTCGCCAAGTTTCGCCTGGAAGGCCGCGATGCGGTGAGGGTGTTGAATCGCGTTTGCGCCAACAACGTGGATGTGGCTGTGGGCCGGGTGGTATATACCCAGTGGCTAAACGATCGCGGTGGCATCGAGGCGGACCTCACGGTCACACGCCTCTCCGAGATGACCTTCATGATTGTCGGTGGTGCCGAGACCGAGGCGCGCGATTTTTACTGGCTGAAGCGACAGGTTCCAGATGACGCACATTGCGTGCTGACCAATGTGACGTCGAGCATGGGGGTGCTGTCGATCATGGGGCCTCGAGCGCGAGACCTGTTGCAATCACTGACACCAGACGATATGAGCCATGCAGGCTTTCCCTTTGCGACGAGTCGCGAAATCGAACTCGGCTTTGCGATGGTGCGGGCATCGCGGATGACGTTTGTGGGTGAGCTGGGCTGGGAGCTCTACGTGCCGACCGAGTTTTTGCAGCATGTGTATGACCGCATTGTTGAGGCGGGCGAGGCGGTCGGGCTGGCGCATGCCGGCTACCACGCGCTCAATTCACTGCGGCTGGAAAAAGCCTACCGCCACTGGAGTCATGACATCACCGATGAGGACTCGCCGCTGGAGGCGGGGCTTGGTTTCGTGATCAAGTTCGACAAGCCGGGCGGCTTTATCGGACGGGATGCGCTGTTGATGCAGCAGGAGCAGGGTGTCTCACGGCATTTGGTGCAGCTCAAGCTCAATGATCCCGAGCCGCTGATCTATCACAACGAGCCGATCTGGCGGGGCAATGAGATTGTGGGTCACATCACGTCCGCTGCCTACGGGCACACCCTTGGCGGTGCGGTGGGGCTCGGTTACGTGAGTGCAGGGACCGGTGCGCCGGCTGATTCAGTGCTTGGCGATACGTATGAAGTGGAAGTTGCCTGTGAGCGATTCTCAGCAGACGTCTCACTGCGACCGCTTTACGACCCCGATAACGCAAAGATTCGGCGCTAGGGAGCCCCTTTTAGTCAATCGTTACTGACGACGCCTTGCCGGCGACGGCGATGGATCGACTGTTCCCAAACGTGCGCCGAGTTGATTCAGGCGCTTTCTACGAGGTCTTCCGTTATCAAGCGGATCGGGAACTTGGCGCGGATCTCGGCGTCGACCTCTGGCGGTATGTGGGTCGGCACGTAGGTGGCCAGGATGTGATCGCGGGTGCGGATGGCATTGTCGATCGCCAAGGGTTTGTCGGAGGCCTCCCACACTGTGGGACTGAATCGGTTGCCCACCTCGGGGTAGAGGTACTCGCTCTGCATCACCGCCAGCGTGTGGTCTGAACCAAGATAGTGTCCTTTATCTCCGAGGCAGACCTGGGCGAGGTCGTCAAAGCCCAGCGTTTTCTCGTTAACCTCGATACCCCGCACCGCTCGCAGCGTTGCCCCCAGTACATCGTTATCGAGTATCAGGCTCTCGGGGCAAACGCCGAGCAGGCTTGAGTACATCCCGGCCGCCTCGTAGATGAGGTTGGCGCCGGCAAGGGCAGGCGGCATCAGCGTGTGAGCGCGCTCCGCACCTGCCTGAAAATCAGGCATGTTGGCATCGGTCATGCCGCAGGCGGTGCCGAAGGGCAAATCAAAATAGAGGCCCAGCTGAGCACAGCCGCTGGAGATGAGTCCTTGCTCTGGCGACCCGCCGCTCATAGCGCCAGTTCGAAGATCTGAGACGAAGGGCCAGGCGCCAATGATTGCGGGTGCGCCGGGCTCGATGGCGTTCACATACACCAGTCCGCCAATGCACTCCGCCCAAGCCTGACTGACAGCGCCGGCGAGCGTTGCGGGTGTGGTGGCGCCGGCTTGCCCCGCTGACAGGAGCAGTACTGGCATGCCGCCCTCGACCGCGACGCGCAGGCACTCGAGTGCCTCTTGCGCGAACTTCATGGGCGGTACGACAAAGCAGTTTGATTGGCTGACGAAAGGCCGCGCCCGCCACGCGGCCTCGCTACCAGCGATGATGTGCAGCATCTCCAGTGCTTTACCCAGATGGTCGCAGTTACTCCAGCTTGCGCCCACGTGCTTGCGCGTGCCGGCTACGCAACAGTAGGTAGTGTTGAGATCCATCTCGTAGGTGTTGTCCAGATCGCGCAGCACGCACATGCGCTGGAACATGTGGATGTGCTCGCAGTTATCGGCAATGCGCGCGAGGTCGTAGAGGTCTCGGGTGGTGGACTCGCGATATTCGTTCCTGATGGAATCGGCAATCATCACGGCGGCGCCCGCTGTAGCGAAGTGCACGCGTGATCCAGATAGGTCCAGATCAAATTCGGGATCTTGCGCGTGGAGCGTCAGATTCCGTTTTGCCTGTTTCAGTGCGGCGTCGACGACAGCGCGGGGCATGCGCAAGCGGCCGTCTTCACCCAGCACTGCGCCGATGGCTTCGCAGCTTTCAATACAGTGTGGTGTGGCGTCTTTGAAACCGACTTGTTCAAGAATACGGTAGATGTTCTCGACGATGGCTTCGAGATCCTCATCCGTGAAAGGATGGTAGCGGCCGCCGCGTTCACCTGGCCGCACAGGCTTCATGGCTTCTTCCAGCGGCGCGCTCCGTTGAGCATGTCGCGCCTGTCTGCCTCCCGCACGTCTCGCCATCGTCAGGTCCCCCCCTAAAGTCGGCCAGCGCCCGCCCGGTTGTGCTGCTATCCGGGACGAAAATCAGGGTTAGAAATACCTCAAAAATCTTGCGTGCGCCAGCGGAATTTGCAGGGGCGATAGCAAAATATGAGCGTGTTGCGGCGGCCGTCAATCGGCGACGTAATCAGGG
>CBFHSJ010000036.1:0-16949 GCA_965658485.1 Luminiphilus sp.
GCAATGCCGCCATTTTCGGCTTTCCAATCTTCATAGCACTCACCAACGCATTGGTTGCGGTTGCCCGCCCAGTCCGTGTCATTACTCTGGGTGCCAATCCAAATTAAACCCGAGACGACGACAATAAAGGCGGCGACAAGAGTGGTGGTGTTCATGATGTGCTTCCTTTTTTCGGCGAGAGATGCTGGGGGCCCCAGCAGAAAGCGCGGAATGATAAGGCTTCTGTCAGCAAGATGACAGGCTCTTACATCGAGCGGCTGTCATTCTTACGTGTCTTTGTCCCCCTCTGCCATGGGTGGATGACCTGATCGCATCAAGTCGGCATAATCCTCTCCCGCCAGTCACCGTCGACGAGCGAGTAGGAGCCAACACATGTCGAATGCTTACCGCGGCAATATCAAGGTGCGTTTTGCCGATACCGATGCGAATGGACACGCCTTCTTCGGTAGCTATTTTGTTTTTGCGGACGAGGTTTTGGGGGAGTACTGGCAGGAGCTGGGGCTCGACGTAGCGGATGTGGTGAATCCTGACTTTCTGACCTTTACGGTCAACGCCAACATGGATTTTCTGGGTGAGAGTCTCGCCGGTGACACGCTTGAGGTGGAGGTGGCCGCAGAGCGGGTGGGTAATTCCAGCATCGTGATTGGTTTCACGATGCACAATCAGCGCACTGGAGAGATGGCGGGCAAAGGCAGCTTTACTTATGTCTTCGTCGATAAGGCCACTCGCAAGAGCTGTCCCATGCCGGCTGATTTCAAAGCCTCTGTATTGGCACGACACCCCGAACTGGCGTGAATCGCTGATCTGAGCACCGTCAAGCCCGCCCAATTGGTTCTGGCGCGCTGACCCATCATAATTCGGGCCCTGCAAAGCATATTGGAGCCGCGGGTGACCGCTCACGCCAAGAATACATTCCAGGACAAGGGACTGGTTCTAGTCCTCCAGGATCTCCATGCGGCGTCGCCGGGGCAGTTGCGCTCCAAATCCAGCGACGAGGCTGCCCGAGATTACTGTTGGTCCGCATTGGTGCTGTCCTCTGCCTTTGGGTTTCGGGTCTCCCCAGGCCATACCTATTCGCTGTATCTGGTGGATGGGCAGTGGCAGCTGTCACTGATCTCGCCGGAAGAGTGGGGTGCGCGCATGCCCGGCGCCTTCGTCGGCCAATGCAAGCTTCGCCACGATATGACATGGAGCGTGGTGTTCGATGAATCGGTAGCTGAAGACTCCCCGGTGCACGATGCTTTACTCCAGTATCTGAACGGAATTCACGAACAGTTGCAGGCGTCTGGTAGCTGGGAGGCGCTCCTCCGAAACGGCGAACGGCACCTGCCTTACCAGCAACGGGTGCTGGCCACTGGTCTCGCATCCTCCCTCCGCCAGTCGCTGGCGCTGAGTGGGCAATCAGATGTGCCGCTGAGTGTGCCGCTTTTGCGGGAGACGCTGTCACTGCCTCAGCAAGCCGACTGACCTCTTTTTGCGCCTGTCTCCCGCGGACGTGTGTCGAGGGGTGGCCTCGGTAGTGGCGTGGAGAGTGGCGTGGAGAGTGGCATGGAGAGTGGCGTGAAGGGTGGCGCGAGGACTGGTGAAGAAAACCGCCGCTAAGCGGTATCAGCAAAGAGCTCCCGACCCACCAGCATGCGGCGAACTTCTGAGGTACCCGCGCCGATCTCATAGAGCTTGGCGTCGCGGAGCAATCTGCCGGTGGGGTAGTCGTTGATGTATCCGTTACCCCCCAGCAACTGAATCGCATCGAGCGCCGATTGGGTCGCTGCCTCGGCCGTGTAGAGAATGACGGCGGCGGCATCTTTGCGGCTTTGCTCACCCCGGTCCAGCGCCTCGCAGACCCCGTAAAGGTAGGCGCGACTGGCGGAGCAGCGCGCGTACATGTCGGCTAGCTTACCCTGCACCAGCTGAAATTCTCCAATCGGTTGGCCGAATTGTTCTCGCTCGTGAACGTAGGGGAGCACCGCATCGAGACAGGCCTGCAATATCCCTACCGGGCCGCCGGAGAGCACCGCTCGCTCGTAGTCGAGGCCTGACATCAGTACGCGCACGCCGCTGCCGAGCTCTCCCAACACTTGATCTGCGGACACAACGCAATCCTCGAACACCAACTCGCAGGTGTTGGAGCCGCGCATCCCAAGCTTGTCCAGTTTGGGCGATCGGGAGAACCCTTTGGTGTCGCGTTCGACGATAAAGGCAGTGATGCCCTTTGATCCTGCCGCCGGGTCGGTTTTGGCGTAGATCACATAAACATCGGCATCAGGTCCGTTAGTAATCCACATCTTGTTGCCGTTGAGGACAAAGTCATCCCCCCGGCGCTCAGCGCGCAAGCGCATGCCCACGACGTCAGATCCAGCCCCCGGCTCGGACATGGCCAGTGCGCCGATGTGCTCCCCACTGCACAGCGCTGGCAAATATTTCGCCCTCTGCTCCTCGGAGCCATTCAGACGAATCTGGTTCAGACAGAGATTGGAGTGCGCACCGTAAGACAAACCCACCGAAGCGCTGGCGCGAGAGATCTCCTCCATGGCAATCGCATGCGCCAGGTAACCCATACTGCTGCCGCCGTATTGCTCGGGAATGGTGATGCCCAGCAGGCCGAGATCGCCCATTTTGGCCCACAGATCTCTGGGAAAGTCATTGTCGCGGTCAATGTCGGCGGCCCGTGGTGCAATCTCCGTGGTAGCAAACTGGTGCACCGTCTCCCTGAGTAAACCGATCTCCTCGCTGTGGCCATATTGTAGGGTGGGGTAGGGGGTACTCATCTCAGTGGACTCCTCATTTTACCGGCTGTTCGGGGCGACCTCTTTGCTGGGGGGTAAGGTCATCGCTTGTGATGTTTGGGTGAGACAATGTTTACCACAACTGATCATCAGCGTGCTGGATATCAGTCATAATCTGTCCCTGCCAACTTAAGGAGCCAACGCAAGCAGCCACCGTAATGAGCCGGCGGATGACCCGATGGACGCCTCTATGGCTTCTGGTATCGGGGTGATAGGGAGTCTCATGAGAAAGCTACTGAAATTCGGTCATTCAATGACGGCCATCACTTTTCTGGGTTCGGTAGTCGTGCTGTGGGTATTTCACCAGTACTTGCCGCAGCCCGTGGAGGCGTTGGAGATCTATGTGGCGGAGCGACAGGTGATGGAGCGGGTCGCTTCTCTGGTGATGATGCCTTCGTTGCTTCTCAGCTTGCTATGTGGTCTGGCATCGATGGCAGTGGTGCCCGGATACCACGGCGCACCTTGGGCCTGGGCGAAGTTGGTCACAACCGTGCTGATGCTGGAGGGGAGTCTGCTCGGGATACAAAGCCCCATCAAAAGAGAGGCTAAACTCGCCGGCGCGGCGCTCACCGATGGCAGTCTGGTGAGTGAATTGGCACTCACACTGGATGCGGAACAAGGATCCCTGGTGTTAATTGGTTTGGTCGCTACGGTCAATGTCGCTCTTGGGGTGTGGCGTCCCAAATTTCGTTCTCGAACTAAACTAGCGTCCTGAACATTAGCGCCAACCGCTTGCCGCGACTCAAGCTCTCGAGAAACTCCCGTGGTTCCGCATCGCGGGTCATGAAGTCCGAAAAGCCGCTTAGGGTTTCCAGATCAATGCCGTCGAGGTTTAGGAACCCCATTTGCCAGTCAGCGAATTCTCTTGACTCAGTTTCGCCGCTAAATAGGAGGCGCACTTCCTTGTGGCGAGGATCTGACTCAATGTCGTGAAAGGTCGCCAAGACCTCTGATTCACTGCCTTCCAGTACCTGATAAAAACTGCCCTCTCGATACAGCAGTAGGCCCGTCACATTCCGATCCGTGTTGGCATTCCTTGCTTCGGTTAATAGGGCGATTAACGCCTCATCAGAAAACTTTACGGCCTCAGTGCTGACGTATCCGAGGTGGTATAGGGCGTCAGGATCCTGCGCCTGTTGGGGGCTACTGGGCTGTGACATGGGGAGCGTGCCTCTAAAGCGATCCGAAGATCTTTGTGTGCGGAGCCCCCACCCTCACCTTGCTTGCTCCCGACTCAATAGTCAAATAAAATTGACAGATATATGGTAAAAAACAAAGACAGAAAATTGGACATCGAGCGAGATCGTTCGAAGAGTGGCCAAAATGGCCACATTGGGGGAAAACATGAGTGAAGCACTGGCCTCATCGGACGGGGCGGTCAATCTGACTACACAGCAGGCGCTGGAGGCACAACCTTTGGCGCCCCGGTTCTATTGCACCGACTACGCGGCAATGGAGCATATCGACATCGAACCTGTTCGCGCTGAGTGGGATCTGATGATGCGAGAGTTCGAGCTCGACAAGAATCGAGGCCACTTCAAGCAGAACTACGAATACGACCCCAGCACTCTGGAGTCGGACCCCGAACTCAAACAAGAGTTTCTCGATCTGCTCGTCTCCTCCATCACCGCCGAGTACTCGGGTTGTGTGCTCTACCAGGAGATCGAGAAAAACGTCAGCAACCCCGACGTCTCCAAGCTGATGCGCTATATGGCGAGGGATGAGTCCCGACACGCTGGCTTTATCAATAAAGCGCTGAACAAGCTCGGCGTGGCTGTCGACCTAGGTGTATTGAAGCGCGAGAAGGAGTACACCTTCTTTAAGCCGAAATACATCTATTACGCGACATATCTTTCAGAAAAGATCGGCTACGCACGCTACATCACGATCTATAGACACCTTGAGCGCCATCCTGAGAAGCGCTTTCATCCGATTTTTAAATGGTTTCTGGAGTGGTGTAACGACGAATTTGCCCACGGCGAGGCCTTTGCTTTGATCATGCGATCCGACCCCAAATTGCTAAGCGGCTTTAACAAGCTGTGGATCCGCTTTTTCTTGCTCGCGGTCTATTCGACCATGTATGTCAGAGACCACTCTCGGCCCAAGCTCTACGAAGCGTTTGGTATGGACGTCACCGAGTTTGATTACACAGTGTTTGATATCACTACTGAGATCTCTCGGCAGGTGTTCCCGCTGACACTGAACACCGACGATCCCCGTTTCCGGGCGGGTCTTGAACGGATGCGAGCTTTGCAAGTTGCTCGCGACGCGCTCGAGGGTCAGCGGGGTCCGGTGGCGATGCTCAAAAAGCTGGGCTATCTAGTGGGCTCCGGGCTGACCTTTGCGCGGTTGTACCTGCTGCCCACCCAAGCCAACACTATCCCCGATCAGGTGCGGATGCAGCCCGCCTGGTAGCGAACACCAAATAGCAGGCTGCCGGCTAGCGCGGCCTGGACCCACGAGGTCCTGCTACCGAGCACCGCAGTGGTCCAGCGGTAATGCCCATGAGCGTTCACTTGTGTGAGGGACATTCAGTCGACGAACTGTTCGAGTCTCCGGTGGCAGGACTGTTCTCAACTCTGCCGGTTTGATACGTTGGCGCCTCAGTTATTCCTCGAGGTCAAACCGTGTCTGTTATCGAAGTCCACCAGGAAGCCGGCGTCGCACTCGTGACGTTGAATCGTCCCGACGCGCATAACGCGCTAAATCGAGAATTGTCCGAAGCCATCATTGCAACCTTCGCCGACCTTGCAGCTGATGAGGGAGTGCGAGCCATTGTGTTGACAGGTTCGGGCCGCGCTTTTTGCGCAGGTGTGGACCTCAAGGCACTAACGGATGAGCCCGAACTGCTGTCGAGTGGACTGGGCCTCGGGCCCGAGTCGCCCATTGTGGTAGCGCTGGAGCAGTGTCCCCAACCCATCATCGGTGCCGTCAATGGCGCTGCTGTGACGGGGGGATTTGAGTTGGCGCTTGCCTGTGATTATCTGTATGCCAGTGAGCATGCGCGGTTCGCTGACACCCACGCCCGCGTGGGCATTTTGCCCGGTTGGGGTCTTTCACAGAAGTTATCGCGCATCATCGGTATTAATCGCGCGCGCGAGATGAGTTTGACCGGCAATTTCATTGACGCGCAGCGCGCCGAGGCGTGGGGGCTGGTCAATCGTGTCTGTGCCGCCGACAGCCTGCTGGATGAGGCGCTGGCCAGTGCGGCACAAATCGCTGATGCCGACCCCAAGGCCGTTTTCGCGCTCAAGGCGCTGATGAATGACGGAGTCAAGGAGACCCTTGGGAATGCGCTAGTGCTGGAGGGCGAGCGCGGCAATGCCTTTGCCAAGACTGTGGATTACAGCCAGATGAGCGCCCGGTTGGCAGCGCTACGCCAGCGCGCAGCCAAGCAGTGAGCGCCGGCCTATGCTGACATCATTTCCTTCGCTTGCTAGCGAGGTCATCAAGGCATGATGTGGTTAGTCAGTGGTGTCCTACTTTGGGGCGGCGCACATCTTTTTAAGCGCGTAGCGCCCGAAGCACGAGCGCGGCTCGGTAATGCCGGCAGACTACTGATGGCACTGCTTCTCTTGGCATCTGTTGTGATGATGACGCTGGGCTACCAGCAGGCCTCGACCACTGTGTGGTGGGGTCGCCAGACCGCCTGGGTGGGTGCGAACAACGTGCTGGTTTATCTCGGCTTTTACTTAATTGCTGGGTCGCAGGTGGGCGCTCGGGTCGCGTGTGTGATCCGGCATCCCCAGTTGACCGCCGTTAAGCTGTGGGCGCTGGCACATCTGCTTGTGAATGGTGATTCTGCGTCACTGCTACTTTTTGGCGGCCTGCTTGTCTGGGCTGCGCTTGAAGTGGTGATTATCAATAAACAGGACGGCAAGCCGCGATTGAGCAAGCTCCAGCCCTCACTGCTGCGGGAGTTCGCTGCAATTGCGATCACACTGCTCATCTACGGTGTGGCGGCCTACCTGCATGGACTGCTCGGCTACCCCGTTCATGGCTGACGCCAGCCATCTCGCATGAGTCGGCGTTTCGGGCTCACGGATGCCGCCATCCGCAAAGCGCTGGATGCGTTGGCACAGGACCACTCGGAGGTGGCACGAGCCATCGCTCGGGTTGGTTACCCCCCGTCGCGGCGAAGAGAACATTCTTTTGAATCTTTGGCGAGAATCGTGATGGGGCAGCAACTGTCCGTCAAAGCCGCCGCCACCATCGCCCAGCGCGTTGACGAGACATTAGGGGGGGCGCTAGTACCCGAGAAGCTGCTTGCCACAGCCCCGGACCAACTCAGAGCCGCGGGACTGTCGCGCCAGAAAATCAGTTACCTGCAATCTTTGGCAGAGGCTGTGATCTCCGGTGACTTGCCGATCGAAACCTTGCCCGAGCTCGCTGACGAAGAAGTTGAAGCGGCGATAACTGCGGTGCGGGGTTTCGGGCGTTGGTCTGCGCATATGTATATGATGTTTGCTCTGGGGCGCCCCGACATATGGCCCAGCGGCGATCTCGCTGTGCGGGTCGGGTTTGGCAGAATCATGGGTTGGAAAGACCGCCCGGATGAGAAACGGGTGATTGACGAGGGCGGCGCCTTTTCGCCCTATCGTAGTGCGCTAGCCTTACTGTGCTGGCAATTTTACAGCGAGGCACCGCTGTGAGTTTCAGCGATTGGGATCAGCGTTTTATGACCTTGGCCCTGGAAGAGGCGCGGCGCGCGGCGGATCGTGGTGAAGTGCCGGTAGGTGCCGTACTGGCGCGCGGTGAAGTCGTGCTCGCCCATGGCGGTAACGCACAGATAGAACTTCACGATGCCACAGCCCATGCCGAAATCCGGGTATTGAGAGAAGCGGGCGTCAGGGGCAGTAATTATCGGCTGCCGGGCACAACCCTGTACGTGACGCTGGAACCCTGCACGATGTGTTGCGGCGCGTTGGTTCACGCCCGAGTCGAGCGCCTTGTATTTGCTACTCGGGAGCCCAGAGCCGGGGCCGTCCTTAGCACCGGTGGGATACTCGACAACCCGGCATTGAACCATCGTGTGGAGTGGGTCGAGGGTTTGTACGAAGCGGAAAGTGCGGATCTGTTACGTCATTTTTTTCAGCAGCGCCGGGGCGATCGAGAAGAGGGCAGCTGAGGCGCCATCAGATGCACAGGCGGAACTAAACGCTGGCGCTCAATATAGCGCCACTATAGAACCGGGAGCTCGGCGCGCCCGAGGTAATCCGGGAGCAGCGCATCAACCTGAATCGGCGGCGAGATGCGGCGCTCCGATAGGTCCTTGAGTGACAGCAGCCCCTCGTAGTGGCGGATGTTGTCGACATAGGTCGCCGCTTGTTCCCCGTCCGCAAAACCGAACTTGGTCATGGAAAAATACTTGGGATTTTGCAGCTTGGGTAGATGCGCGCGCACATCGGGCCACAAGTGGGGGTTGCCGCCCTCATGCTGGGTCAAGACGCGAGCATCCTCCAAATGACCCATGCCAATGTTATAGGCGGCCAGCGCCATGAAGGTGCGGTCGGGCTCTTGGATATCTGAAGGGAGCCGTCTCAACAAGTCTTTAAAAAACTGCGCACCGCCCCTCAGACTCTGGAGAGGGTCCGTGCGATCCTCTATCCCCAGTTCGTTTGCGGTCATCCGCGTGAGCATCATCATCCCGCGCACACCGGTTTGCGAGCGGGCATCGGGGTCCCAATGCGATTCCTGATAAGCCATGGCAGCAAGTAGCCGCCAATTCATCTGGTACTCCTCCGCAACAGTCTCAAGCAGCGGCTGCCACTCGGGCAGATCGTCGCGCATTTTGCGCTGGAAGGTAAGTGAGCCAACCCGGGAAGCGTGCTCCCAGCGACCAAAATGCGCCCGCTTTAGCTGTGCGATTTTTCCCTTCTCGGTGGCGCGGGTAATGAATTGATTCACCAGTTCCAGCGATGCCTGACTGTGTTTGCCTTCAGGCAGGTACCAAACAATGGGTGTGCTATCGCCGATTTCCATGGCGGCGACCACGCGGGGGAATAGCTGCTGCTGGATACCGAATTCAATCGAATCGACGATCGCCAGGTCGGCTTTCTCGTCTGTCACCAGCTGCATCAATTCGAGTGAATCGGCAGCGTGAACTTCACGCCAAGACAGTTCGGGAAAGTCTTGTCGCAACGCAGAAAGCGTCTCCAAATGCACACTGCCAGCGACCACCACGATGTCGCGCCCCACTAACGCATCGAGGGAGCGGGGCCTGAAAGCGCCTGACTTGTAGACGACAAGGGGTTGCTGATAAAGGTAGGGGTGGGATGCAACAAATCGCGCGTCGCGGCCGGCACTTTGGCTAAGACCCGCCGCTGCCAGGTGTGCCTCGCCGCTTGCCAGCATGTCGAACAATTCCGGCAGGCTAAAGGCCACCTTGATACGCACTGGCATCTCGTACTCGCGAGCGAATGCTCTGATGAGCGCATATTCGAACCCCGATGCGCGATCGCCCTGAAAGTAGTAAGTAGTCGGGGAATTGCGGGTCACAACGACTACTTCCTCGCCCGCAGCCAGCGGCGGCAGGAAGGATGAGTCGGTGCACGCTGACAGCAGGCTCAATGAGCCGGCACAAGCAAGACAAAACAGCAGTCGCGTCATGCCGTGATTGTAGGCGCTGGGTCGCCCTGGGAACAGCGCGCCTCGCAGTGCCGCGGTGACGCCAATAAAGAGGTGAAAACGTCTTGGTTCCGGCCCACAGGCATACCTGCACACCAAGCTCCACGGTATACTCTGCGTGCTGTCTCGCTCAGGAACCCCAGATGCTTGTCCTGCCCGGATCTTCCGCGCTGTCTACAGCCCGTTTTCAACTCTTGGCGGCCGACATTTCTGCACTGGGTCTGGCCTTTTCGCTGCGAGAGGTGGTGCATGCCTATGCGGTAGACATCGCATCAGGTGAGACCATTGATGGCGACCGATTGGCGGCGCTGCTTCGTCCGGGCACCGCGACGGCCGTTGACCCCTCCGCACGGGAGCGGCCGGGACAGCGCATTGTCGCGCCGCGATTTGGCACGATTTCTCCCTGGTCCAGTAAAGCCACTGATATTGCTCATAACTGCGGGTTCTCCAAGGTTGAGCGTATCGAGAGGGTGACGCTATTCGGCATTGATGGCCTCACGGAAGATGACGATACCGCCGCGCTGGATGCCCTGATTCATGATCGTATGGTCGAGACTGTCGTCGGTTCATTAGCAGATTTACAACCCCTGTTCGAGCGTTCCCCGCCCCGATCCTATAACGAGGTCGACCTGTTGGCCGGAGGCGCTGCGGCCTTGACGCGGGCCAACACTGAATTGGGTTTGGCGTTGACGGAAGACGAGATCAGCTACCTCGTCGACGCATTCTCGACGTTGGGACGTAACCCCCGGGACATCGAATTGATGATGTTCGCGCAGGCGAACTCCGAGCACTGCCGTCATAAAATTTTTAACGCCAGCTGGGAGATCGACGGTGCGCAGCAGGATCATTCTCTGTTTGCCATGATCCGGCACACCCATGAAGTCGGTGGCGACAACGTATTGTCAGCTTACTCCGATAACGCCGCCGTCGTGGCAGGCCATCGGGCAGGCCGGTTCTTTCCAGACGTCGCTGATCAAGTCTGGCGATTCCACGACGAGTCGATTCATCTATTGATGAAAGTGGAGACGCACAATCACCCCACAGCGATTTCGCCCTTTGCGGGTGCGGGTACCGGCTCTGGAGGCGAGATTCGTGACGAAGGCGCGGTGGGACGTGGCTCGCGACCCAAGGTCGGGCTGGTGGGTTTTTCGGTCTCCCATTTGGAGCTCCCAGACAAACCGCGACCGTGGGAGCTAGGTTATGGCCGCCCCGGCCGAATTGTTTCGCCACTGAATATCATGACCGAGGGGCCGATCGGCGCTGCGGCCTTTAACAATGAGTTCGGCAGGCCCAATCTCGCAGGCTACTTCCGAACGTTTGAAACGCAGACTGCCGACGGCGTCAGGGGATATCACAAGCCCATCATGATCGCCGGTGGGTTCGGCAACGTGCGCACTGAGCACGTCGACAAAGGCGACTATTCGGCTGGCGCCAAATTAGTGGTGTTGGGTGGCCCTGCGATGCTGATTGGTCTGGGCGGCGGTGCAGCGTCATCTATGGCGAGCGGGGACAGTGCGGAGGATCTCGACTTTGCCTCGGTGCAGCGACAAAACCCTGAAATACAGCGCCGTTGTCAGGAGGTCATTGACCGTTGCTGGAGTCTGGGCTCTGATAATCCCATTGCCTTTATCCACGACGTGGGTGCGGGGGGGCTCAGCAATGCGTTGCCCGAGCTGGTCAAGGACGGGGGCCGGGGAGGGCGCTTCGAGCTCCGCGATGTGCCCAATGATGAACCGGGCATGACGCCACTTGAGATCTGGTGTAACGAATCGCAGGAGCGTTATGTGCTGGCGGTAGAGCCCGATCAGCTGGCGCGATTTGAATCGATCTGTGAGCGGGAGCGCTGCCCCTATGCGGTCGTCGGTGAAGCGACGGAAGCCCATCATCTGTCGGTGACGGACCGCCAGTTCAATAATGACCCGGTCGATCTGCCCATGTCAGTGTTGTTTGGCAAGCCGCCTAAGATGCACCGGCGGGCCTCGCGCAGGCCGCCGCTCAGTGATGGCTTCGATGCCAGCGCAGTCTCCTTGCCGGAATCGCTTGAGCGGGTGCTGACCTTCCCGGCGGTGGCGTCGAAGAGCTTCCTCATTACGATTGGTGATCGCAGCGTCACGGGTATGGTGGCCCGGGATCAAATGGTGGGTCCCTGGCAGGTGCCCGTGGCGGATTGTGCCGTCACCACCGTGTCGCTTGACACGCATCTGGGCGAGGCCATGGCGATGGGTGAGCGCACGCCTCTGGCAATATTGGACGGACCCGCGTCGGGCCGCATGGCGGTGGCCGAGGCGATCACCAATATTCTGGCTGCGCCGATTGCATCACTGAGTGACATTAAGCTGTCCGCAAACTGGATGTGTGCGGCGGGTTACGCAGGGGATGACGCGATCCTCTACGACACGGTCGCCGCCGTGGGCCGCGATTTTTGTCCTGCTCTGGGCATTACGATCCCCGTCGGCAAGGACTCTATGTCCATGCGCACCGTGTGGCGGGAAGAGGGTGAAGACCGCGCTGTGACTGCACCCGTCTCGCTGATTGTGTCGGCATTTGCCCCCTGTGATGACGTTCGCTCGGTCCTGACACCGGTCTTATCTCCGCGCGAGGATTCGGTCTTATTGCTGGTCGATCTGGGCCGCGGGCAGGACCGAATGGGTGGCTCGGTGCTCGCGCAGGTGTGGCAACAAATGGGCAGCACGGCTCCCGACGTCGTCCCTGAGGACGTTCATGCGTTCTTCGAGCTTATGAAGAAGATCAAGGACAGCGATTGGGTGCTTGCCTACCACGACCGCTCTGACGGTGGCTTGCTGGTCACTCTGTTGGAGATGGCATTTGCGGGGCGTTGCGGGCTGCAGGTGGATCTCGATATCTCGCCAGATCAGGCCAATGCGAGGCTTTTTAGTGAAGAGGCGGGCGCTGTCTTGCAGGTGGCGACAGAACATGTCTCCGATGTCTTGGCTTGTGCCGAGGCGGTCGGGCTTGGAGAAGCGGTGACCCGCATTGCGATGCCGCGGGCCGACGGGCGCATTGTGGTGAATACCCCGCAGTTCGAGTTGATCGACAGCCGGCGAGCAGCGCTGCAGTCGCTGTGGGCAGAGACCAGCCATGCCATTGCCCGTGTCCGCGACAACGCCGATTGCGCGGATCAGGAATTTGCAGCCATTCAGGCACAGGATCCTGGTCTCTCCGCCCAACTCAGCTACGACTGTAACGCTGACATTGCCGCGCCTTTTATCGCCACCGGACACCGCCCCCGTATTGCGGTGCTGCGTGAGCAGGGCGTCAACGGCCAGATGGAGATGGCGGCGGCCTTTGACCGCGCCGGATTTACGGCGGTCGATGTGCATATGAGCGATCTCATTGCCGGCCGGCAGGATCTGTCTGATTGTCATGGACTGGCGGCTTGCGGCGGCTTCTCCTATGGCGATGTGCTGGGTGCCGGAGAAGGCTGGGCAAAAAGCATTTTATTTAATGAGGCAGTCCGCTCCCGGTTTGCGCAGTTTTTCGCGCGGACCGACACTTTCGCCTTGGGAGTCTGTAACGGTTGTCAGATGCTGTCCGCGCTCCAGGAAATTATTCCCGGGACTGATCACTGGCCGCGCTTTGCGCGTAATCGCTCTGAGCAGTACGAGGCCCGCCTATCGCTGGTTGAAGTGGAGGCATCGCCGTCAGTGCTGCTGTACGGTATGGAAGGCTCGCACCTGCCTATCGTGGTGGCCCATGGAGAAGGGCGCGCGCAGTTTGCCTCGCCCGAGGAGCAGGCCTCATTGGAAGGCGCGGGTTTGGTAGCTATGCGCTTTATCGATCACGATCTGAAGGTCGCCGGTACTTATCCCTACAACCCCAATGGATCCCCGGATGGCATCACGGGCCTCTGTAATGAGGACGGGCGAATCACCATCATGATGCCGCATCCAGAGCGCGTCTTCCGTGCTGCGCAACTATCCTGGTGTCCCTCCGAATGGGAAACCGACTCTGGATGGATGCGACTCTTCCGCAATGCGCGGGTCTGGCTTGGGTAACTGTTACATGGTTTTGGCGCCACTGAGTCGTTACACTCCGCGCCTGTTCAATCATGCGGACGCTGCCTCGCCAGCGCTCAAGTAATTCCGATGACAAACCGTTATCCCCTGTGGAAAAACTTGCTCATCCTCCTCGTGTTGCTGTTTGGCTTTTATTACGCCGCGCCCAATCTGTATGCCCCTGACCCGGCGCTGCAAATTGCCGGCGCCAGCAGTGCGCAACAGATCGACGAGCGGGTGCTCACGAGGGCGGAGACAGCGCTGACCGAGGCGGGAATCGGCTCTTTCGGTAAAGAGCTGCAAAATCAGGGTAAATCAGCCCTGTTGCGGCTGAATGATCGCGAGCAACAGTTGCGAGCGCAGGCTATTTTGGCGCGGGAACTGGGCGACGGCTTTATCGTCGCGCTGAACCTCGCGCCTACCACGCCTGACTGGCTGATGGATGGCGGCGCCTCGCCCATGAAGCTCGGACTCGATCTGAGCGGTGGCGTGCACTTCAAGCTTGAAGTCGATGTCGCGGCAGCAGCCGAGCGCAAGCTTAACCAGTATGAAACTGGTATTCAGAAGCGACTCCGCGAGGAACGTATTCGTGGTCGAATCAGTCTGGATGGTCAGAAAGTCGCCATGCAGTTCCGTACCGAGGCCGATCGTGAAGCCGCTCGTCGAGAGGTGGTGGACATGTACCCCGAGCTCTTTCTGGATCGCGTGGACGAAGGCGAAACCTGGTCGCTCTACGCAGAAGTCACCGAGCAAACGATCAAAGAGGTAGTTGACTACGCCGTGGCACAAAACCTGACCACCATTCGCAACCGCGTGAACGAGTTGGGTGTATCCGAGCCGTTGGTGCAACGACAGGGTGCTAATCGCATTGTTGTGGAGCTACCTGGCATTCAGGACACCGCCGAGGCGAAGCGTATTTTGGGGAAGGTCGCGAATCTGGAATTCCGGTTGGTCGCCGAGGCGAATGCGCCGATTACAGAGCGCCAGCGATTCGAGTATCGCAGCGCTAATCGCGGAGGCATGACGGAGTGGCTGGAGCGTGACGTCATTATTACAGGCGAGAGCGTGTCTAATGCGCAGGCCGGATTTGACCAGAACGGTCAGCCCAACGTGATGATCAGCCTCGACGGTGAGGGCGGCATGCTGATGTCGCGGGCGACCCGCGCCAACGTCAAGCGCCGCATGGGCGTGTTGTTCATCGAGAGAAAATACCGCACCCGCTATGAGCAGGACGAGTCGGGTGAAGAGGTGGCTGTCCGCATTCCCTATGATGAAAAGAGACTGCTCACCGCGCCGGTGATTCAGTCCGCGCTGGGCGCGCAGTTCCAGATTACGGGCCTCGATAATCCGGCTGAATCCTCCGAACTGGCGCTCATGCTGCGCGCCGGTGCGCTGGCAGCACCCATCACTTTTGTGGAAGAGCGCACGGTTGGCCCCTCATTGGGTGCCGAGAATATTCGCCTTGGAATAAAGTCGGTGCAGGTCGGTTTAGCGTTGGTCGTTGTGTTTATGATTTTTTACTACCGCGTATTCGGCATAGCCGCAGTGATTGCGCTGTCGGGCAACCTGGTCTTGTTGGTTGGCATAATGTCCCTGCTGGGTGCCACGCTCACGCTGCCCGGTATTGCGGGTATCGTGCTGACCGTCGGTATGGCGGTGGACGCCAATGTGCTGATCTTCGCGCGGATTCGTGAGGAGATTCGCAGCGGTTCACCGCCGCAAACGGCGATCACACAGGGTTTTGATCGTGCGATCGTGACGATTCTTGATGCCAATATCACAACCCTGATTGTGGCCATTATTCTTTACGCCATCGGTACCGGACCGATCAAAGGCTTCGCCGTCACTCTCTCGGTCGGCATCATCACATCCATGTTCTCTTCGATCATGGGTACCCGCGCACTGGTCAATCTTATCTACGGCCGTCGCCGGGTGAAGTCACTGGCGATCGGCGGCATCGGCAACAAACGATCCAGCACCGAAGGAGCGCCCGCATGAAAGCTATACCTTTCATGAAATGGCGCTGGGTGGCCGTGGCGCTCTCCGTGGCCGCACTGTTGGCGGCAGCTGGTTCGCTCGCCGTAAAGCAATTGAACTGGGGCTTAGATTTCACGGGCGGCACCCTAGTCGAGGTCGCCTATAGCGATAGCGCTGATCTAGGTGCGATTCGAGCGGTTCTGGATCAGGAAGGTTACGAAGGTGCCGTGGTGGTCAGCTTTGGTACGGACAAGGATGTGTTGGTGCGCTTGCCCGACGGGTATTCGGATGCGCAGGGCGCGTTGATGGTCGACAAGCTTCGGGCAGCGACCGAGATGAGCATCGAGCTGCGCCGGATCGAATTTGTCGGACCCCAGGTGGGCGAGGAGCTGAGAGACGACGGCGGTATCGCCATGCTCACCGCACTTGGTTTGGTGATGCTTTATGTCGCCTTCCGCTTCCAGATCAAGTTTGCGCTCGGCGCGGTGATCGCCTTGGCACACGATGTGATCTTTACCCTGGGTTTCTTCTCGCTTACAGGCTTGGAATTTGACCTGACTGTGTTGGCGGCGCTTTTGGCAGTGGTGGGTTATTCGCTGAATGACACGATTGTGGTGTCCGACCGCATCCGGGAGAACCTTCGGAAAATACGACGCGCCAGCCCTGGAGAGGTGATCGATATTTCGCTGACCGAAACTTTAGGCCGCACGCTGGTCACTTCTTTAACCACGTTGCTGGTGCTGGCCGCGCTCGCCTTGTTTGGCGGGGAAATGATTTTTGGTTTTGCCGTAGCGCTGTTGGTGGGTGTTGCGGTGGGAACCTACTCTTCCATGTATGTGGCAGCCACTACCCTGTTGCAATTGGGTGTGAGTAAAGAGGATGTGATGGTGCCGGAACGTGAGGGTGCCGATCAGGAAGGCTTAATGCCCTGAGACTCTGGTCGGTAATAAATCTCTAGGCAGCGGACCACTTGACCAACGGCAGCAGCTGTCGCATCAGCTTGCTGTTGCCGCATACGACATTGCCACTGTCATACCAGCCCTCACCACCCGACAAGTCCGTGATCAGTCCGCCAGCCTCGCGAATCAATAACGCGCCTGCGGCGATATCCCACTCGTTCAGGCCCATCTCCCAAAACCCGTCCAGGCGACCAGCCGCGACATACGCTAGATCCAGCGAGGCGGCACCGGCCCGGCGAATCCCCATGGAGCGACCCGTAACTGCAGCGAGGGATTGGGTATACCAGTCGAGGTGCTCGTCGCAGTGCCCCAAAAAAGGCACTCCGGTGCCAATCAGCGAATCGGTGAGCTCCTGTCGACTGCCAACGCGAATCCGGTGGCCATTCACTTGCGCCCCGCGGCCGCGCGAGGCGATAAACTCTTCCCGCCGCACCGGGTCGTAGACCACGGCGTGCTCGATCTTACCGCGATGCAAACAGGCAATACTGATCGCGTAGTGGGGGATGCCCCGCAGAAAGTTGCTGGTGCCGTCAAGCGGATCAATTACCCAGGTGTATTCGGAGTCCTCATTCCCAGATAGACCG
>CBFHSJ010000037.1:0-16608 GCA_965658485.1 Luminiphilus sp.
CACCGCTTCCTCTGGGGTTTGCGCGGCCTGAACGGCGACCCGGACGCGCATCAGCTGGTAGTCGAGGCTGACCGCGCGAATGCGTTTCGGATACTGCATTGCGCGAGCTCGGGTATCAGAAATGCGTTTTTCAGAAAGGGGGTGGGTGCGGAGAAATTCGGGGATGCGGTCGCCCTGACTGTAGCGGGTGGCGGCATACATACGCTCGAACATCTGCGGCGCCGCGTAGGGGTCCATACCTGCGTTGAACAAGGTTCGCAGTCCCACCCGGTCGGCTTCTGCTTCATTGGCGCGGCTATAACGTAGTTGCGCATCCTGTGCGAGCCCCTGCGCGGTCGTCATGGCTGCGAGACCCGCGTCGGTGCCGACGGTGGCGGCCAGGAGTACTCCGGCTAATAGTCCCGCCAGCTGCATCGGGCCCTGCTCCTGCGCCAGTTCCATACGACGGGAGAAGTGACGTTGGCTAAGGTGCGCGATTTCGTGGGCCATGACTGTTGCGAACTCGTCTTCCGTTTCAGCGTACTGGAACAAGCCGCTGTGCACACCGATCACGCCGCCCGGCACCGCGAAGGCGTTGATTGTCGGGTTGTCGACGATCACCAGCTCGACGCGGCGGTCCTGAAGCTCACTGTGCTGCACCAGCTCGAAAACGAGATTTTCCAAATAGCTGTGCATCAGCGGATCGTTGAGGAGTGGTGCCTGCCCTCGGAAGCTCCGCAGCCACATACGACCTAATTGATATTCGTAGTCTGCAGAGAACAGGCTGGTACTGGATTCGCCCAGGTTGGGGATCTTGAGGTCCTCGGTCACGGCCCGGCTACTCGGAGACACCATTACGCCGCTGATCAAAAGCAGACAGATCAGGCTGGGAAAGACCCGTTGCAACGGGGTGGGCAGGCGGTGGAGCATGGTCGCACTCTAGCTTACTTGGGCTCTTGCGGGGAGCTCGAGGCGAGTGTGAAAATTCGTACCGAAACCCCCCTGTAGCAATAAGCGATATACTCCTCGCCCTCTAACGATCTGGTCCCTGTCCATGCCGAATCAAACCCCACCTACTGAGTCGGTAGACGCGCGGGGGGAACGATGTCCCATGCCGCTGTTGATGGCCAAGCGTGCGCTCAGTGCGCTGCCCTCAGGTGCGGTATTGGAGGTTTTGTCTACTGATTCGGGCTCTGAACGTGACTTCGAGAGTTTTGCGCGTTTGGCGGGGCATGTCGTGGAATGTGAACGGTTGCCCGATGAGGTGCTGAGGCTGACCATCACTAAGGCCTGAATCAAGGAGTCGCAACGTGAAAGAAGTTCTGACGAGGTGGTACCAGCGTTATCTGAGTGAGGAAGAAGCCGTTATTCTGCTCGTGCTATTGACGGTGGCCTTTGCCGTCATACTGCTGTTCGGCGACATTCTCGCGCCGGTGCTGGTGGCGGTCATTCTGGCTTACTTGATGCAGGGCGTTGCCAATGTCCTGAGACAGCGGGGCTTGCCCGGAGAGTTGAGCGTCGCGTTTTCCACATTACTGTTTCTTGGTGGTTTTTTTGCCGTGCTGTTCGGCCTGGCGCCGCTAGTATGGCGACAGCTCGTGGCGCTGGTGCGCGAAGCCCCGGCGATTATTGAGGCCTGGCGCAAGGTGCTCGTAACGCTCCCGGAGGAGTACCCGGTTTTTTTTACCCAGCAGCAGGTCAACGAGCTTACGGCTGCAATTCAGGCCGAAATGGCTTCGGTGGGACAGATACTGGTGACCAAGGGTCTGAGCTCGATTCCGAGTGTGCTGGCGGCCGCCGTTTACCTGATTCTGATTCCTCTAATGGTGTTTTTCTTTCTCAAGGACCGCGAGCAGCTGACCGGGTGGTTTGCCGATTTCCTGCCCACCAAGAGGCCACTGCTCGAGAGAATCTGGTCGGAATTGAATCTGCAATTTGCCAACTATGCCCGGGGCAAGGGCATTGAGGTGTTGATCGTCGGCAGCGCGTCCTACGTGGTCTTTGCGATATTCTCCCTGAACTACGCGGCGTTGTTGGGACTGCTAGTAGGGTTCTCAGTAATCGTACCTTATATCGGTGCCGCACTGGTGACCATACCCGTGGTGGTCGTCGCTTATTTTCAATTTGGCGTCACGCCTGATTTTTACTGGGTAGTAGGCGCTTATCTGCTGATACAGGTGCTCGACGGCAACGTGCTGGTGCCGCTCCTCTTTTCCGAAGCGGTCAACTTACATCCGGTCGCGATTGTGATAGCGGTATTATTCTTCGGCGGACTGTGGGGGTTTTGGGGGGTCTTCTTCGCTATACCTCTGGCCACGTTGGTCAATGCCATTCTGTCAGCCTGGCCATCCAGCGACTCGCTCGCTGTTTCCTCATAAATTAACCAAGAGATCCTTATCGATGAGTACATCATTCAAGGACGTGTCTACTCTCTATTTGGTGCGAATATTCGTGAGCATCCCAGCTGCCTGTGCGTCACGTTGTAACCGACTGTGCGGCGTGCTGTTGCTGAGCGCTGGGCTGGCCGCCTGCGGCCAGTCGACCGATTCGCCGGAGATTGCTGAGCCTACAGTCGTGGTGAGTCCCAACGACGATCGGACATACGATCTGATAGAGCTGGCAAATGGACTTGAAGTCATGCTGGTGTCGGATCCGACCGCAGAGAAATCCGCGGCCGCTTTGAGCGTCGGTTTGGGTGCCGCTTCAGATCCCGAGGATTATCCCGGGATGGCCCACTATCTTGAGCACATGCTGTTCATGGGGTCCGAACAGTTCCCCGAGCCCGATGGCTTTATGGCCTTCACCGCGGAGCACGGCGGCATGACCAATGCCTATACCGGCCTCGATCTAACCAATTACATGATGATGGTTGAGAACGACGCATTGCCCGAGGCTCTGGATCGCTTCTCGAGCTTTTTCACCGACCCGTTGCTGGACCCCACCTACATCGACAAGGAAAAGAACGCGGTGAATGCAGAGTGGTCGATGCGCCGCGAGCAAGACTTCCGCATTATCTACCGGCTGGCACGTCACCTGTTGGGCGATCACCCTGCCAACCGTTTCCAGATTGGCAATCTCGAGTCCCTGGCCGATAAAACCGAGGGGGGACTGCACGCTGCCACCGTAGCCTTTTTCGAGCGGTACTACAGTGCCAATCTGATGAAAGCATCGCTCATCGGCAATCTGCCGCTGCCCGCATTGCAGCGATTGGCTGAGACCCACTTTGGCGAGATCCCCAACAAGCAGGCAGTTCGGCCTGAAATGTCGGCCTCGATCGATTTTGCAGAAGTCGGCGCCAAGCGCGTGCGCTATGCGCCTCAGGATGACACCCGCGAGCTCCGGCTCGATTTCATTATCGATAACAACAGTGACCTTTACGACACCAAGCCCAGTGAATACCTGTCGTATATTCTGGGCTCTGAAATGCCCGATACGCCAGCGGTGCGACTGCGGGATCTGGGGTGGGCCAGCGCGTTGATCGTGAGCGCCGATCCCGCGCGCTATGGAAACTACGGGCTGTTTACTTTTTCAGTACAGCTGACGCCAGAGGGCCTGGCGCATCGGGACGACATCACCGCCATGCTGCTGGGATATCTAGACATGCTGCGTGAGCAGGGTGTCGATGATCGCTATGCCGAAGAGTTTGGCACTTCGCTTGCGAATCGTTTCCGCTTTCTCGAAAAAATGGATGACTTCAGCTACGCCCACGAACTGACCCGGGCGATGCAGACCTATCCCGCACAATATGCCATTGAGGCACCGTATCGGTTCACCGGGTTCGATCGTGAGGCGGTGGAGGCAGTGCTGGCTCAGCTGGTCCCGGAGCGGCTCCATGTCTGGGAAATCGACCAGGCGCAGCCGGTCTCCGAGAGCCTCTATTTTTATGAGGGCCAATATACGGTTGAGCCGCTGGCCTTGCCCGATGCGCAGGCATTGAAAACCCAGACGGCCGAATACCAGCTCGCGCTACCGGCACAGAACCGGTTGCTGCCCGAGCAGTTTGAGTTGGCGAACACAACCAGCGAGCCTAGACAGATTATCAATGAGCCCGGTATCAGTGTCTGGTTGCAGGGTAGTGAGGCGTTTGCTGACCTGCCGCGGGGTTATGCACAGGTCTATTTGAATTCGCCGCTTCGCCAGCAGACGGTTGATGCGGCGGTCATGATGGTGCTGTGGTCAGATTTATACGGCCTGCAGCAGACGGCGTTGATCAATGAGGCCAGCATCGCAGGGATGGGTCTCACCCTCGGCCTCGATGAAGGCCTGCGTCTTTCCATCTCCGGTTTTACCGATAAGCAACCGGAACTGCTGACCGCGGCGCTGGCGGGACTCCGGGTTGACTCGAATGAGCAGGCGTTGAACCAGGCGATTGATCGCTTTGTCCGCGGACTTGAGAACCGCAAGCGCGAACTCCCTTTTAGGCAGCTGGGCAGGACCCTGTCCAGTCTGACCCGCACCGGCTTTTATGATGAAGCCTCCTTACTCGATGCGGTGGCGGAGGTCACGCCGGAGCGCTTCAATGCCTTTGTCGAACGCGTTCTGGATACGGCGCTGATCCGCGTGTATCTATTTGGTAACTACGATCAACTCTTTGCCCAAGGCCTGACGCAAACGCTGCAGAGCGTCTTACCTGAGGAACGGACGGGTGCGACGGAGTATATTCGTGAACGCGTGTATTCACCGGTGCCGGGTCAGACGCTGGTCAAAAATACGGATCTACCTGTTGAAGATCTGGGCATGATGTTGCTCTATGCAGCGCCCGAGGCAACGTTGGCCAACGAGGCGACGGGGCGGGTGTTGGCTAGGCACCTCCGGAACCGGGCTTTCGATACCCTGCGCACCGAGGAGCAGTTGGGTTACGCAGCCGGTGGACTCACCACCACCTTGCAGGATCACCCGATGATCGGTTTTTACATTCAGACGCCGGTGAAAGGGCCGATCGCCATGCTTCAGCGGTTTGAGGCATTCGCAGCGGAATATGCGCTGATGCTGGACGAGCTGACCGAAGATCAGTTTGCCAATCTGAAGTCGGGTGTGCTGACCCAACTGACTGAACCGCCCACCAATCTCTCTGATGAAGCTGGGCCTTTTATCGGGGACTGGAACCGCGAGCGTTATGACTTTTCTAGCCGCGCTGAGCTGATCGCGGCGGTGGAGGCGGTATCGTTGGATGCCATGCGTGACTACTATCGCGCAACGGTATTATCGAGCGACCCAAGCCGCATCTTGATTCAGATGCGGGGAGAGCGCTGGAAGGCGGAGCCTTTCGCCACGATAGAGGGCGCGAACGTGATTGACAGTGTCGAGGCCTTCCACGAGCAGATGCCGCTGCAGCCGCTCGACTGAACCCACTGAGCCGGAGTAGAACATGGGGATCACACTCTCCGACTGTTACAACACCGCGCAGTTCCGACGACTGGCTAAGGCTCGATTGCCGGGCCCGATCTTCCATTACATCGACGGCGCCGCTGATGACGAAGTGACCTACCGGCGCAATACCGAGGCTTACGAGGCCTGCGATCTGGTGCCCAACGTGTTGGCGGGGGTCGAGAACATCGATTTGTCGACGACCGTCATGGGTATCCCCATGGATATGCCGCTGTTTCTCTCGCCTACCGCGTTACAGAGACTGTTTCACCATGATGGGGAACGCGCGGTGGGCCGCGCGGCAGAGGCCTTCAATACACTATTCGGTATCTCTTCTCTGGCCACAGTGGGGATTGAGGAGATCGGCGAGACGATTCGCACCCCAAAGATCTTTCAGCTGTATTACCACAAGGACAAGGCGCTTACCTGGGGCATGATCGATCGATGCCGGGACGCAGGGTTTGATGCACTGGCGTTGACGGTCGACACCATTGTAGGCGGCAATCGCGAGCGCGACCTGTGGACGGGGTTTACCTCACCGCCGCGACTCACCCCTTCCAGCTTAGTGAGTTTCGCCACGCATCCCAGTTGGACATTGAATTACCTGCTGAGGGAGCCTTTTGAGCTGTCTAACCTCAAGGACCATATTCCCGAGGGCTCCAACGTCAGCATCTCGGTATCCGATTATTTCTCCACGATGTTGGACCAGACCATGGATTGGGATGCCGCCGCAGAAGTGCGGGAGCGTTGGGGCAAAGCCTTTTGTTTAAAGGGGATCATGTCGGTGGACGATGCCAAAAGGGCTGTCGAGATTGGAGCAGATTCTATTATGGTATCTAATCATGGCGGACGCCAGCTTGATGGCAGCCGCTCCCCCTTTGATCAGCTAGCTGAGATTGTTGACGCTGTTGGTGATCAGATCGATGTGATCTGTGATGGGGGCATACAGCGGGGCACCCATGTGCTGAAGGCCCTCTCTATTGGCGCGAAGGCGTGCTCTGGCGGCAGATGGTATCTCTATGCGCTCGCCGGCGCCGGCCAGGCAGGAGTAGAGCGAGCACTCACTAACATGCAGAACGAGCTGGTGCGCGATATGAAGCTGATGGGCGCGAAAACAATTAGCGATCTCAGCAGGGCGAACCTTCGGTTCCGCTAATATCCCTTTAAAACGCTTACTTTGTGATCGCTGTATCGCGGTAGAAGCGTTAAAGCCGAAAAATACCGATTCGCTGCGTTTTATATCATTCCAATAAAGAACTATATTACGTTTTGCGCCGGAAGTTGCTAATTTCTATCTTGTGGGCGTGGCTTTTATAGTTCCAATAAAGAATTAATGGAAGATCTCGGTGCTATCGCGCTGTTCTCAGCCCGCTGGGTCGAGCTTGAGGCCCTTGATGGGGAAGTGGGTGACGACGGCGTGCGACTGGGGTTGGACTGGGGTTGAGTCCCGCCCATGATGGCAGTTGAGGATCTGCGAGTTCGGCATAGCGTTTTCAATATCAAAAATTGGCATGAGGGGGTGAGAATCGTGGAAAAATTGGACGCCATCGAAGTTGATGAGTGGACGGAATCACTCGACTCCGTTTTACGATTCAACGGGCCCGCCGCGACCGGTCAGTTGCTGAGGCATCTGTCTGAGCACGCGCAATCCTCCCGGGTGCCACTGCCCAGCGCCATCACGACCCCCTTCCGCAATACCATTTCCCCTGAAGATGAGCGCACTATGCCCGGCGATCTATTCATGGAGCGGCGCATTCGTTCTCTGGTTCGGTGGAATGCGATGGCCATGGTGATGCGTGCCAACGATAACGAAGATGGTTTGGGTGGACACATCTCGAGTTTCTCGTCGAGTGCAACGCTGTATGACGTTGGCATGAATCACTTCTTTCGTGGCACCGCGAACGGGCATCCGGGCGACTTGATTTATTATCAGGGCCACAGTGCGCCCGGTATGTACGCGCGCTCATTCCTTGAGGGCGTGATCAGTGAAGCACAGCTGGAGAACTTTCGTCGCGAGGTGGGCGGCGGGGGTCTATCGTCTTACCCGCACCCCTGGTTGATGCCTGATTACTGGCAGTTCCCTACCGTATCGATGGGCCTTGGGCCGATTCAGGCGATCTACCAGGCCCACGTCATGAAGTATCAAAGTAAGCGTGGCCTGGTCGATCATCGCGACCGAAAAATTTGGTGTTTTCTGGGAGACGGCGAGTGTGACGAGCCGGAATCGCTCGGTGCCATCGCGCTGGCCGGTCGCGAACGTCTGGGCAATCTGCACTTCGTAGTCAATTGCAACCTGCAGCGCCTCGACGGTCCGGTTCGGGGTAACGGCAAGATCATTCAGGAGTTAGAGGGTGTCTTTCGTGGTGCGGGTTGGCATGTCATCAAGGTGGTGTGGGGCCGCAAGTGGGATCCTCTGATTGAGCGGGATAAGACTGGCCTACTGCAGAAAATCATGGACGACGTCTGCGACGGTGAGTTGCAAAACTGCAAGTTTAATGGTGGCGCTTACACCCGGGAGCACTTTTTCGGGAAGTATCCCGAGACGCTGGACCTAGTGAAGGATCTGAGCGACGAAGACATCATGTACCTTAACCGGGGTGGGCATGATCCTTATAAGGTTTACGCCGCTTACGCGGCCGCCTGTGAGGAGGTGGAACGGCCAACGGTCATTTTAGCGATGACTGTAAAAGGATACGGCACTAGCGAGGCGGGCGAGGCGAGCAACGAAACCCACTCGCTGAAGAAGCTGGATATGAATAGCTTGCAGGCATTTCGCGATCGCTTTGGTGTGCCAATCAGCGACAAAGATCTCAAGCGAGTGCCTTTTTATCGACCTCCTGAGGACAGCCCGGAGATGCGTTACATGCGTGAGCGGCGGGCTGAACTGGGTGGCCACATTCCCGCGCGTCGGAAAACATCTTATGCGCTGCCGGCGCCGCCCCGAAGCGCGTTCTCCGGGCAACTGAAGACCTCGGGAAAGCGCCAGATCAGCACCACTATGGCCTTCGTGCGCATACTGTCGACGCTATTGAAAGACAAAACGCTTGGCGAGCGCGTGGTCCCGATAGTTCCGGATGAAGCGCGCACCTTTGGCATGGAGGGTATGTTCCGGCAGATGGGGATTTACTCCTCGGTGGGGCAGCGTTACACCCCCCACGATTCCGGCGGTATCCTCTATTACAAAGAGGCCGAGACCGGGCAAATTCTTGAGGAAGGCATCAACGAGGCGGGCGCGTTCTCCGCGTGGCTGGCTGCCGCGACCTCCTACAGCGTCTCCGATTTTCCCATGGTGCCGTTTTACATTTTTTATTCCATGTTCGGCTTTCAGCGCATTGGCGATCTCGCCTGGGCGGCGGGTGATAGCCAGGCCCGCGGGTTTTTGATCGGCGCCACCGCAGGGCGCACCACGCTGAATGGCGAGGGTCTGCAGCATCAGGACGGCCACAGTCATCTGATCGCGTCGACCATACCCAACTGCATCAGCTACGATCCCGCCTATGCCTATGAGCTGGCGGTCATCATTCAGGACGGCATGCGTCGGATGTTTGAGGAGGGGGAGAACAGCTTCTATTACATCACGACGATGAATGAGAACTATCTGCATCCCGACATGCCCGAAGGCGTCGAAGAGGGCATTGTGCGTGGCGTGTACCGGTTGCGCTCCAGTGCCACTTCGGGGGCCTCTGTCCAGTTACTGGGTGCGGGTGCGATTCTTCGAGAGGTGGAGGCGGCGGCTGAGTTGCTCGAGCGCGATTTCGGCGTCGCCGCTGATATCTGGAGCCTCACGAGCATAAACGAACTGGCCCGAGACGGTAACGACGCCGTTCGATGGAATCGACTGCATCCGACTGAGGCGCCCCGTGTCCCTTACCTCACCGCACAGCTAGCCGAGGCGAAAGGGCCGTTTGTTGCCGCGACCGACTATCAGAAGGCCCATACCGATCAGCTCCGCGAGTTCGTCCCCGGCCGTTTCACGGTGCTGGGCACGGACGGTTTTGGGCGCAGTGACACCCGCCGGCAGTTGCGGCAGCACTTCGAGGTGAGTCGAGAGCACATTGTGCTGGCTGCCCTGACTGCACTGGTGGACGCGGGTGAGCTGGATGTCAGCATCGTCGAACGGGCGATCTCTGATCTGGAGATCAACACCGACAAACCCAACCCGATGCGTCTCTGAGCGCGGGGCAGGAGATCGGATATGGCAGACGAACTGATCAAAGTCCCGGATATCGGCGGTGCTGAGGGTGCCGAGGTGGTCGAGGTGTTAGTGTCACCGGGCGAGACCATCGACGTTGAGCAGAGCTTGGTGGTGGTTGAATCCGATAAGGCTTCTATGGAAATTCCCTCGCCTATCGCGGGGGTCGTCGGCGAATTGCGCGTGGCTGTGGGTGACTCGGTATCAGAAGGCGATGTGATTCTGGCGCTGGCCACCAATTCGGGTGCAGCAGGTGCTGATGCAGAACCAGAAGCCCTTGACTCGTCCTCACAAGATCATCGGGTCTCGTCAGAGTACGTGGCGACTTCCGCGGTGAAAGCAGAGGGCGCTGGAGGTGAGGGGCATGAGCCTGCCCCTGCTCCATCAGTCTCAGAGTCGACCTCGGCGAGCGGGCTTGAGGTTGGCGCCACGGTAATCGACGTTGTGATTCCCGATCTCGGGAGTGACGAGGGCGTAGACTTGGTCGAGGTGTTGGTCCCTCTGGGTGGTCAGGTTGAGGCGGGAGACTCGCTGGTGCTGCTCGAATCCGACAAAGCGTCGATGGAAGTCCCAGCCCCGGCCGCCGGCACCGTGGCTGAGTGGTTGATGGAGGCTGGCACCACGGTGATGGAAGGTACGGTGATTGCCAGGCTAGAGATCGATGGCGCCGCCGCGCCGCCCACCGAAACCGATGGTGGCACGAATGGGGGGCAAACAGATCCACAGGCCCCGGGCGAGCAGGGTAAAGAGAACGCGCAAGCTACTGCAGTGATCGCCGCGGCTTCGGTCTCGGATCAGGGCGCCTCCCGTCTCGGCACTCATGCGGTAACCACTCTATCCGCGCCACGCGGCGGAGAAAGACCCGCTGCGTCTTTAGATCCTGACACCGTCTATGCGGGCCCTGCGGTGCGAAAGCTCGCCCGGGAATTTGGTGTAACGCTCTCTCAGCTAAAGGGCACGGGCGCCCGGGGGAGGATTCTCAAGGAAGATCTGCAGCAGCATGTGGCGCAGGCCCTCGCCGCCGAACCCTCGTCAAGCGGGGCGGCTTTGCCGGCGATTCCTGAGCAGGACTATGCGCGCTTTGGTGCGATTGAGAAAACAGCGCGTAGCCGGATCGACAAGGTCACCGCCAACAACATGGTGCGTTCTTGGCTGAATATCCCGCATGTGACGCAGTTTGATGACGCGGATATCAGCGATATGGAGCGCTTTCGCAAAGAGCTAAAAAGTGAGGCAGCGGCTCGGGGTGTGCGACTGACACCGATGCCCTTCATCCTCAAAGCCTGTGCGGTCGCGCTACGCGAACATCCCAAATTGAAGTCTTCTCTGGCCGATGGCGGTGAAGCGCTGGTGATGAAGCACTACTGCCACATCGGCATGGCGGTCGATACGCCGGCGGGCCTCGTCGTGCCAGTGCTTCGCGATGTCGATAAAAAGTCGATCTGGGAACTGGCCGCCGAAACCGCCGGGTTGGCCGAGCGCGCCAGAGAGAAACAACTCAGGCCTGATGATATGCAGGGTGGCGTATTCACTGTGAGTAGCCTCGGCGCCATTGGTGGACGAGGCTTCACGCCTATTATCAATGCGCCTGAAGTGGCGATCCTTGGCGTGGGTCGGGCTGCCGTGCAGCCGGTCTGGGATGGCGAGGTGTTCAGACCGCAAACACTACTGCCTCTCGCGCTGTCCTACGATCATCGGGTTGTGAACGGCGGCGATGGCGGCCGCTTCCTCACCGAGCTCACTAGCTTGCTGGGGGACGTGAAACGCATGGTGATGTGACCCTGTCACGGAGCGGGCGCTGCGCTCATTCATATGCGAGCCGATATGGACTCGCGCAGTGTGCCTGTCACGCATGGATGATCAAACCGACGATGATGAGATGACCGAGGAACGACAGTGACAGAGGAAGCCTGTTGCAAGCCCGGCGACTGCAATACCGAGCGACTGCGCATCGGAGCAGTCCTGCTCGCGGCCGGAGAGGGCGCTCGACTGGGCGGTCGCGCAAAGGGGGCGATTGAGATTGAGGGAGAGCCGCTGATTCTAAGAGGTCTGCGCGTGTTGAGCGAAGTTGGAATTGGTGAGGTGGTCGTTGTGACAGGTCACTATCAGTCGGAAATGTCACCACTCCTGGCTGAGGCGCACCGGTTATTCGACGACGACTGTTTTGTTGAGGTGACGCAGCCGATGGGGGAACACTCGCAGTCGGACTCTCTGCGCCTCGGCGTGGCAAGCCTCTCGCAGGAAGTCGATGCTGTGATGGTGCTGCCCGTCGATATGCCGGCGCTAACACGACAAGACTTGATTTCCCTTATTGGCGCTTATAAACACGCCGACGCGGCGATTGAGTTTGTCGGGCCCATGGTCGGTGCGCGCCCCGGGAACCCCGTGCTATTCAGCCGGCGGATCGCTTTAAAAATAGCGCGAGGCGAGGGTGATTTTGGCAGCGGCGCGTGGCGTCGCCAGCGTCCAGAGTGGCTACTGGAGTGGCAGACTGACAATCTCCATTACGTAGCCGATATCGATACGCCCGAGGATCTGGATAGTTGGATCCAGTGAGCGAAAAAAGGCGCAGGGCGCCCCCCGCGATCCTTACAGCGCCTGCATCACGGCCCTTGCCGCGAGGGTAATTAGGCAAAGACTCGATAGGGCAAACAGCGCAAAGCGCACCGGAATCGTATTTACATTGGCTTGCCATAGGCTGTGTAGCACCCGGATCCCGGCATAGCCCCAGGCGAGATTCAGGCTGAGTGCGGAGTTGTCACCCATTAACGCCAGCATGATCGCAACGGGATAAAAGACCGTTGGCTGCTCCATCAGGTGGGTGTAGTTGTGTGAAATCCAGTTGGCCTTGGTAGAGAGCTGCGCCTCGGTATCAACGCCTCGTGCACCGGCAGGCATGGAGCCTACGGTGATGCCCGCCGCGGCAAAGGCGGGCATGCGCCTGGCGATGAGCCAGAGAAAAACAATCATTGTCCAGCCGGCAAGGACTGCGGCGGGTGCTAGGATGGCGGTTTCGATTTGCATTGTTGTCTCCCAGAGCAATTTTGACGGCGCCAGACTCTCTGATCTAGCTCAATTTTATGACGTGGACAGCGCAGATCATTCGCACTGCGCACGCCGCCGAGTGTGCTACGAACTCCCCCCTGCATGCTAGACTTTGCGCTCGTTTTGTTGGAGCTCTTGCCATGGTGATTCAGCCCAAAGTCCGCGGCTTTTTGTGCACGACCAGCCACCCCGCTGGGTGTTTTGAAAACGTGCGGCGTCAGGCAGAGCATGTCCGTAGCAAGGGTAACATCGTCGACGGTCCCAAGCGTGTGCTGGTGTTGGGCGCATCTACCGGTTATGGGCTGGCGTCGCGGATTACCGCGGCGTTCGGCTCTGGCGCCTCGACGATTGGCGTCTTCTTCGAGAAGCCCGGAACGGATCGTAAGCCGGGTACGGCGGGCTGGTACAACTCGGCGGGTTTCCACCAGCTGGCAGAGGCGGCGGGCCTCTATGCCAAGAGCCTAAACGGCGACGCGTTTTCGGACGAGATGAAGAGGCGGGTGATCGACCTTATCAAGGCGGATCTTGGGCAGGTGGATCTGGTGGTTTACAGCTTGGCCGCGCCGCGGCGCACGCACCCAAAAACGGGTGAGGTGTTCACCTCGACGCTCAAGCCGATTGGTCAGGCTACGACCCAAAAGGGTGTGAATACTGACAAGGAGGCTGTTCAAGACTTTCATCTCGAGCCTGCGACCCGGGAAGAAATCGACCATACCGTGGCCGTTATGGGTGGTGAGGACTGGGAGATGTGGATTACTGCGCTGGCTGAGGAAGGTGTGTTGGCCGAGGGCGCCAAGACTACTGCCTACACCTATATCGGCGAGAAGATCACCTGGGATATCTACTGGCACGGTACCATCGGCGCGGCCAAAAAAGATCTCGATCATCGCGTGGAGGGGATTCGCGAGCGGTTGGCCCCAAAGAGTGGCGACGCCCGCGTATCGGTATTGAAGGCGGTCGTGACTCAGGCGTCAGCCGCGATACCCGCGATGCCCATTTACTTGGCGATTCTGTTCAAGGTGATGAAGGCGCGCGGCGTTCACGAAGGCTGTATCGAGCAGATTGACCGTTTGTTCCGAGAGCGACTTTACGGCGATGGCGAGGTGGATGAGGCTGGTCGACTGCGGGTCGACCAGTTGGAACTCGACCCCGCAGTGCAGGCAGCAGTCGCGGGTATCTGGGAGCAGATCGACACCGACAATCTCAAAACCCTTGCTGATTTTGATGGCTACCGTCAGGAGTTCCTGCAACTCTTCGGCTTTGGTGTGGATGGCGTGGACTACGATGCCGACGTCAACCCGGAAGTCGTGATCTCCCAGCTGGTGGAGTGAGATGCAGCCCCACGGAGAAGTCCGTTCACTGTCGGCTGGAGTGCGCCGCATCGTAGCGCCGAATCCCGGTCCCATGACCGGTCCCGGCACCAATACCTACATTGTGGGTGAAACCGATTTGGTGGTCGTGGACCCTGGGCCAGCCGAACCCTCGCACATTGAGGCCATTCTCAACTGCGTGGGCGATCGTCTGAAATTTATTGCTTGCACCCATACGCACCCTGACCACTCGCCGGCTGCCGCGCGCTTAGCGGAGGCAACCGGCGCCACGTTGATTGGCCGGGTGACGGCGGATGACCGGCATCAGGATCTGACCTTTCAGCCTGCAGTGCAGATCGAGGATGACGATTGTATCTCTGGCGATGGCTGGACGCTTCGCGCGATTCGCACGCCCGGTCATGTCGATAATCATGTCTGCTTTCTCCTCGAGGAGGAGGGCATGGTGTTTGCCGGCGATCACATCATGAACGGCTCGACGGTGGTGATTGTGCCCCCCGGCGGCAATATGGCCGACTACATCGCCTCGCTTAGAAGATTGCTAGATTATGACGCCAAGGTGGTTGCGCCGGGCCACGGTGAATTGATTTCGGATTGTCGCGGTGAGGTAGAAAAGCTCGTGCGGCATCGCCTGATGCGTGAGGCCAAGGTCGCCTCGGCGCTGGACTCAGTGCCCCAATCGCTCGATGGATTGGTGGTCACGGTGTATGACGATGTAGACCCGGTCATGCACGAATGGGCCAAGCTGTCCCTGCTGGCGCATTTGATCAAGTTGGAGGGCGAGGGGCGAACGCTAAAGTCCTCCCTCGAGGGCGTCGACCACTGGGCACTGGTTGCTTGATCGCTGACGTGAATCCGGGTTGCTGACCCCCACCGCAAATCGGTACATTCGCCGCTCGAAGACGAAGGAGAATAAACGGTCATGAATGGTTTGATGATGGATGTTCCGCTCACGATCACCTCGATCGTGCGACACGCTGAGCGGGTGCACGGACACAAGGAGATCGTCTCGATCACGCGGGATAATCCTCGCCACCGATACACCTATCGCGATTGTTTTGCACGGGCGCGACAGCTGGCCAACGCCATGCAAGCCTGGGACTTACAGTCGGGCGACCGCGTCGCCACGCTGGCTTGGAATGACTACCGTCATATGGAGACCTACTACGGCTCTGCCTGCTCGGGCTTCGTTTGCCACACTATCAACCCCCGCCTGTTCCCGGAACAAATCGTTTACATCATTAACCACGCCGAAGATCGCTACGTTTTCCTTGATCCGGACTTCTGGCCCTTGATCGAGGGCATCGCTGGAGAGTGCACGGGTGTTGAGGGCTGGGTCATTATGACCACCCGCGAGCACATGCCCGAGACCGATCGTGCCAATGTGCTTTGCTACGAAGAGGTCATGGCTGCCCAGAGTGCCGAATTTGCATGGCCCGATTTGGACGAGCAGGCGGCCTGCTCGCTCTGCTACACCTCGGGCACCACGGGCAACCCCAAAGGCGTGCTCTACAGCCATCGCTCCACGGTGTTACACACCTACGCCACCTTAATCCCCGACGCCATGAACATCTCCAGTGGAGACGTGATGCTGCCGATTGTGCCGATGTTCCACGTCAATGCCTGGGGTAATCCCTACGCCTGCCCGGTGGCGGGTGCGAAGATGGTAATGCCCGGTAACAAGATGGGCGACGGCCCGACGTTGGCGGCGCTCATTAATGAGGAGGGTGTGACCATGTCTGCCGGCGTGCCAACGGTCTGGCTCAATTTGCTGGCGCACCTGCGTGAGTCCGGTGAGCGGGTCGAGAGCCTGACGCGAGTGGTGGTTGGCGGCTCAGCGTGCCCCCTATCGGTGATGGAAGAATTTGATACCTACGGTGTGGATACCCGGCACGCCTGGGGCATGACGGAGATGAGCCCGCTGGGCACCACGAACCATGCAGGTGGTCATCGTGAGCTCTACAGCCCGGAGCAGTTTGCCGAGATGCGCACCAATGTGGGGACGCCCATCTGGGGTGTGGAAATTAAAATCACCGATGACGATAACAACGAGCTCCCCTGGGATGGTGAGGCATTTGGTGCGCTGAAGGTGCGGGGCCCCTGGATCTGCTCAAGCTATTTCAAGCTCGATGGTTCGGATGCCCACGATGGGGAGGGTTGGTTCGAGACCGGCGATGTGGCCACGGTCACACCGGAGGGGTTCGTATCAATCACGGATCGTACGAAGGACGTCATTAAATCGGGCGGTGAGTGGATTTCCTCTATTGAGGTAGAAAATGTTGCCACCGGACACCCCAGGGTGGCGGAGGCCGCGGTGATTGGTCGGCTCCATGAAAAATGGGGTGAGCGGCCCTTATTGATCGTGGTCAAAGCACCCGGTGAGGAGCCCTCGCCGGATGAACTGAAAACCTATCTCGATGGCAAGATCGCTAAGTGGTGGATTCCTGACGACGTACAGTTCATCGAAGACATGCCCCATACCGCCACCGGCAAAATCCAAAAAACTGCGTTGCGCGATATGTTTGCCGACTACATCTTCCCTGAGTGATTCTCTCGCGGGGCTCTGTGAGGTAGTGATCTTTGACTGAGCTGATGAGTCTCTCGAGCGCATGGATGGTTCCACATTGAGCAATTCGCTCAAATCAGTGGCGTCTGGCGCCTCGACACGGGTGGTCGACGTTATTATCCCGGTGTACT
>CBFHSJ010000038.1:0-16359 GCA_965658485.1 Luminiphilus sp.
AGCTTCATACTCTCCAACCATAGCGAGGCTGAGACCCAGTTTAGGCAGCACATTCTTACCCGTTGGCGAGACTCACAAAGGCAGCAAGCGAAGCAACCCAAGGCACACGCCTTCGAGATCAGGACCCCTGCGCCGTTTGACCGCGACTGGACACCCAGCCAAGACGCGATCGAGATACTGGCTCAAGCGGACATCGACGTCGGCTTTGCAGAATCGGTGCGAGCAGAATTCATCCTGTACTGGAGTGAGCGGGGCGGCCCACCAAAAGAGGTTAATAGTCGCTTCGTCGAACATGTTCGCCGGCGCTGGCTGAAGCACACCAGCCAGATGCATCACAGCACGGAGCCCACGCGAATACCTCGCAACTGGGAACCCGATACCTCTGTCTATGAGACGTTGCGGTTGGCGGGGATCGAACAAGCCGATGCACAAGCCTTGCTCCCCGAATTTGTGATGTACTGGGTGGACAGTAATGAGGTGCATACCTCCTGGAACAGTAAATTTCTGCAGCACGTAAAACGCCAGTGTCGTAGCGCAGGGTATGGAGAACAGCATGGCGGAGAAACAGGACGCAGCGGCGCTGGCGGCAGCCATCGCTCAAAAGACCGAAGTCTCAGCGACGACCTCACCGACACCAGCTGGGCCAACTGACCCTAGGGAGCCGCCCGACTCGCAGCTGATTGAGGCGATCAATCAGGTGTTCGCGCTGTTTCGGTTGAACTACCACAACCAATATTACGCGGCCTGGTCAGACGCCGAGCAGGTGAAACAGGTCAAACGCCTATGGCTGGAGGCGCTCGAGGCCTACCCCACAGCGGTTATTCTGCGCGCAGCGCAACACGCCATTGAACACAGCGACTATCTCCCCACGCTAAATCGCATGATCGAGGCGTGCCGACACTGCCTCAGTGATCTGGGATTGCCGTCGCCCTACGACGCCTATCGACAGGCCTGCCTGGCGCCCTCGCCAAAAACCAACGCGGCATGGCAACACCCGGCGGTGTACCTTGCCGGGCGCGACAGCGACTGGTTTTTTCTGGCTAATGAGCCGGAATCCAAAACCTGGCCGGTGTATCGAGAACATTACGATCGATGGGTCAGTCGCGCCGCTCGTGGCGAAGTGCTGCAGGGTCCGGAGCGGGTGACACTATCAGCACCCACAGGGGAGCCACCCAGCGCAGAGGAGCAGGTCACGCATCTCGCGCGGCTAAGAAGAGAAATCGGTCTGTGATCAATCCCGTCTCGACGCTTGGCGCTCAGTTTTCGGCGCCCCAGCTTTCGATTGCCTCTCGCACTGTCCGCGCCTGATCTGACATCACCCGCTGCTTGATCTTCATCAGCGAGGCGTCGGCCTCGGTGCACGCCTGCTCCAATTCACGCGCCGCCGCCGACAGCATGAGTGCATGCAAATTGGCACTTGTGCCCTTGATGCGATGTGCAATCTGCCTCAGTGCCTCAGCATCTTGATCCGTAGTCGAAAGCTCACTGGCTGCGAGGTCCGTGGTCAATTCATCAACAAATTTAGAGAGTAGTGACGCCACTATCTGCTTATCTCCGCCGAGCATTTCGAGCAGGGCAGAAAAATCGATGGGCGAGGGAAGCTGGTTCATTTTCGGGGAGCCTCAGGCCCACAGGGCATAAAGCGCGAGCGCTGCATCAGTAGCCGGCGTAGTCATCCCGGGCGAGATTTTCAAACCGCGTGAATTCGCCCTGAAACGCGAGACGACAGGTCCCGATTGGGCCATTTCGCTGCTTGCCGATAATAATCTCGGCTACACCTTTATCCGGCGAGTCCTCGTGATACACCTCGTCCCGATAAATGAACATCACCACATCGGCGTCCTGCTCGATCGCACCCGATTCCCTGAGATCCGAATTCACAGGACGCTTGTTAGGCCGCTGCTCCAACGCTCGATTCAGCTGTGACAGTGCCACCACCGGACAGCGGAATTCCTTGGCGATCGCTTTCAGGTTTCGGGAAATTTCCGAAATCTCTGCGGTTCGGCCGTCGGCCGCACCCGCAACCCGCATCAACTGCAGGTAATCCACCATGATCATGGCCAAATCGCCATGCTCCCTTGAGAGCCTGCGCGCCCTGGCTCTCACTTCCGTTGGCGTCAACGCCGGTGTGTCATCAATGAAGATGGTGGTTTCTTTCAGCTTCGCCATCGCTGCCGACAACTTGGGCCAGTCATCCTGCTGCAACTTACCCGTACGCAACCGCGACTGATCGATCTTGCCCAGTGAGGACATCATCCTGACCACCAGTTGCTCTGCCGGCATCTCCATCGAGAAAACCAGAATCGGCTTTTCGGTGTGGGCAGACGCGTTCTCGACCAGGTTCATGGCAAAAGCCGTCTTACCCATAGAGGGCCGGCCCGCCACAATCACCAGGTCCGAAGATTGCAGGCCCGAGGTTTTCTTATCGAGATCAATGAAGCCGGTGGTGAGACCGGTGATATCACCACCCGAGTTGTAGAGCTCTTCGATGCGCTCCAGCGCACCCGTTAAAAGTGGGGCCATGCCTTGAGGGCCACCCAGTTTCGGGCCGCTCTCCGAGACCGTCATGATGAGCCGCTCGGCTTCATCAACCAACTCTTCCGCACTGCGACCCTCCGGGTTGAAGCCCGCGGTTGCAATATCCTGCGCCGCGCCAATCAGCTTTCTAAGCAGCGCACGCTCCCGCACAGCCTTAGCGTAAGCACTGACGTTGGCGGCAGTGGGCGTCTGCTCGACGAGATCTGCGAGGTAGGTATGGCCACCAGCCGCATCCAGTTCGCCCGTTGCCAGCAGCCGATCTGCAACGGTGATGACGTCAATCGGTTCGTTACGATCAACCAGAGTGGCGATCTGACGGAAAATCGCCCGGTGCTCAGGCCGATAAAAGTCGCCGGCATCAACCAGCTCGGCAATCACGTCCCAGCTCTCGGGCACCAACAAAATACCCCCGATGACCGAGCGTTCTGCCTCAACCGACTGGGGTTGCATGCGGATCCGAGAGATATCCGGATCCTGAGGTTTTACCGACTCCAAAGTGTCGCCTTCTTCTGTGCCAGATCAGCCGGGGTGGCACCGAATTGTCGATGCATAAACGCCGCCGGGCCGATTAGATTACCCGCGACCGGGAAGAACTGCCAGAAAAGATCTGCGCATGGGGTTGGCGCCGCCAAAAAAACTCTAGCGCCCAGAGTATTGCGCGGGGCGGGAACCCCGCGGGACATTATTCAGCGACGATATGAATCGCAACAGAGGTCGATACCTCTGCATGGACCTGAATCATGATCTCGAACTCGCCAAGCTCACGGATCACGCCCTCGGGCAGCCGGACTTCCGATTTGTCGACTTCACATCCCACGGCAGCCAGTGCATCGGCAATGTCACGGGTTCCCACGGAACCAAACAGCTTGCCTTCCTCGCCAGCGGTCGCGGCAATCTCCACCGTACCCAGACCCGCCAATGCCTCGCCCCGCGCTTCCGCAGCAGACAGTATCTCTGCGGCGGTAGCTTCCAGCTCTGCACGGCGAGCCTCAAACTTGGCCACGTTGTCTTCTGTGGCCGGCACTGCCTTGCCCTGCGGGATCAGGAAATTACGGCCGTAACCGGGTTTCACATCAACCTTGTCTCCCAGGCTACCGAGATTGCCAATGTTTTCGAGCAAAATGACTTCCATCGTTCTTTCCTCTGTTGGCCGGGTAAACGGCCGACTCCAATCAATTCCTCTTCGGCGACTTAGGCGCCACCAGAACCCTTGCCAGAAGAGCTCGCCCATCTGGCCCTAAAATCAGCGAATGCGTCCACCACGACACATCCCACCCATACCCACTTCATAGGATCGAGCACGATCCAAAGCACGTACATTAGGGTCAGCCACGCGACCCCTTTGTTCGTGCGGGCTGCATAGGCGTGCACCAATGCAAACCCGACGATGGTGAGCGGCAGTACCGCGGCCGCACTCCAGACCCGCCAATGGGGCCCCATCCACCACAATGCGCCCGCCGCGAGCGCCATGGCAACCACGGCAAAGTTAGGCAACCTCAGCGCGCGAAACTCGCTGCCAAACCCCCCCGGGTTGTAGAGGGCTGCCTGCCAGTAACGCCCCAGCATCAGGCTGAGCAAAGCAATCACTGCATTACCCGTTGCCAACAACGCCGCCACCTGAGGGACTGTCAGCGAGTTGATCGCTAACTCTCCCAAGCCCTCTTGCTGGGGGTCCTGCTCTAGCTGAGCGAGGGCCTGATTAAATGTTGCTACCAGGTCCTCCAAAAACGGGCCGTTAAACAGAGTCAGTGCTATTCCACTGACCAGTACCAGCGGCACGCTCGCCATGACTGCCAATGACAGGCTGACGCTCTCCCGCAGGATAACTGCCAGACCGTAGGCTCCCAGCAACAACATGACGCTGCCCGTGTCGCCGGTCATGGCTGAAATGATCACCGCGGGCAATAAAGCCCAGAGCGCCAACCAGCCTCCGGAAGCTGTCCCTTTTCTCAGGGTGACCAGTGCGATGGCCGCCGCACTGACCCAGCCAAATAACAGGCTACCCGACCCCAGTACCGCGATGCCGAGCGCCTGCCATCGGCCGCGCATGATGAATTCAGCGAGGCCGCGCATCATTAACGCTTAGTTATGAGCGTCTGTATAAGGCAGTAGAGCGAGGTAGCGCGCGCGCTTTACCGCCGTCGCGAGCTGACGCTGATACTTGGCCTTGGTGCCGGTAATCCGGCTCGGTACGATCTTGCCGGTCTCAGAGACGTACTGCTTGAGGGTATCCAGATCCTTATAATCGATCTCGGTCACACCCTCTGCAGTGAAACGGCAAAACTTTCTGCGTCGAAAAAAACGTGACATAGCTTATTCCTCGGTCGTTTCTTCAGTGGCCGCTTCTGGCGCCTCGGCAACGGTCTCCGGCGCCTCTTCCTCAGCAGGAGCCTCTGCCGTCTCAGCCGCTGTGCGGCGGGCGTCATTGTCCTGACGCTCCTGATAACGGGCCTTGCGTTCCTTGTCTTCGCGCTCGGCCTTCATGATGAGGGATTCCTCAAGCGCGGGTTCATCGCGACGAATGACAAGGTTACGAATGACCGCGTCGTTATAACGGAAGGTGGTGGTTAACTCTTCCATCGCCTCGTTGGAGGCCTCGACGTTCATCAGCACGTAATGCGCCTTATGGATCTTGTTGATGTGGTAGGCCAACTGACGTCGACCCCAATCTTCCAGACGATGTACAGTTCCGCCATCTTTGGTGATGACGTTGCTGTATCGTTCAATCATTCCTGGAACCTGTTCTGACTGGTCCGGATGGACCATGAACACAACTTCGTAGTGTCGCACTCGCGTACTCCCTATGGTTTACAGCCACCCGTCACGCGGTGTGGCAAGGAGGATGAACCTGTTGCCAGGCCCGGCCAAATTTTGAGGGGCGGAGTCTACAAAGGCCTTTGCCGCTTTGCAATGGGCCAATTTGGCACCTGCTTCAGCGCCGTAAAGACTTTAAAAACCCCGTTGCCGCACCGCCTCAAACAGACATACACCCGCTGCGACCGATACATTGAGGCTTGAAACCGATCCTGCCATCGGCAGTTTGACAACGAAATCGCAGAGATCGCGAGTTAATCGGCGCATCCCCGCACCCTCTGAGCCAAGCACCATCGCACAGGGCCCACTCAGATCTTGCTCATACAGCGACCCCTCTGCGTCACCGTCGGTGCCGATCACCCAGACGCCGGCCTGCTTTAAAGATTCGATTGTTCTGGCGAGGTTAGTCACGCGCACCCAGGGCACCGTCTCGGCGGCGCCACTCGCGACCTTGCGTGCCACATCGTTCACATCAGCACTTTTATCTTTGGGAAAGATAACAGCAGTGACCCCTGCCGCATCGGCGCTACGTAGGCAGGCACCCAGATTATGAGGGTCCGTCACGCCATCAAGAATCAAAATGAGTGGAACGGTCACCTGAGAGAGGTGCTCGCTGAGATCCGCCTCACTCATCAACCCTCCAGCCTCAGCCCCCGCCGCCTGGTCGAGTACTGCCACCACGCCCTGATGGCGCCCACTCACCAATGCGTCGAGCTCTGACTTAGAACAGGAGAGCACGGACACGCCTTGATTTCGGGACAACTCACACAGCGCCTGCATGCGCTTGTCCTGGCGGTCTGCCTGAACATGCAATGCCGCAACTCGGCGTGGCTCTCTGCGGATTAAGCTTTCTACCGCGTGATAGCCATATGCCGTACCACTCATGGTTCACCGCCCTTTATTGCCAGCGGGGGGCTGCTTACCAGACCGTCGCTTTGCGGCCGATGCCTTGCCCGGCTTGGATGCTTTCGCAGGTCGGCCTGAGGTAGAGGCTTTTTTTGACTTTGCCGACTTGGGGGATTTTGCAGATTTTGATGGCTTCGGAGGCCGCTGGCCCGACTTACGCTCTTTACCACCGCTTTCCTTTTCCCCATTGGGAGCAGTTTGGTGGCGGGGCGATTTCTTGTCTCGGCTCCCCGCTGCCGGCTCACCTTCAGCCTGACGCTTGCCGCTTTTACCGCGTCTGGAGGGCACGACTCCGGCCAATTCCAGATCGATTTTTCGGTCATCAAGGTCCACCCGGGCGACTCTGACGGTAACGGCCCCGCCCAGCTGGAAGACCTGCCGCGTGCGCTCACCAATAAGACGCTGCTTCGCCTGATCAAAATGATAATAGTCCCCGGGTAAAGCGCTAATGTGGATCAGCCCCTCAATGTACAGGTCGCTCAGCTCAACAAAAACGCCGAAGTTCGTCACGGCGGCAATGACCCCCTCAAACTCCTCGCCAATCCGGTCCTTCAGAAACTCGCACTTGAGCCAGGCATCCACTTCCCGCGTCGCGTCATCCGCGCGCCGCTCGGTCATCGAGCATTGCTCGCCCAGTGCGGCCATCGCGCCGACGTCATAAGGGTAAATTTTCTCTCGCTTGAGCGCACCTGCCCCTTCGACTCGCTTGATATGAGCGCCCCTACCACGACCTCGAATCGCTGCGCGAATCGCGCGGTGAACCAACAGGTCCGGATACCGACGGATAGGCGACGTGAAGTGGGCGTATGCTTCGTAATGGAGGCCAAAATGTCCGGCGTTTTCGGGTTGGTATACGGCCTGAGATAGTGAGCGCAGCAACATGGTCTGCACAATATGGCTATCGTCGCGGCCTTCGACGGTGGCGAGCAAAGACTGATAGTGCTCAGGCGTGGGCTTGAGGCCACCCCCTAAATCCAATGACAGCTCACCTAAGAAAGCGCGGAGGTTCTCAAGCTTCTCAGCACTGGGGCCTTCGTGAACGCGAAACAGCGCTGGCTGCTCGAGCGCTTCGAGGAACTGCGCGGTGGCCACATTGGCAATCAGCATGCATTCCTCGATCAATTTATGAGCGTCGTTCCGCCTCACCGGTTTTATCGCTGCGATCTTGCGCTGCTCATCAAACAGAATGCGGGTTTCCTGGGTATCGAAATCGAGCGCACCACGCTGCTCCCGCGCGCTGCGCAACACATGGTAAAGCCGATACAGTCGTTCGATCTCCTCACCGCGCTCGGCAGGAACCTGAGGGCTCCAACCGTCTTCAATGACAGCCCCGACGTCGGTATAGGTAAGCCGGGCATGGGAGTGGATGACCGCCTCGTAAAAAGTGTAGTCCTGCAGCTGACCGCTGCGGTCGATGTGCATATCGCAGACCATCGCCAGCCGGTCTACCTGTGGCTTCAGCGAGCACAAGCCATTGGAGAGGACTTCGGGGAACATGGGTACGACGCGCTCGGGGAAGTACACGGAATTACCCCTGATGCTCGCCTCCTCATCTAACGCGGAGCCTACGGGAACATAATGCGAGACATCGGCGATCGCCACGCGCAATGTAAATCCGCGGGAATGCTCCTCACACCACACCGCATCATCAAAGTCCCGAGCGTCCTCCCCATCGATGGTCACAAATGGCGTATCGCGCAAATCCACCCGGTGTGCTTTATCTGCCTCGGCGGGCTCTTCCCCGAGCGCACCCGCCTCGCGTAGCACCTCATCAGGCCACTCCCAGGGAATGCCGTGGGCACGAATAGCGACATCGATCTCAAGCCCGGGGTCCAAATGATCACCGAGGACTTCCTCGACCTCGCCCTTGGCACCCAGAGTAGCCGAGGGGTAATCCGTGAGGATGACCGATACCAGCTGTCCGTGGCGGGCGCCGCCTTTGGCTTTGGGTGGGATCAGGATGTGATTTCGAATGCGCGTGTTGTGGGGGAGCAGAAAGCCGATGCCACTCTCTTCCATGTAACGGCCAACCACTTTGGTATGCGCCCGGGTGAGCACCTCAACAATCTGACCCTCTGCCCGGCCACGACGATCCAGACCTGCGACTGAGACCAAAACCTCGTCACCATCGAATACTTGGTACATCTCTCGGGCGGAGAGAAATAAGTCGTCTCCCACTCCTTCAAGCGGCCGGGCAAAACCATAACCGTCGCGATGACCCATCACCCGGCAGCGCAGCAAATCCATTCGCTTGGGCACGCCATAGGCACCCCGCCTGCCAGAAATGATCTGACCATCGCGTTGCATCGCGCGCAGGCGTCTACCCAGTGCGTCGAGATCGCGCTCGCCACTCAAACCCAATTGTTCTGCGATACCGGCAAAGGCCATAGGCGCATCAGCTGCCTCAAGCAAGCCCAAAATCACTTCCCGACTGGGAATGGGGTGTTCGTAGCGGTTTTGTTCCCGTGCCGCATGAGGGTCAGCGGGTGGAGTCGAGGTAGTGTTTTTGCGGCGTGGCGCCAAGATAAGGTCCGATGGCTGGATTCAGCCGGCTGGAAAAGAGTAGCCATTATACGCGGGAAACACCCCCAGGATCGCGGTAACGCCAAGGCCCGGGGCAATCGACCTCAAAATTGACAGCCGAGAGTCGAGGAAGTAGTCTGCGCGCCCTCTGATCGATCAGAGATTTACCGCTGCCCAGGTGGTGAAATTGGTAGACACGCTAGCTTCAGGTGCTAGTGCTCGCAAGGGCGTGGAGGTTCAAGTCCTCTCCTGGGCACCATCTCCCTCCTGCTGTTCCTCGACGCTCTCGAGCCGCTCGCGATGTTTGTCCCTTGCCAGCGCCTGCATGTCGGCAACCGCATCGCTCTCGTCAACGATCTCTCGGCCCAGCAGCGTCTCAATAGCATCCTCCAGTGTGACAATGCCTGCAGTCTGGCCGAACTCGTCCTCGACCACCGCCAGATGCGCCTGTTCGCGAATAAAGCGATCTAGTAGCCGGTAGACAGGCAGCTCCTCCGGTACACGCACTACCGGCTGCGCATAGCCGGCGATCGCATCACCTGCACCGCCCTCCCGCTCAGCCTCAAAAAGCCCCACGCGCATCACCATACCGGTCACGTTATCGGTGGAGTCACGGAAAATCGGGATGCGCGTGAACTGGCGCGTGGCCTCCAGCCCGAGGGCCTCCGAGACGGTCGTGGTCTCGTCCAGCATATGCACCACGGTTCGCGGCGTGAGGATCTCGCTGGTCTGGGTATCACTCAGCTTGAGCAGGTTCACCAGATACTCGTTTTCCTGCGCCTTGAGCGCACCGTCTTTGCGCCCGAGAGACGCCAACGCCAGAATTTCCTCTCGGGTGATTTCGTCCTTCTGGTTTTTCCCCAACACTTGCGTCAGGCGCGTCGACACCCACACCAGTGGGTAAACTAACCGCACTAACCACCGGATCGTGAACGCCGCCGGTACCGCCAGCTGCCGCCAGTAAGTCGCACCGAGAGTCTTTGGAATGATCTCGGAGAAATATAGAATCGCCAGCGTCAGCAAAACTGCAATCAGGGTCTCTGCCTCGGGACCAAATACGCGGAGCGCCTGCGCACCGACACCCGCCGCCCCCATGGTGTGAGCAAAGGTATTGAGGATCAGAATGCTAGAGAGCGATTCATCCAGCCGGTCTTTCACAGACTCTATGGCCTTCCCTGATTTCGGTCGCTCCTGTGTCAGTTGCTCTAAGTAGCTTGGCGTGATGGATAGCAGTACCGCCTCCAGCACTGAGCACAGGAATGAGACCCCGATAGCAATCGCCAGATAAACGAGGAGAAGCGTCACTCAACATCCCCAAATGCGGTCAGGCGCTTATCTACCTCACACCAACCCGGCGCACTGTTGCCAAAGTACGCGATCTGCGGCGTGAATTGCGTGGCGTCATCAAAGGTCATGGCGTTCACCGAGGCCACACCGAGTTCATCAGACTGCACCATGATCTGTGTGCCACACGTGCCACAGAAGTGACGGGTGACCTCGCGGCCTGAGCCCGGGTCGTATGCGAAGGGGACCATAGTCCCCTGCAACAATTGAAAGTCGGAGGGTGCCACGGCGTAGGAGGCCCAATGGGAGCTTCCGCCCACTACCTGACAATCGGTGCAATAACACAGGCCTTGCATCTGTGATTCGGTTAACAACTTGTACTGGACAGCTTTGCAAAAACAGGCGCCGGAAATCATTCCCACATACCGCTCCTTATTGGGCTTCAGTTATTGATCGGCAGACGCTAATCACATGAGTAGACTTCTACAGAGTACTAGACACCGAACAATACGCCATGCATTTTGCGACCAGGCCAGACAGTGCACAGACCGGTTAGCAGCAGCGCCGATGTAGAGCAGCACCAATCAGATTTTTTGCTAACAGATATTGCCCTAGCGGGCGTGATGAACCGCCATGGCCGCCAGCGCATGGCCGGGGATGCGCGTGACCTGTATGAGCAAAAGCGCCATTTGGCGGAATCTGATCTAAATCAAGTCTGCGTGGGCGGGTCGTTGTCTTCCGATTCGCTCGGCGGCTTGGGGCGCTGTGACACCATCCAGCGATTGATGAGAATCATGCAGCCCGTCACAACGACAACAAAACCCAGTGTAATCAGCATAAACAGCATGGCGCTTTTGCCTCAGTCCCGAGAACGGGTCAGCCACATCCACTGTGCCAAGACCCCCACTACAAACGCCGCCAAAAACGCCAGATGAAAACTCTGCACGAGCGGCGCATCCAGCGAGTCCACGAAAGGGTCACCCATCGGCAGGCGCCTGAGAAAATCGGTAATCGCCGGAATCATGTGAAAGAGCACGGTAGCCGTGTAGGCCCCAGTCTGCAGATATACAGACCACTTGCCGAATGGCGCCAGCGTCTCCAGTAAGTATCCTGCAACCAAGGCCGTCAGAGTCAGGACCGCGAGGATGTGACCCACCCCGAAGCCACCCTGGTTATAAATAGCCAACGCCGACCCTGCAACCACCAGTGTCATCAGGAGATAGGCGCGCCCCGACTTATCTGCGGCGCGAATAATGCGATGCTGATACAGCGTGTAGGCCGCCGTGAGGATCGCAATCACGCCCATCACGGTGTGAAACCAACCCAGCAAGGTCATTGGAGGCATAAGCGTTTTCTCTATCCGAATTAAAGGAACAGCCCGCGTAGGCTATCCCGGCGCCGAAAAAGATCAAGTCCGAGACGACGTGCAGCCTATCTCACATACAAGCACTCTGCCTACAAACTGAAGCACACTTCATTTTTCGCCTCGCTGGCAGTTCATCGCGCTACAGACTCATCTAAATTTAAACCGCATAATCATCGAATATGTTGTCTGTAAATTCATTGCAGAGCAGCCAAGTCAAGGGCCGGGCGGGGTTTTCGCATTGCGGCCGTTATCGATACTGGCTGCGAAGAGAATGGGACAGCACTCTTCTCCAGTGCGCGTTCATTGGTTTGAACCCGTCCACCGCCGATGCGCAAACTGATGATCCGACACTGAGGCGGTGTATGGGGTTTGCCCAACAATGGGGATATGGATCCCTGCTGCTGGTGAATCTCTTTAGCTTCCGCGCCACTGACCCCGCCGCCCTCTCCGCGGTATCGGACCCCGTCGGCCCGGGCACCAACCTTTGGCTGCGGCGGGCGGGTACCGAGTCACCGCTGCTCGTGGCAGCCTGGGGCAATGGTGGGCAGTTGTATGAGAGGGCCAGCAACGTTGCTTGCTTGGTAGCGCATGCACAGTGCCTCGGCGTCACGGCACGGGGCATGCCGCGGCACCCACTCTATTGCTCGAAGCACGCTCAGCTTATCCCTTATCAGCCCCCTGGTTAACATCATGACGAGCTGGGGCTTGCCGCGCCTGCTGACTAGCAAGGCTCGAACTCACCATTTTTGGCAAATCCTCACTCCAAGCAACCAATGCCATCCTTTTCGGTCGATCAACTGGCTCTCGGTTTTCATTTGGCTATCCTGACTGGCCGGGGCGAAGGAATGCCTCACGAGCCCCTTGGGGGAAATCTGACTAGACATGGAAGTTACTATGAAAAACTCTGCCGAATCTCATCATCACAAAACCGATTATCCACTCTACCTGCACAAGGTACCCGAGCAGCACCGCGCACCCTCCAATAATCCTTGGGATTCTCTAGAGCGCGGCTCGCAAAAGCCGTTGCCAGCGGTACCGGCGGAACTCTGTGTTCGCGTCACCGACCGCGCACCCCATGAGCTGTCACGCACCACACTGTGTGTCATCGACTTACTACTCAATGGTGATCTGCTCAGGCTTCGCTCGGAAGAGGTTGCCGACACGCTTCACATTAGCCCGACTACACTGCGCCGTCGATTGCGTGCTGATGGCACCAACTACCAAAGCATCCTCGATCACGTGCGCCGACAGCGATGTACGGTGATGCTCGAAAAAAGGTGGTTACCCGGCAAATGTGTGGCGTGGGAGCTCGGCTACGCTGAGGTAAACAGCTTTTATCGTGCCTTCAGGCGCTGGACAGGCCACAACTACAGCGACCTTAAACAGCTCTATATCTAGCAACAAATGTGCAGCACCTAGGCTTGGTTTTCTGTCTCTGGGCGCTCTAGATACCCAAGCCATGAGTAGACACGATAGCCCACCCATTCGTGGATGGCTCGGGTGGATCGAGACAGCCGCTCCGCAGTGGGCAACCAGCCGGGGACCGGGCCAACAAGGAGCGGGATCTGATGATCCGTTGAGACCGCGGTCACGATGAACCCCTGCGCGGCGAACACGGCAGACGCGCGTCGCATGTGACTGGCACTGGTCACCAGCAAAATATGGTTGATTCGCTGTCGCTCGAGCAGTGCCTTGGTGTACTGGGCGTTCTCTCGGGTCGTGCGGCTCTCGGCCTCCTGCTTCAGAACGGCCTCGGGGATGCCGAGCGCTCTGAGCTTTTGCGCCATCAGCTGAGACTCGGGCATTCCGCCCGGCAGCGTCGTGCCACCTGATAACACCAACAAGGGGGCTTTCTGTGCTTGATACAGGGTTGCCGCGCGCCAGAGTCGATCAGCCGCCTGGTTGAAATCACCACCCTGGCCAAAGCGGGATTTACCGTTGACGGCCCCACCTAAAACGACAATCGCCTCGGCGGAGGGCAGTTCCTCATTGGCAAACGCGGGGTAGGCCGCCTCAAGTGGATTTAATAACGCGTTTGCGCCCCACTCCGTGGCACAAAAATACAGCCACGCGGTTGCCAAGAGCGTGAAGCTATTGGCACGGCCGCGCGCACCGCGCATCCGCAACAGCATCGCTAACGCGAGCAGGAGCAGGCAGAGAGAAAGAGGGTAAACCAGCAGTGACAGAATTTTGCTGAGCAGCAGCACCCGTCAGCCGCCAAACGGGTGTCGCAGGAGTATCGTCTCCTCGCGATCGGGGCCGGTTGAAATAATGTCGATGGGCGCACCCACCAGCTCCTCGAGTCGGCTGATATAAGCTCTGGCATTGGCGGGTAGCGCATCCAGAGACTTCAGGCCTAAGGTGGACTCGCTCCACCCAGGCAATGTCTCGTAAACCGGTCTCAAATTCTCGTAGTCCACGGCATCGATGGGGTTAGCCGCAGTCTCACCCGAGTCGTCGGTGTAACCCACGCAAACAGAGATTTCATCCAACCCATCCAACACGTCAAGCTTGGTCAGGCAAAGTCCCGACAGCGAGTTGATATTCACCGCCGTGCGCAACGCCACGGCGTCGAACCAGCCGCAACGTCGAGGGCGCCCAGTCGTGGCCCCGAATTCGTGGCCACGCTCCGCCAGCCGAAGGCCGGTCTCATCAAATAGCTCGGTCGGGAAAGGTCCGGAGCCCACCCGCGTGGTATAGGCCTTGGTGATACCGAGCACGTAGTCCAAAAACAGTGGGCCAAATCCTGATCCGGTCGCGGTGCCACCCGCCGTCGTATTGGAACTCGTCACAAACGGATAGGTGCCATGGTCGATATCAAGCAGAGAGCCTTGGGCACCCTCGAACAACAGGCGCGCCCGCGTCTTTCGGTACTCATGAAGCAGTGAGGTGACGTCCGCCATCATCGGCATCAGGCGCTCGCCGTGGGCCAGCGCCTCGTCCAGCACCGCTGACAAATCAAGCGTGCCCACACCGTAATAGTGCTGCAGAACATGATTGTGATAATCCAGTACTTCTTCGAGAGACGCAGCGAACCTTGAGGAGTCGCGCAAGTCACCCAGCCGGAGCGCCCTGCGCGCCGCCTTGTCTTCATAGCAGGGGCCAATACCGCGGCCCGTCGTACCGATCTTGTTCTCGCCCCGTCGTGCCTCGCGGGCCCGATCAAGCGCCACATGGTAAGGCAAGATCAATGGGCAGGCGGCCGAGATTTTCAGCCGGTCCCGCACAGGCACACCGCTGGCTTCCAGCGTATCGATCTCATGGAGCAATGCCTCAGGCGAGAGGACCACGCCATTGCCAATCAAACACTGCACGCCCGCGCGAAGCACGCCCGACGGGATCAGGTGCAACACGGTCTTTTTTCCGCCTATCACCAGGGTATGGCCGGCGTTGTGGCCACCCTGAAAACGCACCACCGCATCGGCCTGCTCGGTCAGCAGGTCAACGATCTTACCCTTACCCTCATCGCCCCACTGGGTGCCGAGGATGACCACGTTATGACTCACGAGGAGGTGCCCCCTTCGATAATCCACTCTCCGTTGCGCGAAACCAGTCGCTCTGCATTGGGCAAATCGACGCCGGGAGCGACATCCATGACCACTGTGCGGCCCGCTGATCGCAACGCATTCACTGCAGCCCGGAAGCCGGCATCATCCGACTGCGGAGCGATCACTGGGACGTCGGTTGTCTCGCTCTGCTGCGCGTCGTCGACCAGTGCCTTGAGGTCTATCGCAAATCCCGTAGCGGGTCGGTCACGGCCAAAGACCGCGCCAATGTTGTTGTAACGACCGCCCTTGGCGACCGCTGACCCGCGGCCCTCCAGATAAACAGCAAACACCAGACCCGTGTGGTATCGAAAACCACGCAGCTCTGTGAGATCCACATATACACCGACATTAGGAAATGCCCGCTGCACCCCGGTCAGCACCGAATCGAGCTGATCGAGCGCCGCCAGCACCGCCGGCTCGTCTGGAAACGCTGCCCGGGCAGAGGCCAGTACATCTGGGGAGCCGTGCAGCGATACCAGGCGCGCCATTCGCTCAGCCTCTCTAACAGGCAATGAAGTAGACAGCCGCTCAATGTCCGGGGTGGACTTTCTCTGCAAGGCGTCGAATATTTGGGTTTCCAACTCAGGCTCGAGACCAGCGTCCGAGAACAGTGCGTCGTAGATACCGATGTGGCCGATATCGAGGGTGAGGGGGCGGCTGACGCCGGCGCACTCAAACGTCGACAGCATCAGGCCAATGACTTCGCTGTCGGCTTCAATAGCGTTACTACCGAACAGCTCAGCGCCCAGTTGAATCGGTGCCCGTCCGCTGATCAAAGACTGCGGGGTGCTTTGCAGCGTCGACCCGGCGTAGCAAAGTCGCGTGACGCCCTCCTCGGCCAGACTGTGCGCATCCATTCGGGCTGTCTGGGGAGTGATATCGGCTCTGACACCGAGCATTCTGCCGCTCATCTGATCGGTGAACTTGCAGGTCACCACATCAAGATCAGCGCCCAGGCCGATGAGCAGCGAGTCAGTAAATTCGACCAGCGGCGGGATGACGTAGCGGTAACCCCACGTGGCACATTGGTCCAGCAGGCGGCGTCTGAGGGCTTCCAGCTGGCCCGCTCGTTCGGGCAACAGCTCGTCAATACCCTCTGGCAGTAGCCAGCGATTTTCAGTGCTCATCGTGTTTTTCCGTTAGGACGTGATGCTGCAGAAAGCGCTCACTCGGAGAATAGCACAGGGGAACGAGAGGGAGACCGGGCGCGCAGGGCGCGCCCAACTATTTACGATCGGCTCACTCTCTGGGTTCTGCGTTACGCAGGTACTGGAAAAACTGACTGTCAGGCTGCAGGAGCATGACGTCGCCGCCCGCGCTAAAAGTCTCACGGTAAGCCTGCAAACTCCTTATAAAGGAGTAGAACTCGGGGTCCTGATT
>CBFHSJ010000039.1:0-1777 GCA_965658485.1 Luminiphilus sp.
CTTTGCAGGTCGCCTTAATCCGCACACCGGGAAGATCCTCATCGGGTAGCAAATCGATCTTGACGGAGGACAAGGGCAGCGGGTGACACAGCGGGATCAGCTCCGAGCACTTCTTGGCCGCCTGAATGCCAGCGACACGCGCCACTGCCAACACATCGCCCTTAGGGGTATCGCCCCCAACAATGGCGTTCAAGGTTGCGGGCTGCATACGCACGCAGGACGTAGCCGCGGCCTCGCGTGCGGTCACCGCTTTTTCGCTGACGTCAACAATGTGCGCCCGACCCGCATCGTCAAGATGCGTCAGTCGATCTGAGTTTTCTGGCATAGGGCAATGCTAACACTCCGGTGCGACAAACGGCATAAGCTGGCATGATGTTCGACTCCTTAGCGTTACCGCCGGACACAGCATGGACCCCGATCGAACCTCGGCACCGAGTAATCGTTATCGCTGGACGGTGCTCGTGATGCTGACGCTGGTTTACACCTTCAATTTTATTGATCGTCAGATTCTGGTCATCCTGCAGGAGCCGATCAAAGCCGACTTGGGGCTCAGTGATGCGCAACTGGGACTGCTGACAGGCTTTAGCTTCGCGCTGGTCTATGTCACCGCGGGCGTTCCTATCGCCTGGCTGGCTGATCGAAGCAATCGACGCAACATCGTCGTTGCCTCGCTGGCGTTTTGGTCATTCATGACTGCCATCTCCGGTCTGGTACAGAACTTCGGCCAGTTGCTGGCAGCGCGATTGGGAGTGGGCGTGGGCGAAGCCGGCGGCTCCCCGCCCTCTCACTCCATGATCAGCGACTACTTCCCGCCGAGTAGCCGTGGCACCGCGCTGTCCTTTTACAGTATGGGTATCTACATCGGCGTGCTGTTCGGCTTCGCAGCCGGAGGATGGATTGCCCAAAACTTTGGCTGGCGCAATGCTTTTTTTGTGATCGGCATCCCGGGCATTCTTTATGCGCTCGCGGTGCTGTGGATCGTTAAGGAGCCCAAGCGCGGCCAATTCGACATAGGCGGCACGCCCGCTAAATCAAGCCTTAGTGAAACCGTAAGCTGCCTGCGCGGCCGGCCGACCTTTTGGTGGATCTCAGTGGGCTGTGCGTTCACCGCTTTCGTGTCCTATGGCAACGGCAATTTCATGCCCTCGTTCCTGATGCGAAACCATGGCCTATCGCTCGCGGAAGTCGGCGCTATTCTGGGCCTGATCTCGGGCCTTTCGGGCGCCACCGGAACGCTCCTTGGCGGCTTTCTGGCTGATCGGCTGGGAGTGCGGGATATGCGCTGGTATGTGTGGATACCCATGCTTGGGGGGATAACGGCCATGATCCCTGCCTACTACACCCTGCTGGGAGAAAGCACCACGCTCATTATTGCAGCAATGATCCCCTCGCAGATTCTGGGTGCGCTATATCTGGGACCGTGTATCGCTACCTGCCACAACCTGGTCTCTCCAGGTATGCGCGCCATGGCTTCGGCAATTTTGTACTTTGTGCTGAACATTATTGGTCTCGGGCTAGGCCCCTTGACGGTGGGTATTTTGAGCGACTCATTTGCGAGCACTTATGGGGAGGACAATCTACGCTACGCCATGGCCGTCACCCTCACCATTAGTCTGATCGGAGTGTTCTTTCTATGGATGGGTGTGAGGAGCCTGAGACGGGATCTGGAGGCTAATGCAGCTGAACTAGCGGCGACCGGTATACAGACAAGCTAAAACTTGACGACATCGCTGGCCAAGACCTGGTTTTTTAAGAAATTGGCAAATTGCCCTGAACC
>CBFHSJ010000039.1:1876-6847 GCA_965658485.1 Luminiphilus sp.
TATACAGACAAGCTAAAACTTGACGACATCGCTGGCCAAGACCTGGTTTTTTAAGAAATTGGCAAATTGCCCTGAACCAAACGCTCTTTGTCGCCCGCCGCCTGTGAAGCGCCCGCCCACTACCTCTCTCTCGAAAAATATCAAGGGCATCGCCTTACTCTGAGCGTGGACTCTGAGTCGCTCTAACGTCTCTGATGGTATTTCAGCGCCAACGGGAATGCTCGCAACACCTCCCATTCTCGCCACGGTCGTCCCGCAAGAAAAATCTCACCAAACCTATCTGGGCGTATGTCGTCTGAAAATTCGGCTTCATTCTGCAACCCGACACAGTCAAATATTCGACAAGGGTCTTCCGGTCGATCCTCGCATATCGCGCATCCCGACGTCGTGCAGTGATCGCAGGGCTTAGTGGGATACATTTCAATGACTTGCCCCACATTCTCCATACGATCCTCTACCTAGCCCTCGCAGCAGGCCGCACATTCCCCGCGCTCTCTCACTTCCAAATCCGCTTCCAAGCCTCATTCAGGACGCCTTCAGTGCCCTCGGAACACGACCAACTCGCAATACTTTTTGACCCGATGACGCCTGCGACTCTCGCCTCAGCCGCTCCCATGCGGAACCTCTTTTCCTTCTCGCTTCGCTCCTTGAACCTTGGCTTTTTGCACTTGCGAGAGCTCCTCCTTGAAAAGGCTGGTGATTTTATCTATCCCGCTCTCCCGCAACGCACCGTCATTGCCTGTAACCACGTAGGTGGAATACACCGCACATGCAGCCATCAGACTCGATGAGACGATCTCACGAGATTTACCCTCCTTCGCCATGGCATTCGCCAATTCAATAAAACGATTTACACACTCTATTTTTTGCTGGGCCGCAGCCATCTCGCACTCCCCATGATTACATTTATTGATACGCTCACTCATCAGTGACTGATAAGACCCGCTTCTCGCTCAACCGAGCACAAAACTGAATAAGCTCGCAAATGCTAGTGCATAGCGCACCTCAGATCGACCTCCGCAAGCTAGCTTCCTGCCGCGGTAAACTGCAAGATAGTGTCGTACCAAATAAAAACTTGATCCCTGATACGAGAGATACGCGATGCGAGCTGCTGTATTCCACGAGCCTGGCACCCCCCTCACCGTCGAGAATGTCGACGATCCGTCACCCGCTAAAGGACAAGTGGTCATTGCGGTCAAACGCTGCGGCATCTGTGGCACTGATCTGCACGCCACCGAAGAGCACGATGGTCTGCTGGTACCTGGTACCGTGATGGGCCATGAATTTGCCGGAGAAATCGTCGAGGTCGGTCAGAACTGCCCCACAGACTGGAAACCCGGCCGCAAGGTAACAGGCCTCCCCTCTCATTCCTGCGGGCAATGCCTGCCCTGCAAAACGGGCAAGCCGATGCAGTGCGAGAACAACATCATCCTGGGGCTGCAGCGCTCCGGCGGTTTTGCCGAATACATGACCCTAGACACCCACAACTCGGTCCTGCTGCCCGACAGCATCGACTGGGTAGAGGGCGCGCTTATCGAGCCGCTGGCTGTGGGTCTGCATGCGATCAACATGAGCACCGATATTAGGGGAAAACGTATATTGATTTTGGGGGCTGGCCCCGTGGGATTAGCGGTCTCGTTCTGGTGCCGCTTCATGGGTGCCTACCACATCACGGTCACCGAGCCCGAAAAGCTCCGCCGAGAGAGCGCGCTGCAGTTTGGTGCGGATGCGGCAATCGCATCCGGTTCACCGTCTGAGGTATTCCCCGAGATTGAAAAAGCTTCAGGTGGCGCACCCGATGTAGTGTTCGAATGTGTTGGTATTCCCGGCATGATCGCCGAAGCGGTGGAATACGCGCGCCACGGTGGCGAAGTTATGGTGGTGGGTTTCTGTGCCCGACCCGACACCTTGGTGCCCGCGGCGGCGATGATGAAGGAACTCACAGCGCGTTTCGTCGTCGCCTATGACAAAGCCGACTTCGACATGATTGCGGGACTGCTGGCCATGGACAAACTAGACGTGACTCACATGTGCACAGGCACCGTCGGCTTCCAGGATTTCTCGGAGGCCTTCGAGAGCCTCAGAACCCCCAACGCCCACTGCAAAATCATGTTGAATCCAGGAGCGACGTAAACCTGGACGCGATGGCCCCCATTAACACCCACACCAACCGGCCGACCATTGAACACGCGCCCGGCGTAGAGATCACCAGTAAGCCCAAGTCGACGGAGTATCCTGGCTAGGGGGAGAGGGCAACATTCGTTTGCTGATATCCAAATTCTGTGACGCGGACGGCTACATACTGGAGATCAATCAGAACCTCTCTGACTGACCTGCGTGCTCTTGGCAGACCACAGTGAATCGCGGCCTGACACCCCGAAAGCCTCATGATTCCACTTTCAGGGCGAGAAACAGAGCCTCGTCCAGCTTAGATCCCGGCGGGCAGTAACCTGTCACCAATTGCTCAACAAGAGATGACAATTTATCGTTAGAGTCAGTGTGCGTAGCAACCGACTGATTGTTTAAGAAAATCAATATCTTAAACCAAAAGGAGCCCGTCTGTATGATGAATTCCAATACTCGCAAAGTTGCCCTCTCACTTGCCGTAGTGGCCGGCGTAAGCCTGCTCGGAGCCTGTGCCGACAAACCCGGAAGCAAAGGCTAGTGCGAGGATATGAGCGCTAAGAGCAAAGGTGAATGGACAGGCGACGAGGCCAAAACTTACGCTGCGCACTGTGTGCTGGAGAGCACCACGATTGGTAGTGAGGCCTGGTGCGAAAACCTGCATGGGAAGCCAAAAGGCGAATGGAAGACCCAGGAAGTGGCTGACTATGCCAAGTACTGCGTGGTAGATCAGGTCTCTCAATAAAAACACCCCCGAGGCGCCGATCGCGCCGCCTCTACTCCTTTCCTTGGAAGGCGGTGCAGGTCACAATTCGCCAATGAGCGACGCCACACCCGCCACGCACACTCCCATGATGCAGCAGTATCTCGCTATCAAAAGCGAGCACCCGCATGAGCTGCTGTTTTACCGTATGGGCGATTTCTACGAGCTGTTTTACGACGACGCTGAAGCCGCATCGAGACTCCTGGACATCACGCTGACCAGTCGCGGCAAATCAGCCGGCGAAGCGATCCCCATGGCTGGCGTTCCCTACCACGCAGCCGAGAGCTATCTCGCGCGACTGGTGAGAGCGGGATGCTCAGTCGCCATCGCCGAGCAAATTGGTGATCCCACAACGAGCAAAGGGCCGGTCGATCGCGAGGTGGTGCGCATTGTGACGCCCGGCACACTGACTGACGAGTCTCTGCTGGAGGCACGCCAAGATGCGCTGATTCTCGCCATTGCGGTGAACAAGACGGGCTACGGACTGGCGTGGCTGGATCTCAGCAGCGGGCGCTTTCTCGTGTCCGAAGTCACAGATGCAGTGGCGCTCGAGGCCGAAGTCGCGCGGCTTGCGCCTGCAGAAGTTCTGGTGCCCGAGTCGAGTCTTCTCGCAGACGAACCATGGCACGGCGCCCTGCGTCGCCAACCCGACTGGCGCTTCGATGAGACCAGTGCCCGGGAAGATCTGCAGCGACAATTCCAGACCCGAGACCTCGACGGTTTTGGCTGCGGCGGACTCACGGTCGCCATCGCCGCTGCAGGTGCATTGCTCGGCTATGTGAAAGACACGCAGCGCAGCGACCTGCCCCACATACGCGCCATCCATCTCGAGTCACAGAGCGGTGCGGTGATTCTCGATGCAGCGACGCGACGCAATCTCGAGATCGATCTGACACTGAGTGGCGGCGAGGAGCACACGCTCTATGCGGTTTGTGACAGCACAGTTACCGCCATGGGCGCTCGGCATCTTCGCCGTTGGCTGCACCGGCCGATTAATGACCGCGGTGACATCGAGGGGCGGCTCGACGCGGTGGAATCTATGGTTCAGGAGTATCGCTTTGAGCCACTCCGCGAGACACTCAAAGAGATCGCTGATCTGGAGCGAATTCTTTCGCGGGTCGCGCTGGGCTCGGCTCGACCCCGGGATTTGAGCCGACTGGGAAGTAGCCTGGCCCAATTGCCGCTGATACGAAGCCGTCTTCCCGCCGAATCCACTTTACTCGAACAGCTGTCCACAGCTCTGCCCGATTACCAGGTGCTGACCGAACTACTCGAGCGCGCCATCATCGAGAACCCGCCGGTATTGATCCGCGATGGCGGTGTGATTGCCGCGGGCTACGATGAGGAGCTCGACGAGCTGCGCGGCATCAGCGACAACGCGGGCGCCTATCTTCTGGAGCTGGAACAGCGCGAGCGTGATGCGACCGGGCTGTCGACACTCAAGGTCGGTTACAACCGGGTGCACGGCTATTACATCGAGATCAGCCGCACTCAGTCAGAACAGGCGCCGGATACCTATCAACGCCGCCAAACGCTGAAAAATGTTGAGCGATTCATTACCCCCGAACTGAAAACCTTCGAAGACAAGGCGCTTTCCAGCAAAAGCCGCGCACTGGCGCGGGAAAAGCACCTTTACGAAGCGCTGGTAGCAGAGGTAGCAAAATCTCTGGCCCCGCTACAGGCGACCGCGACCGCGCTATGTGATCTTGATGTGCTCGCGTGTTTTGCAGAGCGGGCGACCGTGCTCGATCTGTGCCGGCCCCGCTTTACGGATCACACGTTGCTGCAAATTGAAGGAGGTCGTCACCTTGTGGTGGAAGCGGTGCGGGATGTCCCGTTTATCGCCAACGATACGCAGCTTGATCACAACCGGCGGATGCTACTGATCACTGGCCCCAATATGGGCGGTAAGTCGACGTACATGCGGCAAAACGCACTGATCGCGCTGCTCGCCCATGTCGGTGCCTTTGTGCCCGCGCGGGCGGTCTCACTATCCTGCCTGGATCGCATCTTTACGCGGATCGGTTCTTCCGATGATCTCGCGAGCGGCCGTTCCACGTTTATGGTCGAAATGACCGAGACCG
>CBFHSJ010000039.1:6944-16210 GCA_965658485.1 Luminiphilus sp.
AGCGCAGCCTGATCCTCATGGACGAGATTGGTCGCGGCACCAGCACCTTTGACGGGCTGAGCATTGCCTGGGCTACGGCGTTGGCACTCGCCAATCAGGTGAAGGCTCTCACGTTTTTTGCCACGCACTATTTCGAGCTCACTGCCTTACCTGAGCAACACCCTGCGATGGCGAACGTGCACCTCGATGCCACCGAACACGAAGATCACGTCGTATTTCTCCACCAAATTCAGGAAGGCCCCGCTAACCGCAGCTTCGGATTACAAGTGGCCAAACTCGCGGGTGTCCCCAAAGAGATTCTCGACGCAGCCAAAGACAAACTTTATGAACTCGAGAGCGGCGTTAGCGCCGGTCCGCCTCCCGCTCAGGCCGAGTTGTTTATGGCCTCGCCGCCGCCAGTTTCCGCTCCACCCTCGCCCACACTGGAGGCACTGCGCTCACTGGATCCTGACAACCTCAGCGCCAAAGCGGCCCTGGACTGGATCTATCAGCTGAAACAGAAGCTTGACGATGAAACCTGACCAGTTTTCAAAATAGCTCACAGCCAGTATCCTTCGTGACGGGATGAGTGAGGTTTTGGTATGACGTTCGTTGTTGGCGAAGATTGCATCAAGTGCAAGCACACTGATTGCGTTGAGGTATGCCCCGTAGATTGTTTCTACGAGGGCCCCAATTTTCTGGTGATTCACCCGGACGAGTGCATAGACTGTGCGCTATGTGAACCCGAGTGCCCTGTCGATGCGATCTATTCAGAGGACGAATTGCCCGGCGATCAGGAGTCGTTCCTGCAGTTGAACGCAGAGCTGGCTGAAATCTGGCCAAACATTACCGAGCGCAAAGAGCCTCCGGCCGATGCAGAAGACTGGGCAGGCAAGCCCGGCAAGCTCGAGTTTCTGGAACGCTGAGCAAAAGCCACTGCCCGTGACCTGCGGGCACCCCCGTTCAGTACACGCAATATCACCCTCCCGCGCGACGGGACACCATGTGCGTGTCGCCCTTTCAGCGCTCAGACAACAGTGACGTGGGATTCACGGGCCGGCCGTTGCGCCGGATCTCGAAGTGCAACTTCACCGAATCACTGCTGGTGCTACCCATACGGGCAATCACCTGACCGGCATCGACCTGCTGGCCCTCGGCTACTAACAGCGCATCGTTGTGGCCATAGGCGCTGAGGTAGGTGTCATTGTGCTTAACGATTAGCAGCGCGCCATAGCCGGTCACGCCGGTGCCCGCATACACCACCACGCCTGCTGCCGTTGCCTTCACTGGCGAGCCTCGCTCGCCAACGAGATCAATACCTTTGTGCCGCTCGGCTGAGTAAGCGCGACTCACTTTCCCCTCAGCAGGCCAGGACCAGCGGTCCACTGGCGCATTGGGCGCAGGCGTCTTGGCGGTGGATAACGAGCGCGAGGGCTGGTTCGATTCAGACTGTCTGGCGCCTGCCGCGGCGCGTTCGGCCTCGGTAGCACTCTCCGCCGCATTGCTCGCCGTACTCTCTGCACCACTCTTTACAACACTGTGCACGCCGGCCCCGCCAGCCCGTTGCTGGGCACTTACCTGACTCTCGGTTGTGTCTGAAACAGCCGGAGCATTTACGAGCCCTGTGGGAGGTGCCGTTTTCAGCGCCTGCCCCACCCTGATCACATAGGGTGGATCAATATTATTCAGGCTCGCGAGCGTGCGGTAGTCCACCCCGAGGCGAAAGGCCACCGCGTAAAGCGTATCTCCCGGCTCCACCACGTAATCCGGTCCAGCGGGTAAATCGGGCCCATAATCAGCACGATGAGTATTTGTCTGGCGCACCTCCGGTGGGACATGCACCGCCACCACGGATTTGTTTTCAATGACCGCGGGTGGGGTATCGGCGCAGCCAACAAGAAGCAACACGCTCGCCACTAAGATCTGGCCGCAACGCGCCGTCATATTAGAGGCCTCGACGCGAAGCCAATGCCTGCATACCCCAGACCAAAAAACATCCGATCAGACAGGCACCTATACAGGCCAACAACTGTGCATCCGTGACCGTCGATGGCATTACGGGCCGAGACACCACGATCGCCCCCTCGGCGGCATTCAGCACCAGCTCCTGTCGCCAGGGCCATACCGCCACCAGTGAGCCCATCAGCACACCACTCAGGAACGCCATAGCCAGTGCCCGATAGCGCTGCAGACAGTGCTGCAGCAACCGAGCAAAGAGCAGTAGCCCAGTCAGGCATCCTGCTGCGAGCACTAAAAGCTCTGTTACCTGTAGCGTCTTAATCGCCAACAGCACCTGCTCATACATGCCCATCAGCACCAGCAGGAAACTCCCCGATATCCCTGGCAAAATCATGGCGCAAATGGCGATCACACCGGCAAGAAATAATCCAGGCAAGCCGGCGAGAAAAGACACCGGAGACATCAAGGCAGCGCCGACCGCGATGCATACACCCAAGGCGAAGCCCGTGAGACGGTCAAAGCTGTTCAACATCACCTCCTCGCGAATCAGTAACACTGCACTCACTAGAATAAGCCCGGAGAAGAACGACCATAATGGCTGGGGATATTGTGAAAGCAGCCAATGGATGCCGGAGGCCATAGAGAAGATCGCAGTCAGAATACCCAGTAGCAGTATCGATAGAAATCCGCCGTCGAGTCGATGCCACAACGCATTCCAGCGACCCCTCAACGCTAAGGAAAGCGCATCTCCATCTGCTGCAACAATGGCGCCCAGCAACCGCTCGTAGATACCGGTAATCAGTGCGATCGTGCCCCCGGAAACACCTGGCACGATATCCGCCGCACCCATCGCCAGACCGCGGACAAACACCCCCGCTGGCAGGTGCTTCACCGGCTGACGCCTCGCAACATGGGCACAAAATTCACTTCTTCGATCGCCTCTTCGACATAACCCTCAGGTGTCGCGGTCACCATCATGAGCTGCTGACGTTCGCCACCCACAGGCAGGATAAGCCTGCCTCCGGGCGCGAGCTGCTCCAGCAATTGCGTCGGGAGATGCTCTGGCGCCGCGGCACCCAGAATCAGATCAAAAGGTGCTTCGCTGCCCCATCCGTCCAGCCCGTCACCATGCCGCAGCCGCACGTTGCGCACTCGCAGCGCGCGCAGTTGTTTACGCGCCCGCTCCACGAGCGGCTTGATACGCTCAATAGCGCAAATCTCATCTACGAGACTGGCCAATATTGCCGTTTGATAACCCGAGCCGCTCCCTAGCTCCAGCACTTTTTTTGGTCGCCCCTTTGCCAGGGCGAGTTCACTCATCCTCGCGACAACGTATGGTTGCGAGAGCGTCTGGCCATAGCCAATCGGCAGCGCCGTATCCTCGTAGGACCGATGGGCGAGCGCCTCATCCACAAATAAATGACGAGGCACGCTGCGAATTGCCTCAAGTACCTCAAATCGCGTGATGCCCTGATCCATCAGGCGCTGTATGAGTCGCTCCCGTGTCCGCTGGGACGTCATACCGATACCCTGCTGGCTCACGCAGAGGCGCCCTCATTCATTATCAGCGCAACCGCATGGCTGGCAATGCCCTCCTCGCGCCCCACAAAGCCCAGCTTTTCGGTGGTGGTTGCCTTCACGTTAACACTGCCGGTGGTCACTCCGAGATCAGCCGCGATACGCTCGCGCATCTCACCAATGTGCGCGCTCAACCGCGGGGTTTGTGCGATCACGGTGAGATCGACATTCCCGACCGTCCAACCGGCCTCATTCAACTGCGCCACCACGGCACGCAAGAGCGTTCGACTGTCAGCACCACTCAAGGCGGGATCGGTGTCAGGGAAGTGCCGGCCAATATCACCGAGGCCCGCCGCACCCAACAGCGCATCGCAGAGACCGTGCAGCACCACATCCCCGTCAGAGTGCGCGATCAGTCCGCGTTCACAAGGAATCTGCACCCCACCTAATACGACGGAGTCGCCCTCACCGAAGGCGTGTACGTCGTAACCGTGGCCAATGCGCATCACGTCATTGCCCTCCTCTCTTTCTGAGCACCAGATCCGCAAACGCCAGATCTGCTTCTACAGTAACCTTAATGTTGCTTGAGGGCCCCTCTATCACGTGGACAGGCTCACCCATCCGCTCCATGGCCATCGCTTCATCAGTCACCGATAGGCCTTCCTCCAGACACTGACCCAGTGCCGCACGCAAAGCGAACAACGGGAAGAGCTGTGGCGTTTGTGCCCGCCAGAGCGATTGGCGGTCGACCGTGCCCGAGATCTGCCCGCCCTCACCGACCTGCTTTAAGGTATCTGCGACCGGCTCGGCGAGAATCACACCCTCTCTCAACTGCCGCGCCCGCTCGATTAACGCGGTCAGGGATTCAAGGGGCAAGCAAGGCCGCGCGGCATCGTGAACCAGCACCCAATCCTCTTCGGAACCTTCCGTCGCCAATAGCTCCAGCCCCGCCATGACCGAATCCGCGCGCTCGGCGCCACCGGGCGTTGTTTGCACCCGCACGTCCGCCAGGCTATCAATCGCATCGGCCCGACGGTCTGAGGGGTCGAGCGCCACCACGATGCCGCGAATGTCAGGACTCTCCAACAATGCGCGCAGGGTGTGCTCCATCAGCGGCGCACCGGCTATTTCCCGATATTGCTTGGGAATCTCCCCGCCAAGTCGACGCCCCGAGCCAGCCGCCGGCACGATTGCCCAGATGCTATTCACGGCGTCTTGGGCTCCTCTACAAATTGATAATAAACCTCGCCTTCTTTGATCAGGCCAAGGTTCTCGCGTGCGCTTTTCTCTACCGCCGCGGTGCCGCCTTGCAAGGCAATGACCTCCTGTGCGAGTGCCGCATTGCGCGCCGTGAGTTCGGAGTTCTCTGCCTCTGCTTCTTCAAGCTGCGCCTGCAGCCGGTTGGCCTCAGCGAGCCCCCCCTCGGCAAACCACAGCCGATACTGCAGCAGCACCAGAAGACCAAACAACCCGCCTATGAACCAGCGCATCAGCCCCTCGAGAGGATGTCTCGGCCGGGATAGGGCGCGGTGAGACCCAGCTCCGCCTCAATCCGCAGTAGCCGGTTGTACTTGGCTACCCGATCAGAGCGACACAAAGAGCCAGTCTTGATCTGACCAGCCCCGGTCCCGACAGCCAGATCCGCGATGGTAGCGTCTTCGGTTTCCCCGGAGCGATGTGAAATGACCGCCGTGTAGCCCGCAGCCTTAGCCATTGCGATCGCCTTCAGCGTCTCGGTCAGTGTGCCAATTTGATTGAACTTAATCAGAATGGAATTGGCAATGCCCTCGTCAATCCCGCGCTTGAGAATCGCGGTATTGGTGACAAACAGATCATCGCCGACCAGTTGAATACGATCCCCAAGTTTTTCTGTCAGCACCGCCCAGCCAGTCCAATCCGACTCATCCAGCCCGTCCTCGATCGAGACAATGGGATGTTCCGCCGTCAATGAGGCCAGGTAGTCGGCAAAGCCTGTGCTGTCATAATCAGCACCGTCGCCCCGCAGATGGTAACGACCATCCCGGTAGAACTCTGAAGCCGCGCAATCCAAAGCCAACGTGATGTCATCGCCCAGCACGTAGCCGGCGTTGCCCACAGCCTCGCCAATGACCCCCAGCGCCGCGGCATTGGAGGGCAGGTCAGGTGCAAAGCCGCCCTCGTCCCCCACCGCCGTGGCGAGCCCCCTGCCAGAAAGCACCTTTCTTAGATGATGAAAAATCTCGGCGCCCACGCGCAGAGCCTCAGTGAAGCTCCCTGCCGACACGGGCTGAATCATGAACTCCTGAATATCCACATTGTTATCGGCGTGCTCTCCCCCGTTGAGAATATTCATCATGGGTACAGGCAGAGACAAAGCAGTGCAGCCCGAGAGCTCGGCAATATGCTGATAAAGCGGCTTTTTAGCTGATAGTGCTGCGGCTTTGGCGGTCGCCAGCGAGACAGCCAGAATGGCATTGGCACCGAACTGTGCCTTGTTCCCTGTCCCGTCGGCCTCGATCATGCGCTGGTCTACGCCGGCCTGATCCTGCGCATCGTGGCCCACCAACAGCTCGCGAATGGGACCACTTGCGTGCCCTACCGCCGTCAGGACGCCTTTCCCGAGATAGCGCGATGCGTCACCATCGCGCAGCTCCAGCGCCTCGCGGGTGCCGGTGCTGGCGCCTGAGGGCGCGTAAGCACTGCCGACACTGTCGTCATCCAATGTGACCTCAGCCATGACGGTTGGATTCCCTCGAGAATCCAATACCTCAAAAGCTCGCACATCGACGATCTCACTCACAACACGCTCCTTGTTAAAACCGACTCAGCGGATGGCCAGTTCAGGCTGAGACTTGACCAATGCATCTACCGCTTTGACCTGCTCGAGAAAAGGCTCTAGTTGCTCCAGCGGCAGCGCACTGGGGCCATCGCACAGGGCTGCATCCGGATTGGGGTGGGCTTCCAAAAACAAGCCCGCAATGCCCACGGCTGCACCCGCCTTAGCCAACTTGAGTGCTTGGTCACGACGCCCCCCAGAGGCGGCCTCACCGGGGTCCCGGCGTTGCAGCGAGTGGGTCACGTCGAAAATGAGTGGGCAGCCCAAGGTGGCCTCACGCATCACCTCAAATCCCAGCATGTCGACAACCAAATTATCGTAGCCAAAATTGCTGCCGCGCTCACACACCATTAGCCGATCATTGCCACATTCGCGAAACTTCTCCACGACATTGGCCATTTGCTCGGGGCTTAAAAACTGAGGTTTCTTGATATTGATCGCAGCACCCGTGCGCGCCATCGCCTCCACCAAATCTGTTTGACGCGCCAAAAACGCGGGCAACTGCAAGATGTCGCAGACCTCAGCCACGGGCGCGGCCTGTTCCGGCGTGTGGACATCGGTCAGCACCGGCACGTTGTGGGTTGATTTCACATCGGCAAGAATTTTCAGACCGGCCTCAAGGCCCGGCCCTCGGAAAGAGCGGATGGACGAACGATTGGCCTTATCGAAAGACCCCTTAAAAATGTAGGGCAACGACAACTGCTCACAGACGCGCACAAATTCAGCGGCGCTTTCCATGGCGAGTTCTGCACTCTCGAGGACATTAATACCGCCGATCAGCACCATCGGTTGATCGTTGGCAAAAGTATAGCCCGCTACCTCAACAGAGCGATGCTCTCCCGTCACGCGGCATCACCACACTGCTGTGCGATCGCCAACGCTGCCTCTATGAAGCTGGTAAACAGGGGATGCCCACCCCGGGGTCGGGACTTGAACTCCGGGTGGAACTGACACGCCACAAACCAGGGGTGAGCAGGCAACTCGATGATTTCGACCAGCTCACCATCCAGAGACCAACCACTCATCCTCATGCCCGCGTCTTCCAAACGAGTAACGTAGTTACTGTTCACCTCATAACGATGGCGATGCCGCTCGGAGATCTCTTCGGCGTTATAAATAGCCTGAGTCTTAGTGCCCGCCACCAACCGACAGGGCTGCGCACCCAGTCGCATGGTGCCACCCAGATCTGAGTCTTCGGAGCGTTGTTCAACCGCACCGTCCACAGTTTGCCACTCGGTGATCAAGGCGATGATGGGATGGGGGGTGTCCGACTGCATCTCAGTAGAGTGAGCGCCATCTAGATGACAGACATTGCGCGCGTATTCAATCAGCGCCATGTGCATCCCCAGACAAATACCGAGAAAGGGAATGCCCTGCTCCCGGGCATACCGCACCGCTTCAATCTTGCCCTGAATACCGCGATCACCAAAACCGCCCGGGACGAGAATGGCATCCAGCTGAGACAGCGACCCAACTCCCTGAACCTCGATCTCCTCGGCATCGATGTATTCGATCTCCACCCGGGTATCGGTTTGCAGGCCCGCATGATCAAGCGCTTCATTAAGCGACTTGTAAGCGTCGACCAAATCGACGTATTTTCCGACCATGCCTACGCGCACCGTGCCCTTGCGCTCACTGAGCTCGCGCCGGACCACGTCTTCCCACCCCGACAGATCAGCCGCCGGCTGAGCCAGCCCAAAACGCTCAAGAATATAGTCGTCAAGACCACTCTCCTTGAGGTGGCCGGGTATCTGATAAATCGTGTCCGCATCCATGATGGGGATCACTGCCCGCTCTTCTACATTGGTAAATAGGGAAATCTTGCGGCGGGCGCCTTCGTCCACCTCAACCGAGCAGCGGCACAGCAGCACCTCCGGCTGTAAACCAATCGATCGCAATTCCTTAACCGAGTGCTGAGTCGGCTTGGTTTTAATTTCACCGGCAGTCGGGATGTAAGGGATGAGCGTGAGGTGCATAAGCAGCGCGTTGACAGACCCCAGCTCCAACTTCAGCTGACGAACTGCTTCAAGAAACGGCTGGCTTTCAATGTCGCCCACGGTGCCGCCTACTTCCACCACCGCCACCTCGGCATCGCCCGCACCCTCGACAACCCGATGTTTGATCTCATCGGTGATGTGCGGGATCACCTGAACGGTGCCACCAAGGTAATCGCCTCGGCGCTCCTTGCGCAGCACCGCGTCGTATACGCGGCCCGCCGTGAAGTTATTGGCGCGGCTCATCACGGCACGCGTGAATCGCTCATAGTGACCGAGGTCGAGATCCGTCTCCGCGCCATCGTCGGTGACGAAGACCTCGCCATGCTGGAAAGGACTCATCGTGCCGGGGTCGACGTTTATGTAAGGGTCTAGCTTGAGGAGGGTGACTTTGAGGCCGCGCGCTTCGAGCACAGCAGCGAGGGAGGCGGCAGCGATCCCCTTACCCAGGGAAGACACGACACCGCCAGTAACGAACACATATCTCGTCATGGATTCCACCAATGCGAAAGAGTATACGGACGTCTGTTCCGACGTCTCTCGCGAACCTCTCTCCGATGGACAATCAGTCTAACAGGAAGCCCCGCGAGGCTCAATTCAAAGTGACGAAGAAAGTCGCCAAACGGGCCGAAAACCGGGTGTCTCGGTGTGGCTATCGAGCGCTACGGCCGCCGACAAGGGGCCGACAGGCAGTATCCACACAGGACCTTTTTCTGAGCACAAAACATATAGATGAGGGCGCCACCATGGGGGAATTCTCATCTCTTGCAACCATTTATTGGTGGATTTTTGAGGTCGGTTGAGCGGTGTCAACGACTCGATCTCTCCACTGGTACTACAGGATAGTCGCGCCCCTGAAGGTAGGCCGGTACCGTCTTCAGCGGGTTCCCAGTCAAGTCGCCCCCAGTTTCCCTCAGCTGGTTCTCCAACCACAACCTCACCGGGTAGAACCCAGTCACTGGCAGGCTCTGTGACGCTGACGACCCATCCGTTCCAGACCC
>CBFHSJ010000040.1:0-16193 GCA_965658485.1 Luminiphilus sp.
AGCGGCAGCGGCTCTCTCGGGAGTAGGCACAGCGGATTGGCGAATACGTCTGTCATGGGCTTCTTTATAACGTCCCGCAGGTGATTTTCAAAGTCTTTACGCGCCATTGTTTGTGCCCCTAGCGAAACGAGGTGTTCGTTGTGGACCTGGCAGTCGATGACGCCGATGCCATGATCCCGACACAGCTTGCATAGCCCCACAAAGGCCATCTTCGAGGCGTTGGACTTCAGAGAGAACATAGACTCTCCGAAGAACATTTTTCCCAGCAGAATGCCGTACAAGCCGCCAATCAAGGTGTTGTCGTCATAGACTTCCACGGAGTGGGCGACGCCGAGGCCATGCAGGGTGCAATAGGCAGCGCGCATGTCCGGCGTTATCCAGGTGCCAGGCTCGGGTTGTTTGCGATCGGCGTGGGCGCAGTGACTCATGACATCTGCGAAGGCGGTGTCATATTGCAGTCGCCAACCGCACTGGCGGATCGATTTTCTTAGCGACCGGCTGATGTGTATTTCGTCGGATCTGAGCGTCAGCCGGGGATCAGGAGACCACCACAGGATCTCTTGATCAGATTCGAACCAGGGGAAGATACCCTGTGCGTAGGCACACAATAGCGTGCTGGGGTCGAGATCCCCACCCACGGCCAAGAGACCGTTTGGCTCATCTAGCGCCCGAGAGGTCGGCGGAAAGGGGTTATGCAACGTCAGCCCGACTCAAGCCCGTCGAGATATTTTTCGGCATCCAATGCCGCCATACATCCAAAACCGGCGGAAGTAATTGCTTGCCGATAGATATGGTCAGCCACATCACCGGCAGCGAAGACGCCCTCCACACTCGTGTGTGTTGCTTGGCCTTCGGTGCCTGAATGAACAGTGAGATAACCGCCTACCATATCGAGCTGCCCCCAAAACAAATCGGTGTTGGGTTTGTGGCCAATGGCGATGAATACGCCAGCGAGATCGATCTTCTCTTGGTGAGTGGTCTCATGAGTGGATTGAATTAGCACCCCGGTCACGCCGCTGTCGTCACCGAGCACCTCATCAAGTGTGCGGTGCCAATGCAACTCGACTTTGCCTTCCTCTGCTCTCTGCATCAGTCGATCCTGAAGCACTTTCTCGGCGCGCAGACTGTCGCGACGGTGAATTAGGTGGACCTTGGAGCAGAGGTTGCTGAGGTAGAGCGCCTCCTCGACAGCGGTGTTGCCGCCACCTACAACCGCCACCTCTTGATTGCGGTAGAAAAAGCCATCGCAGGTCGCGCAAGCGCTGACGCCTTTGCCCATAAAAGCTGATTCAGAGGGCAGGCCCAAATACTGTGCCGAGGCCCCTGTGGCGATGATCAGGGCGTCGCAGGTGTATCCTGCGGTGCCCTGCAGTGAAAAAGGACGCGCAGACAGGTCGATGCTCTCTATGTGATCAAAGACCACGCTCGCCCCCAGCCGCTCCACATGTTCCTGCATTTGCTGCATGAGCTGAGGCCCCTGTAGGTCGTGGGTCCCACCTGGCCAATTTTCCACCTCTGTTGTGGTCGTTAACTGCCCGCCCTGTTGCAGGCCGGTGATCACGACAGGGTTGAGATTGGCGCGAGCGGCATAAACAGCTGCGGTATAGCCTGCTGGCCCAGACCCTAGAATCATCAGGCGATGGTGTGAGGATGTACTCATGAAAATGTTCCGTTTACTCGGGCGGGGCAGGGCTCCAGTGCCTGCACTGATAGGTTAGCGCAGGTCCCCGCTGGAGACCAGTGAGACCGATACCAAGTCGACCGAACCCGTGCTGACAATGGGGATAAGCACCTGAATTTTCGAGTTTATATCGACTCATGCACCGGTGGGTGCTGTGCTAGCATAGGGATTTCCAGCGGTGGTTGCAGGATCGTGGCGGGCAGAGGCAAAACGGCAGCAGCGAAGTTAGAGAACGAGCGGCAGACGTTCGGGCGGCGCAGGTTGCGGGACGTGCTCTTCATTGGCGTTGGTGCGGCCTGTCTCTTTGTGCTCATGGCACTGCTTACCTACAGCGATCGCGATCCGGGCTGGTCTGCGAGCGGGACCGGGGGCGCTGTCAGCAATCTTGGCGGCATCACGGGCGCTTTCCTTGCCGACATTTTCTTCTCGCTGATTGGTTCTGCCGCCTTTCTGGTGCCTATTCTGCTCGCTTACCGGGCTGTCTCACTACTGCTTGCAGACGACGACCGCCAACCGATTGACTGGCAGGTATTGGGTTTTCGCTCACTAGGCCTGTTGCTGCTGATCGTTGCCGCAACGGCCCTGCGCGCGCTCAATGATGCCGGGGGCTCGAATTTGCCACAGGGTGCAGGGGGTATTCTCGGTGCAACAATTGGGGCGGGCTTCGATCAGGCGTTCAATCCGGTTGGCGCGCGTCTTGTGTTGGCCACGCTTTTCCTTCTCGGTCTGACGGTTTTTGCCGATATTAGCTGGCTACGCGTCATTGATTGGCTGGGGCTTAAGGTGATTGCGGGCGCGCGCTATGCCTACCGGGAGGCCCTTGCCTGGCTCGATCGCATGCAGGATCGGCGGGCCCGGGAGAAGCAACTCGAGGAGCGCAAAGTCCAGATAGAGCAGCATGTAGCCAAAGAGAAGAAGCGAGCGCCACCCAAGATCAAGCCGCCTAAAGAGACACCGGCACCGAGTGCCAAAGTCGAGCGCGAAAAACAAAAGCCACTATTTGACATTCCGGTGTCGGGCGAGGTGCCGCCGCTCGACCTGCTTGATGCCCAATCAGACTTGGGTCAGCGCGGTTATTCCGCAGATGAGCTCGAGTCGCTCTCGCGGCTACTTGAGCTTAAATTGAAAGATTTTGGAGTGGTGGCTGAGGTGGTCGCGGTGTACCCGGGCCCCGTGGTCACCCGGTTTGAGATACAGCCCGCGGCTGGCGTAAAAGTTTCCAGAATATCAAATTTAGCCAAAGACTTAGCGCGCTCTCTTGCTGTAATTTCTGTCAGGGTTGTGGAGGTGATTCCCGGAAAAAGCGTGGTTGGGATCGAGATTCCCAATGCGGATCGACAAACGGTCAACTTCAAGGAGGTGCTGGCCTCTTCAACTTTCGAAGACTCAAAGTCCATGCTTACGCTGGCATTGGGTCACGACATTGCCGGCGCGCCGGTTGTCGCTGACTTGGGAAAAATGCCTCACCTTTTGGTGGCAGGCACCACAGGCTCGGGTAAATCTGTAGGCGTGAATTGCATGCTTGTTAGCTTGCTGTACAAGGCAACGCCCGCAGACGTACGGATGATTTTGGTGGACCCCAAGATGCTTGAATTGTCGGTTTATGACGGCATTCCACACCTCCTGACGCCAGTGATCACCGACATGAAGGACGCCGCAAATGGCCTGCGCTGGTGCGTTGCGGAAATGGAGCGACGCTATAAGCTGATGTCGCTCCTCGGTGTGCGCAATCTGCAGGGTTACAACCGTAAGGTGCTGGACGCTGAGAAAGCCGGAACGCCGCTGCTCGACCCGATGTGGAAACCCGACCCGGTGTTGGAACTCACAGAAGAAGAGCAAGAGCACCCCACGCTCGAAAAATTGCCCAGCATTGTCGTGGTGATCGACGAATTCGCCGACATGATGATGATTGTGGGCAAGAAGGTGGAGGAATTGATCGCCCGCATTGCTCAAAAGGCCCGCGCCGCGGGCATTCACTTGATTTTGGCTACGCAGCGTCCGTCAGTTGACGTTATTACGGGGCTCATTAAGGCCAATATTCCCGCGCGGATTGCCTTCTCAGTTAGCTCGCGGGTTGATTCCCGGACAATTCTGGATCAAGGCGGTGCCGACCAGCTCCTGGGGTATGGTGACATGTTGTACTTGCCGGCGGGCTCCAGTGTGCCGGTTCGTGTGCACGGCGCATTTTGTTCTGATGATGAAGTGCACCGGGTGGTCGCAGATTGGAAGCGACGAGGTGATCCGCAGTATCTGGACGGGTTACTAGATGAAGGCGGTCAGACGCCAGTCACGGCGCATGAGATTCAGTCGGCGGCCTCTGATGATGAGGACCCCGAGTCCGACGCGCTGTATGACGAGGCAGTCGATTACGTGTGTCGCAGCCGCCGCGCTTCTATTTCTTCCGTGCAGCGCAAGCTGCGAATCGGTTATAACCGCGCCGCGCGACTGATTGAGACCATGGAATCCGCCGGCGTGGTCTCCGAAATGGGCACCAATGGCCAGCGCGAAGTGCTCGCACCTGCGCCCCCGGAGGAATAAGTGCGCTGGAGGGTTATTCTGGGATGTTATGCCGCGCTGCTGTCTGCCGCATTAAGGGCCGATGTGTTGGATACCCTGGCAGAGCGCAAAGGGATGGCGGGTCTCTTTACACAGGAAATTATCAGCCCCGAAGGCGAGGTGCTGGAGCAAAGCAGTGGTAGTTTTGGGATACTGCGTCCTCATTTCTTCCGCTGGGAAATTCTGACGCCCGACAGCCAGTTACTGGTTGCTGACGGGAAGACACTGACCCAGATCGACTGGGATCTTGAGGTCGTTGTCGAGCGACCGATGTCTGAGACGGCAAGCAGTCCTTTCCAGTGGCTATTAGCTTCGAGGGCCGCACTGGATTCGGCGTTTGATATTTCGCTGTCTGGTCACGCCGCTACACTCATTTCCACGGACTCTCAATCCCCGTTCCAGCGCCTACACATCGAACAAATTGCCGAGACTGTGTGGCGACTGGATGCGGAAGATCAGGGAGGGCAAATAATGCAAGTTGAGCTTCGCGAGAACGTCGGCAGCGCGCCTCAGGTGGCCGATTTTATCGTGCCTCCCACGGCATTCTGATTGCCGGAGCAGACCATGAGCGTCGAGCCCGATCTGTTCGCTAAAGCCTCCGAGAACCTAGAGCCACTGGCGGCTCGGATGCGCCCTCAGTCACTAGACGAGATCATCGGGCAAACTCATTTGTTGGGTGCGGGCCAGCCGCTGCGCCGCGCTATCGAATCGAACACACTGCATTCATTCATTCTTTGGGGCCCACCAGGTGTTGGCAAAACCACTCTTGCGCGATTGGTGTCGGTCTATAGCGATGCGCTGTTCCTGCAATTATCAGCGGTTTTTTCGGGGGTGAAAGATATCCGAAGGGCGATTGATCAGGCACGCGAGGCGGCGGCTCGGGGCCGTCGCACAGTGCTTTTTGTCGATGAAGTGCATCGGTTTAATAAAAGTCAGCAGGACGCTTTTTTACCCCACATTGAAGACGGCACGATCTGCTTCATCGGCGCGACGACGGAAAACCCGTCCTTCGAAGTCAACACGGCGTTGTTGTCACGGCTACGTGTCTATCGGCTGAAATCGGTTTCGGCAACTGTGATGTCTGGATTGGTGAGCCGCACTATAGAGCGGTGTTACCCGCAAGTAGCGGCCAGTCAGGCATTTTGTGAGGGCGTGGCGGCGTTGGCTGACGGTGATGTGCGACAGGCTCTCAACCTCATCGAGCTGGCGATTAATCTCGCCGACGGTAATGCGGCGCAGACGGCTCTCGATGAGACGTTGCTAGCAGACTTGAGATCGACGGGGGCACGACGTTTCGACAAGGGTGGGGATGTCTTTTACGAGCAGATCAGTGCCTTGCACAAGTCGGTGAGGGGCTCAGATCCGGATGCCTCGCTGTATTGGTACGCGCGAATGCTGGACGGTGGCTGCGATCCGCTCTACATCGCCCGCCGCTGCATCCGCATGGCGTCAGAGGACATCGGTCTGGCCGATCCGCGAGCGCTGCAATTAGCGCTGGATGCTACCGCGGTGCAAGAGCGGCTGGGTAGCCCCGAGGGGGAGCTAGCCATCGCCGAGGCCTTGGTCTACCTCGCCTGTGCGGCAAAGAGTAACGCCGTTTACACGGCGTTTAATGCGGCGACCGCGCTGGCGAGGGAGTCCGGGTCCGCAGAAGTGCCCATGACACTGCGGAATTCGCCGACAGCGTTATTAAAGGACGAGGGGTACGGTGAGGGATATCGATACGCGCACGACGAGCCCGGCGCTTTTGCTCCGGGTGCTCAGTATTTTCCAGATGATATTGCACCAGCACAGTTATACGAGCCGACAGACAGAGGCTTGGAGGGTGCTATCAAGGAAAAGCTCGATCGGCTGCGCGCAATGAATCGGCAGGCGCAACAGGGGAGAGGGGGGTGACAGCGATGTATTGGCTTGCGGTCGCGCTGGGTGGTGCTGTGGGAGCTATGGGGAGGGCAGGCATAGCAGCGACACTCACAACCGAGGCAGGTTTTCCCTGGCAAACCTTTGCTGCCAACGTCATCGGATCAGTGGCGGTTGGCTTAATTTGGGCCGCACTCGACAGAGCAGATGCGCCGCCGCTATGGGGGGCCTTTTTGATCACCGGAGTATTGGGGGGGTTCACCACCTTTTCAGCATTCTCTCTGGAGGCATTTTTGCTGTTTGAGCATGGTGCGTGGCAAACAGCCATTTGGTACGTCGCGTTGAGTGTGCTGAGCTGTGTAGTGGGTGCCAGTCTGGGAGTTGGGCTAATAAGGACGCTGGGGTAAGCGTGCGGGCACTTTCGCGCGCCAGTGCGACCTCTTTTCGCGGTAAACTCGCAGCCCTCTGAGCGGGATCTCAAGCATGCTAGACATCAAAACCCTTCGACAGGACCCAGATAGCGTCACCCAGGCGCTCGAAAAGCGCGGCATTGAATTTGATCTGCCAGCGTTTAGTGCGCTGGACGCGCGTCGTAAAGAGGCAGACGTCCGCTCCCAGGGTTTGTTGGCAGAGCGCAAAGCCGCGTCAAAAAAGATTGGCGAATTGGTGTCTGCCGGCGCCAGCGTAGAGGAAGCAAAGGCTCAAGTCGATGAGGTGCTGGCTCGGTTAGCATCTGACCTTGAGGCGGCGACTGCCGAGGCCGATGCGGTGCAGGCGGAGATTGACGCGTTGCTGATGGAGACGCCGAATCTGCCAGATCCAAAAGTACCAGTTGGCGCGACTGAGGAAGATAACGTCGAGGTGCTCAAGTGGGGTGAACCCGCTTCGTTTGTCTTCGAACCCAAGGATCACGTCGATTTGGGTGAGGCGCTTGCGCAAATGGATTTCGAGACCGCGGGCAAAATTGCAGGCGCGCGCTTCTCAATGCTTTCGGGTGATATTGCGCGACTTCACCGTGCTCTCACGCAGTTCATGTTGGATACTCATACGCAGGTGCACGGATATCAGGAGGTTTATGTCCCCTACATCGTTAACGAGGCGTCGTTGAGGGGGACCGGACAGTTGCCGAAGTTTGCCGAGGATTCATTCCGTCTAGAGGGCGAGCAGGGGTTTTATCTGGCGCCCACTGCCGAGGTCCCAGTGACCAATATCGCTAGAGGGCAAATCTATGATGCCGACCAACTAGGTGAAGAGGGCTTGCGCTATGTGGCTCACACGCCATGCTTTCGGAGCGAGGCGGGCAGTTACGGACGGGACACCCGAGGCCTGATTCGCCAGCACCAGTTTGAGAAGGTCGAATTAGTGCAGATTGTCAGGCCCTCGCAGTCAGAGGTAGCCCTCGAGTCTTTAACGGGACACGCCGAGGCGATTCTGCAGGCACTCGAATTGCCCTATCGAAAAGTCATATTGTGTGGCGGTGACCTGGGCTTCAGTTCGGCACTGACTTACGACCTGGAAGTCTGGCTACCTGGTCAGTCGGCCTACCGTGAGATCTCGAGCTGCTCCAACTTCAGAGATTTTCAGGCGCGTCGCTTGCAGGCACGTTGGAGAAATCCGGAGACAGGCAAGCCGGAACTCTTACATACGCTGAATGGATCGGGCCTGGCAGTGGGTCGAACTTTGGTCGCGGTCATGGAGAACGGACAGCAGGCAGATGGCAGCATCTGCCTTCCTGAGCCGCTACGTCCCTACATGGCGGGACAAACGTCCATTACGCAAACGTAGGGTTTCTCAAGTGCATTGATTACTGCGCCCACCCAGCGACGCTAGTGTTGGGGCGCAGTGTGATCGCATCGACAAGAATTCGGCCGGTCTCCATCAGCAAGACATCCTCGGAGTCCCCGGGGTTAGCGTTCATTCTCGTCTCGTCAGCATCCTCTGGTGATGGGGTGGCTGACTCGCTATCGACTTCAATACCTTGCACATCCTGCTCCTCGTCGGCCAGATTCTCGAGGGGCTCTTGTCCCTTAGCAACGCGTCGCTTGTTTTCAATGACCAGCGCCTTGGATTCCTGCTCGTCTCTCATGGCTAGCCTGCCGGTTTCCTGCAAAGGGAGGGCGGTGATGGAGCGGGCTTCCTGAGCGATGGCAACCCGATCCTGCAGGTATAGATAGTCAGGATCATTGGCTGCGCGCTTCTCGTGAAGGGTCGTTAGCATCGGCATGATCGCGCCATAGTCGTGATAGCGATTGAATCGGGCCGGCGCGATCTGATCCCAAGCCAGCGCATTATCGAGCGCGCTTTCGCCGATCTCTTCGGGATCGAAGAGCGACGGGTAGATAATGTCAGGGACCACCCCTCGATGCTGCGTGCTATCTCCAGAGATTCGGTAAAACTTGCTCTCGGTAATCTTAAGCTGGCCCTCTTGGAGGGGCACCAGAGACTGAACGGTTCCTTTACCAAAGGACTGCTCTCCGACTACGATACCGCGCCCGTAATCTTGAATTGCACCGGCAAAAATTTCTGATGCCGAGGCGCTGAGGCGGTTGATCATGACAGCCAGTGGGCCCTCGTAATAGTTTGATCGACGACGCTTGCCGTCGCGCCACACGCGGCTTTCAGCCGAGCGGATCTGTACCGTGGGTCCGTATTCAATAAAGAGCCCCGTCAGTTGATTCGCCTCCTGCAGGGAGCCGCCACCGTTATCCCGGAGGTCAATCACCAGCCCCTCAACATCCTCAGCCATCAACTCCGCAATCAGTCTCTGAACATCGCGCGTGGTAGATCGATAGCTCTTGTCCCCACGACGATAGGCGTCGAAATCGATATAAAAAGCTGGGACATCTATTACGCCTATGCGGTGCTTTTGGTCCGCCTCATCGGTGAATTCGATGATCTCCTTTTGTGCGGCTTGTTCCTCAAGTTTGACCTCATTGCGCCTTATCGGAACCACATGGCGCTGGTCTGTCTTGCCCTTGCCGGGGATGACTTCGAGCCTGACCACCGTATCTCTAGGGCCTCGAATCAAATCCACTACCTCGTCAAGTCGCCAGCCTACGACATCTTCGATCGGACCTGACTCCCCCTGGCCTACTCCAATGATCAAATCCGAGGGACGGAGTTCGCCCTGTTTATCAGCCGGTCCCGCGGGGATGAGGCGACTGACTTTGGCGTACTCGTCGTCGATCTGCAGCATCGCGCCGATGCCCTCGAACGATAAACTCATGTTGATGTCGAAGTTTTCAGCACGGCGCGGGGAGAAGTAGTTCGTGTGCGGATCGTACTGCTCGGCAAGCGTGTTGGCATAGATTTGGAACACGTCCTGCGCGTTGTACTGATCGAGCCGGTTCAGCTGATTTTGATAACGGCGCTCTAGCGTAGCGGGAATCTCCTCGGCAGGTTTGTCGGCCAATAAGAGACTCAGCGCCTGATTTTTGAGCCGTTTTCGCCAGCGCTCGTCGAGTTCTTCTCCATCGGAGGCCCAAGGCATGGTTGAGTGATCTATGACAAGATACTCTTCGAGCTCGTAATCAAAGCCCCCTAGGGTTTGCGGCAACGTGGCGAGGGTGCTTTCAAGTCTGCGCTTCAGCTTTTCGTGGTAGCGGTTGAAAATAGTAAACGCGGGGGACAAGTTCCCCCGCCGACCAACGTTGTCCAACTCGAGTTTCCACGAGGAGAACTCGGTGATATCCGCCGCGTCAAAAAACATGCGCTGTGGGTCCAGCGCGTCGAGGTAGGCGACGAAATGCTGTGCCGATAGCGCGTCGTCGTAGCGTCGACTGGCGTAGTGACGCTCTTCAATCACGTCGATAAGCTCCTTCAGGGTGTCCCCTTGGGTGCTCGTCGGAGATAGCGCGCTCGCTGATGCAGGAATGACCGCCAGCGCAAGGGCCATTGCTTGGCAAAGCCGTTGCATGCTCAGTAAAAACAAATTTTCATGCTCCTTTGTCCCTCCGTGGACATTGATACTTTTCCCACGGTAATGCACTCAGAAGAGATGACCAAACCGTAGATACATCGCCTCGTTATCACTTTTACCCTTGGCGATCTCCAGTCGGATCAGTACCGACGCCTCGGCTTTGAGCATGTAGGACATGCCAATACCGACTGAAGGAAACGTGACGTCGCCGCAGGAGAGCTCTTTGCCAGCAATGTCTTCACCAAACTGACAGCCAACACCCCCAAAGGCGACCAGGCCCAACTTGCCTTTCAGCGGTATGCGGGCATCCACCAAAACATGAGAGTAATGACGAGAGAGATAGTTCCCCATGGTATAGCCGGGCAAATTCACGGACGAATAGCCAGAGAGTGGGGCGTCAGCCGTGAAGCGACTCTTGAGTTGTATTGCGACCACCGGTGATCGCCCGCTTTTGCCCATGGAGAATCGCTCGATACTTCGATACCAGCGGAAGTCTGCGTAACCCACATCGAATGAGGTTTCGCCACCAAGACTCTCGCTATAAGCGAAGTTGTGAAGCGTGTGCAGGTGCCCGTCAGAAGGATCGCGCTGATTGTTCATCGTGTCATGTTGAAAAACCAGCCCCAGACCCGCCGCGTCGAAACCCGATAATCCAATCTGGTTCAGTGCGCCTTCGAGTATGCCGTCGGCGCCAACTGCATAGTTGGTGCTGACACCCTGAATGCCAACGAACCACCCTCCGGGACGTAACTGATGCAAGTACCTGAAACCAAAGCTGTGGACATTATCCTGGGTTTCCACCGTCTGGCCGGTGCCGAGGAAATCATCGTATTCATTGTTAATTTCAGCCCCGGCAGCTATCAGACTGAGTCTGCGGGTATCGGCTTTCCAGTAGAGCTGGGAGAACAGCGCGCCCGTCATTGAATCGGTATCCGAGTAAGAGACAGAAAGCCCCAACATCGAGGGCGTGGATTCGGCGTCCAATTTCTTGAGGTAAGCGATCAGGCCACCGATATTGGCGCCCAGTTTGGGGTCGGCAGATAGGGTAGGGGTGATCAGCCATGGCTGGAGTTTAGGGGGTGTCGGCGCCTCTTCATTTGCTTCGGTTCGCTCCTCAGTGGGATTGATGTCCGTCACTTCCTGCGCGAGCACAGGTGTGGGGAGTATGGAGCCAAGGAGCAAGCACATTGGTATCAGCGCGTTGAGCCAAGGTAGGCGAACAGTGTAAAGAGGCCGTATCGCCTTCATATTGGTCTTCACTATTTTCAAGGGAGTTCTTTGCCTACGGTAGCTAATGACCGCGTCGCGATACTAACAACAAAAGAGAGAGAGGCTGGCACCAACTGTGACAGTTTACGCCGAGGCGGCCATTTGGTCTGCGATGGGGCCGCTTCGCTTGCCCGTGCTCGACACCATCAGCCAGGGGAGGGCCGCGTGTTCGAGCCACGCCCTAGCACCCTTTTCCGCGTGCAGACAGGCAACCGTCGCCACAGCCCCCGCAGTCAGGCAGTTGCTATCGAGGACGCTCACGCTGGTGGGGCCCTCTACGGGCCATCCAGTTTTGGGGTTGAGCAGGTGGCCATATTGTTTCCCTTCAAAATCAATGCGCCGGGCATAGTTGCCGCTCGTTGCGATGGCAGCGTTCGACATCTCCACAGTGCACAGGCTGCCTGCATCCTCGGGATTCTGAATACCCACGCGCCATGGGGTGATGTCGCTATCACCTATGGTGGCCACGTCGCCAGCGAGTTCAATCATGGCGGAAGTCACTTTCAGGTTTCTCATCAAGCTGGTCGCGCTGTCTGCCGCGTATTCTTTGACAAGTCCACCCAGGTCGATCTCCATGCCCGGGTTAGGTAAATGAAGACTCGATGCCCGCCATTCGATTTGTTCCCAGCCTACCAGTGCGAGGGCTGAATCTATCTGAGCGGTGTCCGCATTACCGTCCGCTCGAAAGTCCCACGCCCGTCTGAGTGGCCCTGAGGTGATATCGAAGAGGCCTCCCGATGCATCCCATAGCTGGCCAGCCAGCGCCAGCAATGCTTGAGTTTCGGGGTCTACCTCAGTGAACACGCGGCTACCTGCGCGTTGGTTGATGACGCTCACAATGCTCTCAGCTCGGTAGCGGCTATAACGTGCCTCCAGGGCCTCTAGCAGGGTGCGTACCTGGTGCGCGACGCTGCCTAGATCCAGCTTTTGCTCGGGTGTTCCATTGATGACAAGGCGAGCGGGTCCGCCCATGCTTCTGAAGTTTTCCTCCAACCGTTGGGGACGGTCAGTCAAAACGCCAAATGATCCCGACCGTGCCGCGCCAGAAGTCCACCAATGCAGGTGCGGCTTCCCCCTCATATACGCCCCAGTCGGCGTCGGTCACATAGCGTTCTGCTTCCAGCTCTAGCGTCCAGCTCTCACCCAAGGCTACCGCCCACCGCGCGCCCAGTGTCACGGCGCCGTATGACGAGAGGCGGTAATCATCCGCGTAATGCCGGGCCTGGGCATCGGCGATGACGCTAAAGAAATCGGCTTCGCGCTGGGTGTAGTAGCGCAAGTAAGGCGTTAGCAGGCTCCCGGGCAGATTCTGTGCCCAAGCGAGCTCCACTGTATGGGAGTCTGTGCCCCAGCTGTCAGCGTAGTAGCGGTAATCGATCTGAAGCGACGCGTCTGCATCGATCAAGAAACGACGGTAGCCAGCCGTTAGTGAGAGACGCTCATGGGTTTCAGGCCGCTGATCACGAAACTTGTAGGGATCCGACAGGTAGCCCTCGCTGAGGGTATAGCTCAAGCCGATGCGTGCAATCGCGGTCCGCGACAGAATCTGTGACACCCCGAAGTAACCAGACTGCGTATCGAGATCTTCTTCGGTGATAAAGACGGGGATCACCCCCTGCGTGGGGTTCAGCGTGTCGCGTGAGCTGCTAAAAGACGTGCTCCAGGTGCGCGCGCCATCGGCGGTATTCCACGATGCATCAAACGAGAGGGCCATGGCCTCATAGTCATCTTCGTCGGAACGGCTAACGGCAAAGCCTGCATTGCCATCGGCCCAGAAGTAGCGGGTCGTCACGCCAACTTCCACGCGATTGTCCTGGATACTGGCGCCGCTCATGATGACGCCAGGCTCGCCATCCTGTTGGGCACCCACAAACCACGGAGAGGCCCCGGTCTGATAATCATTTTGCACATCGAGCGCGACCGACCAGCTCGCACCTAAGGGCGCCTCGATCCAAAGCTGCGTAACATCAATATCGTAACGATCCGTCGCACCAAAGATGACAACGTCCTGATCGATGCTGTCTTCCGAATAATGGGTGTAGCGGAGGCCCACCTCCGTATAGGCCGGTGGCGCATCAGCCATGATCGGTGTTGCCTGATAGGCTGGTAACATCACTAACGACTGACTGAGGCGCCTGATGAGCGGGCTGGGTGGCGCCAGTGCGATGGCCGGGCTGGGTTTAGTTGCAGCCACAGCCGCCCCCGGCCGCTCCGGGTCCTCCCGATGAGGCTTCCTTGCTGGTATAGACATGGCCCTTCAGCTTGGCGTTGCGCGGGCTTTCCTCCCACAGCATGCCTTCTTCCGCAAGATAGCCGCGGTCGAATGGCGCCACGGACTCTATCGAGGTGCACCCACCCAGTACCGTTGTGATCAGCAGCGATGTGAGAAGTGCAGCGGTTTTGATTCGATGCCTGGTTGACATTGTGAGACTCGCTCGCTGTGGGGTGGTAATCGCCGGTACCAATGATAAACCCTCGAGGCAGCATGGCGCACTGGATCGTCATGTAATCGTAATGTTGTGGTCGTCAAAAGCCGGTATTATTTTTAGCGCGTCGCGCTTGGGTGAGCCTACACGCCTTCGTTAATGTAGCATCGGTAGTGAATATATGGATAAAACCCTGAACACAAGGATGTGAACATGACAGTTTTTTTCAATACAGTGCGAAAAGTAATCCTGCCGCTGGCGGGGGTAGCCTCCCTGATGCATTTCAGCTCAGCCAGCGCGCAGACGGCTGAGGCCTATTACGCCAACGAAATTGCGTCAATCGTTCAGGTGACTTGCAGCAACTGTCACTACGGGGGTGGAATAGGCCCTAGTCTCATGTTCACGGGCTCCTCATCGCAGGACCACAATCAATTTGTGCAATACGTCAACTCCCCGACAGCTGGCGCCCGTGCTAACACCGTCCTTACCAAGATCCGAGGTGGAGCGGGTCATGGAGGAGGGGCCCCCGTTCCACAAGGGTCCGTCGAATACCAGAAATTTTCACGGTACATGGATTTACTCTCCGGCACTGGGAGTAGCGACACTGCCGTGCCTGGCGCTCCCACCATCAGCTTGGTAACTGCGGGCGATGGCAGTGCGGTGGTGAACTTTACTGCGCCGGCTGACGACGGCGGCGCAACGATTTCAAGCTACACGGCAACCAGCTCGCCGGGGAATCGATCTGCGAGCTGTGGTGCTTCGCCATGCACTGTGACTGGGTTAAGCAATGGCCAGAGTTATCAATTTTCGGTGACCGCAACGAACAGTGTCGGTGAGGGGCCTAGCTCTAACCTAAGCGCTTCCGTTGTGCCTGTCGCAGCCAGTGTGTTCCGAGTCGCACTCGAGGAACCTGTCTCCTCAGAACCGCACACTGGCGTGGGCAATCTCAGAGGATGGGCAGTTTCCAGCGATGGTATTGCAAAGGTGGAGATCTACATCGATGGTGTTTATGACTCTGACGCGCCTTACGGTGGAACTCGAGGTGATGTAGGCGGAGCGTTTCCCGACATCTCAGGGTCTAGGCAGTCTGGATTTTCGCTCGCCTTCAACTATAGCGATCTCAGCGCCGGCCCCCACAGAATCTCCGCTCTGGCATATAACGCTCTAGGCGACACCAAAGAGAGTGCTGCTGACTTTGAAGTAGTGAGATTCGACTCAAGTTTTATCGCCTCCAGTGATGCAGTAGACCTGAGTCAAGCTAGCTGCGCAGTCATCTCTGATGAGGTTTCTATCGTTGACGCTTTGGTTGAGGGATCAGTTTACGACCTCAAGTTGAAGTGGCGCACCGCCGAGCAGGGCTTCGAGATTGTGGAGATTAGATAATAAAAACAGATCCTTACAGTAGACGTTGAATGTGCTTTGCTTTCATTTTGAGTCACTTGGCGAAGCACGCGCTAGGTTCGCCTAAGACACTTTGACCTGCTGGCTACGGCGGGGTTCTTCGCGACGGAAAAGTCGTCAATGACTGCTTGTTGGCGGTTCGCATGGGTCGCCTACCTTAAAAGTCGATGTTGTCGGCTGCTGCGCGGTTGCGACGCTTCTGATGGCGCAAATATCGGCGCGTGGTATCGGCACTAGCGTGACCAGCCATGTCCGCGGCGGTCGCTAAATCCTCACCATTATCAAGAAGATAGGTCAGGAAGCTCCGCCGGAGGTCATGGGGAGACGCCTTATCGAGTCCTGCTTGTTTCACACGCCTCGTGACAATGTCGTAAACGCCTCGCGCGGTCAGCCGCCGGTCTTCTGCAATCTGATTCCAGCGGTTAACCGGACGAAAGAGCGGCCCAAACTGCAATCCTGACTCCTCAAGCCAAGTTTTCACCAGATCGATGGTTCGCGGCGGCATTTCAAGCTCCCGCTCCTTGTTGCCCTTGCCAATGACCCTGATGGATCGATCGCTGAAATTGATTTTGTTGATATCGATAGTGACAACTTCTGCTCGTCGGGGCCCGCAGCCGAACAAAATCCCCAACAAAGCGGCATCTCTGACGCCTGCGGCGCCTTCATCGTGTAAACAGTGATCAATGAGCTTGGCGATCTCATCGACGTGTAGTGCACGCCCTACAGCTAGCCTTTGCAGTTTTATGGCCCGGATTTGTTCAATTAGGCTGAATTGGTGATCACTCATCTGCTGGTGCAGCATGGCTTCACGTGAAATCCCTTTGATGATCGAGAGATACAGGTTGCGCGTGTTGTCTGACAGGCCTTTTTGTTTCAGTTTTTCCATGAGTGCCAGCACCGTAGCCCGGTCCAGGCGATGCCAGGGAAAGGTATCGGGGGTTTGATCACACAAGACGGCGATCTGCTTCATCACAGAGCGGGCAGTCGTTCGGCTGGCCTCAGAGCCCTGAAGAGACGCCAGGTATAGAGACGCAGCATTACTGTGCTGCAAAGGGGCATCTGAGCCCACCGTCGCCAACCA
>CBFHSJ010000041.1:0-16059 GCA_965658485.1 Luminiphilus sp.
GACTTCATTACCTTAGATAGCGCCGATGGGGGGACGGGCGCCGCACCGCAAGGTTTGATGGACAACATGGGTCTACCGGTCTCCTCCAGCCTCCCTTTGGTCCACAGCAGATTGACCGCCACAGGCCTTCGCGAACGCGTCAAACTTGTGGCGTCGGGTAAGATGATAAACCCCGCCGGGGTCGCCGCGGCGCTCTGCCTCGGCGCTGATGTTGTCTGCTCAGCGAGGGGCTTCATGTTCTCTCTCGGATGTATACAAGCCCTCCAATGCAACGCGAATACTTGCCCCACCGGCATCACCACCCACGATCCCAAACTACAAAAGGGCTTAGATCCGATCATCAAGGCCGATCGGGTCGCTAATTATGCGATCTCGATGCGAGAAGAGGTTGACCTGATCGCGCACAGCTGCGGGGTGCTGGACCCTCAGGGGCTGTCATGGCAGCACGCCTTCGTCATTAACGACCAGGGTCAACCTTCGACGTTAGACACTGTTTTATCATCGTGAAATCCCTCCGCTTATTCCCACCGCTGCCCCACTGACGGCGGAGATTGGTCAAGTGACTTTTCACAAAAACGTTGCCGTGCATGAGAAGCGAATCATCACTAGGTGTATTACGCTCCCTGCCAACTTCTTCTTAACCCTCTCAATGCACACAAAGGCTTTCATTGCTCTTGCCAGAGCCCTGTTGCTCATAACAGGTTGCCTACCCAGCTTCTGGGCATGGGGTGCCGACTTTGACCTCGAGCTAGCGGCGGGTTACGCGTGGGATGACAACGTCGGCCTCGATGAACTGGAACGAGCGACTGGTGAGTCTGATGAGGTCACTACACTGGAGATCCAGGGGTCAGCCCTATTCAGCTATCAGGATCGCGCCTCGCTGCGCGTTTCAGCGGGATTGGTTGATGACAGTTACCAGGAGTTCTCGCAGGTTGATCGACGTACCGAATCACTCGGGGTGAATCTGGAGGCGCAGTTAGGCAAAGCTACTGTGGGCATTAACTGGTTCGATGTCTCTGCGGACCTCGAGGATGAGGAGTTCCTGACCTACGAGCGACTCTCTCCGTACTTAGCGGGTTTTTTGAGCAAGCAATGGTTCTTGCGAGGAGAATACGTTTACGGTGAGAAAACGATCGCTCGCCGCCCTGGCCGAGAGGCCGACAGTCACAGCGTTTCTCTGGACAGCTACTATTTCATTCAGGGCCTGAAGCGCTATGCGGTTGTGGGTTACACCTTCCGCGTGGACAACGCGCGCGCGAATCGCTACGACTACGACTCACACGCGATCAAGGCACGTTACGTGCATCGCGAAAACCTGGGGCGACTCCCTCTGGAGCTTGAGATCGAGGGTAAGTATGAGGATCGACAGTACGAAGCACCCGATCCGATAATCGGCACCGAGCGCGAGGATACCCGTTGGCGTTTCTCGGCCGAGCTACGACTTTCATTCACTGACTACGCGTCCTGGGCGGTAATGATCAAGAACTCTGATTACGACTCGAATCTGCCGACCGCGAGTTACAGCGACCTAGTGGTGGGAACCGAAGTTCGATTGTCTTTCTAATGCCTCGCGCAGAGGAAGAGCGGCAATTCAATACGCTTGAGAAAGGGACGCTTTCAGCACTACTGGAACTGTAATTGCCCGTAGCCGTAGATTTGATCGCGCCCCGGGGCGCCTATATCCACGGCACTGGCATACAGCGCATCCAGCATCGCAGCGGGCTCATTATTTGATTGCAGCAAGCGGGCCGCAGCGACGGTAACAAAAGGCACCGCATAAGAGGTGCCCGATGAGGCCGCATAACCCCCTCCAGCCTGCGCATGCCGAACATTGACTCCGGGCGCAGCAATATCGACGTACTCACCGCGATTCGCTAGGCGAAACGCGCGACCGCGGTTGTCGGTTGCCGTCACGGCCACTACCTCGGGATACGCTGCAGGATACATAGGCTGCGCCATCGGCCCTCCATTGCCAGCTGCCGCAATCGCCAGGACGCCTCGCTCACGCACGCGCGCTAGCGCGGTCTCAAGCAGTCGGTTGGGAGGGCCCGCCAAACTAATATTAATCACAGACACCTGTTGGGTTATCAGCCAATTGAGTGCCTTGATCAGGCTAACCGTGCTGGCGAATTCGCCCCGCTCCTTGGTTTGATCGAACACCTCCGCTGCAAATAACTCAGCTCGGGGAGCCAGGCCCAGTGCCGATGGGTCATTGCTGGCAATGATGGAAGCGATCGCTGTGCCATGGAAGTTGGGTGGCGAGTCGTTCTCTACAAACCGTCGGGTCGTAATCGACGCATTAGAAAAAGCACCGTGCCCCTGATCCACACTGCTATCAATAATCCCGATGCGCAACGACAAGTCAGACAGATCGGTGGGTAAGGCCAGCAGCTCACGAGGGGCTACACCCGCCATGTCGGCATCTGGATCATCTGGCACGCCAGCGGTGTAGAGGTGGTTGAGATCGACGTCAGCCCTGTCGCCACCAATCACCTCATAGATACCCGCACGGGTCGCCGACAAATCAAAGCTAGCAGGGGCCGCAACCTCCGCCAGTAGAAAGCCCAGGCCGTCTAATTCACTGACTCGGTCAAAGAGATAGCCTTCTTGCGCCAATTGTTCAAATACATCCGCTTCTGCCATGACCAACCAATGGTCAGTCTGAATCCGGAGCGCATCTTCACTGATCCGCGACTCAATATCGGTGAGCAGATCCTCCATGGCTTGCTCTATTCGCTCTTCGGTAGCCTCTGAAACGATATCGGAAACCTGATCCTCAACCTCCTGACTCACGCCCGGCTGGCTCAGCGCAAAAACCAATATCAACGCCGCTGCTGCCCGAAATAGGCTGCTGATCGGGGAATATTTGGCTTGAAGTAGCGCGTTGAAGCTGTCCATGATGCGAGTCTAACCGCTTTCTGGCTCGCGCTTAAAATCAAAAACTACAGCCCGAAAGGGAATAAGTCCTACTCTGAAACGTCAAGGCAATAGCAGGTGAAATATGGCGAGTTTAACCGCCCAACAAAGACAGGACCTGATTGAGGAGCTGCCGCGCTTAAAGCGGTACTGTTTCTCACTGACGTCAGATCCATCTGATGCCGACGATTTATTGCAAATCACGGTAGAGCGCCTGCTTGAGAAAGGTATGCCCGAGGACGCGCACGTCGCTAAGTGGTCGCACCGGGTGTGCCGCAATTTGTGGATTGATGAGATTCGATCCAGAGATGTACGGAGTCGTTACGCGCTTGCAGAAAGCGCAGTGGAAGGGGCCGGCACTACATCGGCCAACACTGACGAGTCCGTGCAGCTCGACCGGGTCTCGGCAGCGATGGAACAGTTGCCGCCTGAGCAACGCGCAGCGTTGGTTCAGGTTGCAGTAGAGGGTTGTTCCTACGCTGAGGCTGCGGCGCTATTGGAAGTGCCGATCGGTACGATCATGAGTCGTGTCGCTCGAGCACGGAAAGCGTTGGCTCAGGATTTGGAGTGGAGTGCAGAAAGAGAGGCTTAAGCCTCCGGCATTTGTCAGGGCCCACTTGGGAGGGCTCGAGAGGAACAGGGTGATATCGATGAGTGGTGATCGTCAGAACGTGGTGGACATACCCGGAACGCGAGTGGACGACGACCATTTGCTGTCTATGTATGTCGATAACGAGTTGGACGCAGAGCGAACCATTGCCCTGATCAGCAGGCTGCGCAGTGAGCCCGCCCTTCGAGAACGCCTCGAGGTCATGGAAGCCAACGACAAGCGGGTGAGGCAACTGTTTACTCAATCTGACAAACAAGTTCCCGAACATCTAGCACCCCTGGTCGCCGCGGAAAACGTGGCCGTGCTCAGTATGACCCGGCGCTGGCAGCGCTGGGCGAGCGTCGCTGTAGCTGCCTCGTGCGCGATAGCGATAGCATTAGTTGTCGACCTGAACCAAACCGATGTATTCAACCCCATGGCCATGGATCCGCAGTTGGCGAAGGCTCTGGAACAATATCCCTCGCGTGCCACTGGGTGGGATACGCTCGATGACGAGCGACAGTTCCGCTCGGTCTTGACCTTTCCCGCGGCCGACGGACGCTGGTGCCGTGAGTTTCTGCTGAGTCAAAGCGAGTCACACTGGCGCGGCGTGGCCTGTCGGGATGGCAGTGAATGGGTGAACCAAGTCGTGGGTAGCGAAGTCTTCCTCGAGCAGGAATCCCAGTATCGTCCCGCCGGTGCCGGCGACAGCGAGCAGGTAGCACGATTCATCGACGAGACAGCGACCGATGTGGCGCTTGGACCGCAGCAGGAAGCGACTCTGATCGGCTCCGGTTGGTAAGCCTGCGCTCATACAATATCTGGCGCGGGTCTCGCGCTGAAAACACAGCCACACCAGAACACTACCTACAACCCAGCCCCCGTGAGTGTGGTCTCGCGCCTAGCTAGGCCTGAGGACTGCGAGGCAGTGCTGCTTGCGTTACACTCCCGGCAGCGGTCATTGACCGCCGCAGATGATCTTTAATCGAGAGTTTAGTGCTGATGAGTGCATACCTGATGCCACTGACCGGCGGAGTTTTGTTGGGCCTATCCGCTATGTGGCTACTTCTTTCACTGGGCCGCATAGCGGGCATCAGCGGCATTGCCTGGGGGTCTCTTGCAGGCCCAGAACGCGTTTGGCGAGCCCTGTTTTTGGTGGGTTTGCTACTTGGCGGACTACTGACACACAACGTCATCGGCCAACCTATTCCGGCTGAATCCACCGCGCCCTTGTGGTTGATTGTTACGAGTGGACTCCTCGTCGGCCTCGGGACGCGCATGGGTGGCGGCTGCACTAGTGGCCACGGGGTGTGTGGACTAGGCCGGCGATCACCACGATCACTGGTCGCCACGTTGACCTTCATGACGCTGGGCGTGGTAACCGTATTCGTGATGCAAAGCTTGATGGGGGGCGCGGTATGAAGTCGTGGCCTGCTTTAATATCAGGCGTTCTTTTTGGACTTGGACTGACCTTATCGGGCATGTCAGACCCGGCCAAAGTGCTCGGATTCTTAAATATCACCGGGGCGTGGATACCGGATCTGATCTTCGTCATGGGCGGCGCTGTAGCCGTCACATTTCTCATCACTCCGCTCGTGACGGCAAGAGAGGCGCCCTTGCTGGCGTCGGCTTTTTCACTACCCGGCAAGCAGCTGTTGGACCGACGTTTGGTGGGCGGCGCTGTGCTATTTGGCATCGGTTGGGGACTGTCCGGCTACTGCCCGGGACCTGCGTTGGTGAGCTTGCTCTACGGCTACGAGTCAACCTTGATGTTTTGCTTGGCTATGTTCGCAGGGATGGTATTGGAAGGCCCGCTCAGCCGCTTATTCGCATGATCCTGAGCGCCGACCCGGGACCGGTTATGACAGGTCCAGGGCAAATTGTTTGAGTACATCGAGCGGGACAATCTCAAGCGTTTTTTGATGGGTCGCTCGCAAGTAAAGTCTCGGTGCTTTGCCTGCCTCGTGAGCCTGATGCCAGCGCATCGCACACAGACACCATCGATCACCCCCTTTCAACCCGGGAAAACCATATTGAGGCATCGGCGTTACCAGATCGTTGCCCGCTGATACCGAGTAAGAGAGAAACTCATCAGTCATCTGTGCGCAAACCGTGTGCAGGCCATGATCCATGGGGCCTGTATGGCAGTGGCCGTCGCGAAAGAATCCTGTGACCGGATCCTGACAACACAGCTCGATGGGTAACCCCAATACATTGAGCTGCTTGGGCGGTTCACCCGATGGCTCTCCCATTACTGTTTCTCCTGCGACGATTGAATAACGGACAGCGAAAAGACGCACCGTGTTTTTCCCGCCGGGCTACAGTAGCATCATATCGACACTAGCAGGACGCCCCTCCCAATGTTGAGCCCGGATAATCACCTTGGAATTTTTGCTGCCCTGATGGGACTGGCCGCGCTCGCCTTCTGGTTACAAACAACGCGCCTGGGGGCACTGCTCACCGGCACAGTTCTGGTGATTTTGATGGCCATTGTCGCAGCCAACGTCGGACTCATCCCTCATCAAGCGCCCACCTATGGCTTCGTCTTTACCTATTTGGTGCCCGTGCTGATTCCTCTTTTTCTTCTACAGGGAGACGTCCGCCGACTTCTGCGTGAGGCATCGCGAACTGCGCTCGCCTTTATCGTGGCCTCAGCCGGCACCGTGGCCGGAGTCCTGCTGGCCATCTCCCTCCTCGATCTCAGCACATTGGCAGGGAGCGCGAACATCAACGCTGCAGACAAGGAGAGCGCCATTGCCGGTTTGTTCGCCGCCACCTACATAGGTGGCTCGGTGAACTACGCTGCGTTGGGCGAGATGACCGGGCTATCTGGCGACGCTTCTTTTTTCTCAGCAGCCACTGCCGCTGACAATCTATTTAGCGCTATTTTTCTGAGTGTGCTGGGGCTGTTACCCGGCGTGCAGTGGTTAGCTAGGCGCTTTCACGATCACCCCCAGACAAGAACCCATAACTCCAGCAGCGCTATCTCAGAAAGCAATACGGTGTCGATGACACCCACCTCACTGTGCACAGCATTGGCAGTCTCCACACTGCTGGTGACTATCAGTGATGCGCTCAGTGCTTGGCTGGACTTCTCGGGGGCACGCTACATTATTTTAACCATACTGACCCTCGCTCTCGCGACGATGATGCCAAAACTACGAGACTGGTGTAGCGGGGGATTTGAGCTCGGCGTTGTATTGTCATTCGTTTTCTTTGGCTCGATCGCTGCCGGGGCGGACATCGTCGCCATGCTTAGCGTGGCCCCCATCTTGATCGCTCTGGTCACCATTTTGCTGACAACCCATCTTCTATGCCTGTTGGTCGTCGGCCACTGGCTAAACCTGACACTGCCGGAATTACTGACCGCATCCAACGCGGCCGTGCTCGGTGCTACAACTGCGCCGGCGATGGCAGCTGCCAAAGGTTGGCATGATCAAATCACACCAGGTGTTCTGGTAGGCGTGCTGGGCTATTCATTAGGCACGCTCATCGGAGGATTGCTCTTCAATCTACTGTGACACTGTTCCTGTCTTACCAGCCCTGTCTTACCCGGCATTACCTGAACACACCTTCTCAGCGATGTGACCTGCCGCGCGCCCTAGCCTGTCGCCCGAGGTGCGCTTTCATCGCTCGCGTAAGCGAGTAAACGGGTCGCGACGTCTCTCCCCGACGTCACCGCGCCTTCCATCCAGCCATACCAGCCTCGAGACAGATCACCACCCGCAAATAGCACTGGGGGCGGCATATCCGCCAGCTCGTGCAGCCCGCGCATTTGGCCAGGTGCACTGCTCAACCAGGAGCCCCGCGAGAAAGGATCCGCTATCCAGTCATGGGAGAGGTACTGCTGGTGAAACACAGAATCGGGATGCCGCGCAGCCAATGCTCGCCAACTCTCGGCCAACGCCTCGCCGTGATCGGGCTCGGCAACAGCAAAGGTGCAGACCGCGTCTGATCGAGAACCGCGTCGAGAGTACACCTCGACCGCATGCGGCCACCCGACAGATTCCACAGGCTCAGTGAGTGTGGTGGCTACCCAACCTTTAGCGGCTCGACCAACGTGACCCTCCGCGATCACTCGCGCCGCCATAGCGGGTAATGGAATATCCAGACTCACGTGTGAGAGAACATTAAGCGGCAGCGCAACAATCACCTGCCCCGCTAAAATCTGGCCAGCAGGGCCCTCGACAATAACGCCCCCCTCGGTTTTGGCGATACGGGTAACCCGGCAGTTCAGCCGAAGCGCTGAGCCAAGAGAGTTGGCCATCGCAATACTCAGTGATTGCGCACCTCCCGCAATCCGACTTTCAGCCCCGCTGAAAGCCGCTTCAACACCGCCGAAAGACGCGAACTCATGAAGCAAATTGAGCATGCTGTAGTCATCGGGGTGTGCTCCCTGTAATGCAAAACCGTGGGCGAGGAATGTCGAGAGATCGCTAATGTCGAGAGAATGTGATTCTAAAAAAGCCGTCACGGACAGATCGAACTGGTCAAAACCCTCATACCAGTGCGGCTGGCGAGGATTTAGTTGAGCCGCTATGCGATCGCAGGCTCGAACAGTGCTGTGCCATGTGGCAGCCCCTGTCTTGGGTGCCAAACCCTGCGACAGCGTCTCAGAGACTGCGCCTTCAAGGTCAATCTCATACCGCGCCAATTCTTGCATCATTGCCTGATGCTGATTGGGGTCAACCCACTCCGCGCCGAGGTCAACCGTGAGGCCGGCCGCCTCAAAAGATGCGCTGTAGGTTCTTCCCCCAACGCGATCCCGCGCCTCCACCAGCACCACCTGCCGCCCGGCTTTCAACAGATCTCGAGCGGCGCACAACCCAGCAAGGCCAGCGCCAATAACTACTGTCTCTATCTGCTCCATGGCCTCATGCTACATCCTAATCCTCGGTCAGGAGATACAATAGCAGTCACTGCTGGCTCACTTAAAAGAGGCAATTTGCTCTAGAGGTTTTTTAACGGCGGCCGCGCGCGGCACCATCGCTGTCTGGGCCGGGTGCCCTACGACCAACAACACATAGGGCCGCTCGTTGCTCGGACGCCGAAGAATCTGATTCAGGAACCTCATCGGATTTGGTGTATGGGTTAGTGTAGCGATACCCAGCTCGTGAAAAGCGTTGATCAAAAATCCCGTCGCAATGCCTACCGACTCGGGCACGTAGTAGTGCTTTTGCCGTGCACCTTTCTCGTCGATGCCGTACCGCTCCGCAAATACAGCAATCAACCATGGCGCCGTTTCCAAAAACGGCTTGGACGCATCAGTGCCTAGTTTTTTCAGATCATTCAGCCATGTCTCGCCCGCCCGACCACCGTAAAAAGCCTGCTCTTCTGCCTCCGCCGCCTCGCGGATCGCACGCTTGATGTCAGGGTCACTCACGCAGGCAAAGTGCCATGGTTGGTGGTTCGCGCCGCTCGGCGCTGAGCCTGCAGCGAGTACGCAGGCCTCAATCACGGCACGATCAATGGGCTCATCAGAGAAATCCCGCACCGTGCGCCGTCTAGCAATTCGATCCCGATAAGCCAGAGCGTCATTCAATATCACGCCAGGAGCCAATACTTCCGGCGGGTCCAAGGGTATCGGATCGTAGTCGAAGTCGGTCATACTGTCGTTCGCCATCGAGCGTGAAAGATGTGAGTTTATACCCGCGCTACGACGACATCTTATTTGGAGCTGACCAGTATCCGCAGGCTGGCCCACACTAATGGTCCATCAGTTAGCATCTCGTTATGAAAGTCATTCAAAGAACGGGTGTAAAGGCAAAGGATCGTGATCTTGCTTTAAAGTGGATCAAACGATGCCTACGGGAAATCACGCGTAAAGATTACGAACTACCAGTGGACTATGGTGGGGCGTGCAATGATCTCGTAGTCACCGTGAAACGCGCTGGGAATCGCTCCTCGGCATGCGCCAAAGGCATCACCATCGATATTTCGGCTTATACAAAAGGTACTTCCGCTCTTCTCGAGTACCCCGCCTTCGCCCACGATCCCGTCATCGGATCCAGAGACACCATCACGCCCGAGCTGGTCCTAGCCGGCACGATCGCGCATGAAATCAGCCATTTTGTGCAGTATCGATACGGCCCCAATACACGGTGGCTAAAAAAACGCTACCGTAAACCTCACGGTGAAGGGTTTCGAGATATCTATCGAATATTGCGATCAAGAGTAGTGAATCCACATCTCAAAGATGTGTGAAAGGTTGAAATAGTGATGCGCTCTACCAACGCTTTCATCCAGACCGTATATCACACTGTCCCCAACTTTTTACCACGCAGCCTGTATGAAGGCTCGCCAGAGAGGCTTGGGTGGGTGGTGCGCCAATCCAACCCAACCATGCATCACGACAGGGCGCACATTTGAGACCATAATCCCCACCCGTCAGACGCCTTGAGCCTTTCACGTTATGCAAGTTGATCCGGCAGCCGCGGGCTTTTGCCCTGCCAAACTCAGTAAACTCGATGACCACCTGATCAGTCGTTATGTCGAGCCCAAAAAAATATCAGGTTTCAACTTGAAGGTTGTGCGCAAAGGCAAGGTGGCGCATCACACTTCAACAGGCCTAATGGATATTGAGCGCGATAAGGCGATGCGCGACGACACCATCTTTCGCATCTATTCCATGTCCAAACCCGTCACTTCCATTGCACTGATGATGCTGTTGGAGGAAGGACGGTTTCAACTGACCGACCCCGTCCACAAATTTATACCATCATGGCGCGAACACCGCGTTTGGGTTGAAGGTGAAGGTGAAGCGATGGTGACACGCGCGCCCAAAGCGCCGGTGACCGTACAACATCTGCTTTGCCACACATCGGGTCTGACGTATGGCGGTTTTCTGCCCGGGCTTGAGCTGCCTGTAGACCCGGCTTACGCGGCTGCAGGCATATCTAGGGCGGGTCTCGACACCCTGCAGGAGTTTGTTGAAAAACTCGCAAAGGTACCACTGCTCTATGAGCCGGGAACACGATGGAGCTACTCCATGAGCACCGATGTCTGCGGTTATCTGGTTGAGGCCATATCGGGTCAATCCTTTGAATCTTTTTTGCAGGACCGACTCTTCGGTCCCCTCGATATGCCCGACACTGGGTTCACTGTTTCTGACACTCAACTAGATCGTTTTGCAGCTTGTTATGAACGCGCACCAGACAAATCTTTGCGACTGCAGGACGACCCAGAGACAAGTCGCTATCGAAGTCCACCCAAAGCACCCTCTGGCGCAGGCGGACTGATCGGTACGGTTAGCGACTATGCCAACTTCTGTGAAATGCTGATGCATAAAGGGCAGTTCCGGGGCAAACAGATCATCGGAAGGCCGATTTTGGAGCTGATGACGCGCAATCATCTTGGCGATCGCTCACTGGCAAATATGGCGGTCGGGGGGTTTTCAGAAGCGAGCAACGTCGGCGTTGGCTTTGGACTAGGCTTCGCCACCACCATGGATGCGGCCGCTTCGGGCACCGTCGGCCAGGGCGACTTCTATTGGGGCGGCCTGGCCTCGACGCTATTTTGGGTTGATCCCATCGAGGATCTCTACGCTATTTTTATGACGCAGTTAATTCCCTCTTCCACCTTCAACTTCAGGGGGCAAATCAAAAACCTGGTGTATGGGGCGTTGTCGTGAGCACCTATTCGGGCGCAGGCAAAAAAAAGCCCCGCCAAAAGGCGGGGCGAACAAGAAGCCACTGAGACCCACTTTCTCTCAGCCCGGGTAATCTATCTAATGGATGTGAAGAAGTGATGCGTGTTTCGTGACATTGCCGTGAAGATGCCGTGACGGTTTTATTGCTGGGACCCAAATCGCGCCGAGCATTTATCTCTTCAGTAAACGTCTCTTGTGGAACCCGAGCGGATCAATCAGCCGACCGCGTGTCCTGATCGCCAGACCGCGAGCATTGTCCTGCTTTGGGTCACACAACTTATGGTGCTCGACCTGCAGGCTATCAACCAGCACGTCAGCCACCACTGCCAGCACCAGGCACTCACTGTCGTGCCCGCTAATGGTGCTGTGCTCGCGCTCCTTGGTCTGGTGCAGCACGCGGTTGAGATCGTAATCCAACCAATCGACGTGGCGCTGAATGATCTCCGTGACGGCCTCGTATTGGGCCTGCTTAAACTCGGATAGTCAGGCCTTCGCCTAAGGTGTGATATTTTTAAATCGGCCCCCGAGACCCCCGAAACCCCCGAGACCCCCGAGACTTAAAGTCCTATTTTACGAGGGTTTGGGGCTTACTGTGATGTATGGCGGAGAAGGAGGGATTCGAACCCTCGATACGCTATTAACGTATACTCCCTTAGCAGGGGAGCGCCTTCAGCCACTCGGCCACTTCTCCTGAATCGTCTAGCTTTCCTCGGAATCTGCGGCGGCCGCTTCCTCGATCCGATTGAGGATCTCTTCCCGGTGAACTGCGACCTCTTTGGGTGCATTCACGCCTATGCGGACCTGATTGCCTTTGACACCGAGCACGGTAATCGTCACATCGTCACCGATCATCAGGGACTCACCGACTCTGCGCGTCAATATCAACATAGTTCACTTCCTTGTTCCGAGGATCCCACTCTCCAGCGGGTACCCCTGATCCCTGCACGCGGGTGCGGGATGCTTACTCGATCTCGACTTTATCAAGACCGAACGCAGAATGCAGGCTCCGTACGGCCAGTTCAAGATATTTTTCTTCAATGATCACCGAGATTTTGATCTCCGAGGTACTGATCATCTGAATGTTCACGCCCACATCTGCCAATGCCTTGAACATGGTCGCCGCCACGCCCGAGTGCGAGCGCATACCAACACCCACCACCGATACCTTGGCAATATGGTCGTCAGTCAGCACCTCACCTGCGCCCAGCGCAGCAACGATCGGAGTCAACACGGCCTCGGCTGCTTCCATTTCACTGCGCGCGACAGTGAAGGTGAAGTCGGTAGCATTTTCGCCCCGGCTATTCTGGAGGATGACATCCACTTCAATATTGGCTTCGCCCACCGGACCAAGTATGCGATACGCCATACCGGGGTTATCGGGCACGCCGACCACCGTCAACTTGGCCTCATCGCGGTTAAATGCAATCCCGGCAATAACAGGTGCTTCCATGGAGGCATCCTCCTCACTCGTAATCAACGTCCCCGGGCCATCTTCAAAACTGCTCAACACCCGCAACGGCACTTTGTATTTACCCGCGAACTCTACCGACCGAATCTGCAACACCTTTGATCCCATGCTAGACATCTCAAGCATTTCCTCAACGGTGATGCGGTCCAATCGCTTTGCCCCATCTACTAGTCTGGGGTCAGTCGTATAAACGCCATCCACATCAGTATAAATCTGGCACTCCGCAGCTGACAGTGCCGCAGCCAGCGCGACTGCAGTAGTATCAGAGCCGCCACGACCCAATGTCGTTACGTTGCCGTCCACATCAACGCCCTGAAAACCCGCCACCACGGGCACACCGCCCGCATCCAACTCAGCTTTCAACGTATCAAGCTGAATATCCTGAATCCGGGCCTTGTTATGCGCACTATCGGTCAGAATGCCAACCTGGTTGCCACTGTAGGACTTTGCCCTCACAGATCGCTCACCCAGTGCCATACTCAATAAGGCAGTCGTCACTTTCTCGCCAGTGCTGAGCAGCGCATCCAGTTCACGCGGCGTAGGGTTAGACTGAATCTCCTTTGCGAGCCCTAGCAACCGGTTGGTCTCACCCGACATCGCAGACACAACCACGACCACATCGTGGCCCTCGCTTTTAAAGCGAACCACTCTGTCAGCGACTGCACCGATCCGCTCCACCGATCCGACCGAGGTGCCACCGTATTTCTGGACAATGAGCGCCATAATCCACGCGGTGTGTTTACAAAAGGGCGCGTATTTAACACGATTCGACGCTCGGTGAGAACAGGGAACAGACGTAGCGCCAACAAATCACCTAACAGATGAGGTGACTCGAACTTTCAATTTACGCAACCGGCGGGTCACGCGAGCCAATATCAACCCAGTTGGGTAGCAACCCACTGTGGGACTGATGCGAGCACCGTTGGCAAGGCCGCGACGTCAGAGCCGCCGCCTTGTGCCATATCAGGTCGCCCGCCACCCTTTCCGCCCAGCTCGCCGGCAAAGTGTTTGATCACATCACCGGCTTTAACACGGTCGGTAGTGTCTGGGGTCACACCCGCCACCAGCGCGATTTTCCCCTCATCAACCGCTGCAAGCAGTATTACGCCCGTTCCCAGCTTGTTCTTGCACTGATCCAAGGTGTCACGCAGCGTCGAGGCGGTCGCACCTTCAATTTGGGCGGCGAGCACCTTGATGCCATTGACCTCTACCGCGTCCTGCGTGAGGTCACCACCCGCCGACGTTGCCAGCTTCTGGCGCAGTCTGGCGGACTCTTTCTCGAGGTCCCTCACCTCGGCCCGCAGCGCCTCGACTTTGCCAGAGACTGTCTCCGGAGTGGCCTTAAGGGCACCGCACACCGATTGCATCGTTTGCGACATTGCCGCCACATGCGTCAGCGCGGCCTCACCCGTCACCGCCTCAATGCGCCTCACACCGCTGGCCACGCCTGCTTCACTGGTAACCCAGAAAAGACCAATGTCGCCGGTGCGCGAGACATGGGTACCGCCACAGAGCTCTACCGAGAAGCGATCAGCGCCCATCGTCAGCACCCTGACTTCGTCACCATATTTTTCGCCAAAGAGCGCCATAGCGCCGGCGGCAATGGCGTCATCCATACTCATCAGCTCGGTCGACACCTCGGCGTTGGCGCGCACTTGGTCGTTCACCACGGCAGTGATACTGGCGAGGGCTTCAGCGGATACCGGCTCACCGTGCGAGAAATCAAAGCGTAGCCGCTGGGAATCGACCAAAGAGCCTTTCTGCAGAATGTGATCACCCAACTCCCTGCGCAGTGCCTCGTGAAGGAGGTGCGTCGCAGAGTGATTGAGGCGTGTCCTGTTGCGTAATGTCGCGTCGATCTGGCTATCAACCCTGTCGCCCACCTTGATCGACCCCGCGGTCACCGTCACATGATGCAGGTGGTGCCCCTGTGCCTTGGTGGTATCGGTTACATCTGCCGCCCCTTCAGCCGCTGTTAGACGACCGCAATCACCTACCTGCCCGCCACTCTCTCCATAAAAAGGTGTGCGGTCCAGGATGACGACGCCGGACTGATCTGCCTCCAACGACCCTTGCTCAACACCGTCAACTAAAATGGCCAGCACAGCACCTTCAGCTTGATCTGTCTCGTAACCCAGAAAGTCCGTCTCGCCCTCAAGCGTGATGCTCTGGCTGTAATCCACCTTAAACCCGCCATGATCCTGTGATCGTTGCCGCTGCGAGGCCATCGCCGCCTCGTAGCCCTCAATATCCAGACTCAGCCCTCGCTCGCGGGCGATATCATTGGTCAGATCAACTGGAAAACCGAAAGTGTCATAAAGCTTGAAGATCACGTCGCCCGGGATACTTTGGTCGGCAATTTGCTCCAGGGCCTCCTCGAGAATGGCCATACCGTTGTCGAGTGTCCGAGCAAACTGCTCTTCTTCGCCCTGCAGGGCCGACGTGATCGCCGACTGCTGGGAGACGAGCTGCGGATACGCCTCTCCCATTTGGGCCAACAGCTCTGGCACCAGTTGGGCAAAAAAGGGCTCCTTGGCGCCCAGCTTGTTGCCGTGTCGAATCGCGCGACGGATGATGCGCCGCAGTACATACCCCCTCCCCTCATTGCCCGGCATGACACCATCTGCAATCAGGAACGCCGTTGAACGAAGGTGATCAGCAATCACCCGCAGTGATTTGTCTTCGGTATCACGCGCACCGAGTTGTTTTGCCACCGCATTGATCAGAGCGGTAAACAGGTCAATTTCATAGTTGGAGTGGACGTGCTGCAACACCGCAGCGATGCGCTCCAAACCCATCCCCGTATCCACAGACGGAGCAGGAAGCGCGTGCAGCTCTCCCTGAGCGTCACGGTTGTACTGCATGAACACGAGGTTCCAGATCTCGATGTAGCGATCAAGATCATCATCCTCACTTCCCGGGGGGCCACCCGGAACATCCGGGCCATGATCGTAGAAAACTTCTGAGCACGGACCACATGGCCCGGTATCCCCCATCTGCCAGAAGTTGTCCTCATCGAGGCGGGAGAGTCGCTCGGGATCAACCCCGATCTCATCTACCCAGATCTGAGCGGCTTCATCGTCACTGATGTGTACTGTGACCCAGAGCCGCTCGGGGGGTAACTGCAACGTCTCAGTCAAAAACTGCCAGGCAAATTGAATCGCCTCGCGCTTAAAGTAGTCGCCGAAGCTGAAATTACCCAGCATTTCGAAAAATGTGTGGTGACGCGCCGTGTACCCCACGTTCTCAAGGTCGTTGTGTTTGCCACCCGCCCTGACGCACTTCTGCGCCGTCACCGCCCTCTGGTAAGGCCGCTGCTCCAGCCCTAGGAACGTCTGCTTAAACTGATTCATGCCCGCATTGGTAAACAGCAGCGTGGGGTCATCCGCTGGCACCAGTGAGCTGGAATCTACGCGCGTGTGCCCGTGCGCCTCGAAA
>CBFHSJ010000042.1:0-16005 GCA_965658485.1 Luminiphilus sp.
CCGCAGCCTCGACCGCGCTCCGCAGGGTGTCTGACGTCGTATTGAGCAACGGTCGAAAAATCCGTCCCGCACCGCAAGCCCGCTCCTGGGGAATCCCAGACAAGCCCCGCGGACCGGCCCCACGCAAAAGCCGCAATAGAACAGTCTCCACCATGTCGTCTGCATGATGCGCGGTGAAGAGAATATCGCCCTCGGCCAATACACTCTCAAAAGCCCGGTAGCGTTCGCGGCGCGCGTCGGCCTCCACCCCGCGGCCGCTGGGTTCGATACTGCAGACATTAATATGCAGCGGAATGCTCAATCTGTCGGCATGGCGCTGGCAGAGCGCGCTCCACTCCCCCGCGGCCGCGTGCAAACCGTGGTTAACGTGGATGGCGCAGAGGGGGGGTGCGGATGAGGCATCTCGGTAAGCCGCCAACGCATAAAGCAGCGCAACACTGTCCGCTCCGCCCGAGAGCGCCACCCACCAGCGGGGCGCCTCTAGCAGTGCATCAGGAAAGGTTGTTAGGATCTCGCGCACGTCGCGTGCACCGACACTCAATTACCGTAGGACATCAGCCTTCGGTAACGCGCCTCAAGAAGCGCACCGGTATCCATCGCGGACAGCCGATCCACCTGGTTTAATAAGTGCGCCTTCAATCGGCTGGCCATCTCAATCGGGTCACGGTGCGCACCACCAAGCGGCTCTGGAATCGTCGCGTCGACAATGCCCAATTCCTCAAGCTTGGAGGAAGTCACACCCATGGCCGCCGCCGCATCCGGCGCAAACTCGGAACTCTTCCAGATAATGTTGGCGCAGCCCTCGGGTGAGATCACGAAGTAGGTGGCGTACTGCAACATGGCAAGATGGTCGCCCACCCCGATGCCGAGCGCACCGCCCGATGAGCCCTCACCAATCACGGTACAGATCAACGGGGTTTTCAAACGCGACATCACCGCCAGGTTCTGCGCTATCGCCTCACTGATGCCACGCTCCTCTGAATCGATGCCAGGGTAGGCTCCGGGCGTATCGATCAGGGTGATCACCGGCATCTTGAAACGCTCTGCCATCTCCATCAGCCGCATCGCTTTGCGATAGCCCTCGGGCTTGGGCATACCAAAGTTACGATAGACCTTGTCTTTGACGGCGCGGCCTTTTTCCTGACCAATCACCATGACCGGGCGCCCGTCGAGGCGGGCAACGCCGCCCACAATCGCCTTATCATCGGCAAAGTGACGGTCGCCATGTAATTCATCGAATTCAGTAAAGATCTCAGGGATGTAGTCGAGGGAGTACGGCCGCAACGGGTGTCGCGCCACACGCACAATATCCCAGGCGCTCAGGTCCGCATAAATCTTCTCTGTCAACGCGAAAGACTTTTCACGCAGGCGGTCGATCTCGTCGCCCAGATTCAGATCGGCGCCGTCGCCAACCCCCTGCAGCTCCTCGATCTTCATTTCGAGTTCTGCAATCGGCTGCTCAAAGTCGAGATAATTTGGATTCATTGCGTTACCCCATGCCAACGCGTGTGGCGGGTTGAATCGAGCACAGGAGTCTACAAAGTGAGAACGCTTGCGTCACGCCCACTGTTAAAAAGTCAGGTATCTGGTTACCCTGCCGGCCATGATCAACCCAGGCCACACCCCAGCATGCCTGCCACCGCGCCTGCTTCTTGCTCCCATGGAGGGCGTTGTTGACGCAGTTATGCGCGAACAGCTCACTGCAATTGGCGGTTACGAGCGCTGCGTGACCGAATTCGTGCGCGTGTCTCAAACTGTCCTCCCGAAGCGGGTTTTTTTTCGTTATGCCCCTGAACTGCGACAAGGTGGACTCACTCCTTCAGGCACCCCTGTCTATCTTCAGCTCTTGGGCTCTGACCCCCAGCTGATGGCCGCTAACGCGGCGCGTGCAGCCGCCCTTGGCGCACCAGGTATTGATCTGAATTTCGGCTGCCCTGCGAAAACCGTCAACCGATCGCAAGGCGGTGCAGTGTTATTACGTTCCCCCCAATTGATCAGATCGATCTGCGAACAGGTGCGCGACAGTGTCCCCGGGCATACCCCAGTCACAGCAAAGATCCGTCTGGGCTATGACAGCGACGAACAATTTGAGGAGATCCTCGAAGCGCTGTCAGGCGTTGCCCTCTCCGAGATTACCATCCACGCCCGCACCAAACGGCAGGGCTATCGGCCGCCAGCACACTGGCACCAACTGAGGAAAGCGCGCCTGGCGCTCCCCTACCCGGTCATCGCCAATGGCGAGCTCTGGACACCAGCCGATGTGGCACGTTGTGCTGAAATCAGCGGCTGCGACGCTTTTATGCTCGGCCGGGGCGCGCTCTGTCGCCCGGATCTTGGCGCAGCAATCGTGGCGACCGACCGGGGCGAGGCGGGACCGACATTCAGCTGGCCCGAGGCACAACAGCTACTGGTAACGTTTTTGGCACGTAACCGGGCGCTGTACGATCCTCGCTACGCGGTCAATCCGGTAAAGCAATGGCTTGTCTATCTGAAGGTCTACTACCCACAGGCCGCCGCCTTGTTCAGTGAGGTCAAAAGAATCACCGACCCCGACGACATGGCATTGGCCCTGCAAGGCCATCCAAGGCTAGCAAGCGCCGCCTAATCATTACCTGCGAGGACACGACGCAATGACCACATTGGCTGAAGACACCAGCAACGACCTGTGGGGCCACCCTCGCGGGTTATATATCTGTTTCGCCACAGAGTTGTGGGAGCGCTTCTCCTTCTACGGCATGAAGTACCTGCTGCTCCTCTACCTCACCAAGTACCACCTCTTCTCCGACGCGGCAGGTCTCGGTGTATTGGGCAGCTACGCCTCCCTCGTCTACGCGATGCCCGTGCTGGGCGGCCTCATCGCCGACCGTTTTATCGGCATGCGCAAAGCGGTCACCTTTGGCGGCTTGCTACTTGTCGCCGGGCATCTGGGCATGGCATTTGAGGGCGAGGCAGCGCGTCAGACCGCTGCCGGTATCGTTCGCGATGATCAGGCGCTGTCGATCTTCTATCTCTCACTTGCATTGATTGTGGTCGGCGTCGGATTTCTGAAACCCAATATTTCCACTGTGGTCGGCAAACTCTACCCCGACGGTGACCCCCGCCGGGACGCGGGTTTCACAATTTTCTACATGGGCATCAATATCGGCGCCTTTAGCGCAACGTTACTTTGCGGCTGGCTGGGTGAGGTCTACGGCTGGTCTTGGGGCTTTGGCGCAGCGGGTATTGGCATGCTACTGGGTCTCATCTTTTTCCAGTGGGGACAAAAAACCCTCATGGGCCATGGCGAACCTGAGCACCCGGAGCGTCTCACGCAAGGCCTTGGCATCCCCGGCTTGACTATCGAGCGCGCTATTTACGTGGGCAGTTTCCTCATGGTGGTCGTGGTCTGGCAGCTGGTTCAGCTGACGAACACGGTTGGAACACTACTGGATGTCCTGTCACTAACGGTGTTGGCGGGGCTGGGGTGGTTTCTGCTATTTCGCTGCTCGAAAGTTGAACGCGAACGGATGTTTGTGCTGATTTTGCTGACCCTTTCAACGGTGGTCTTCTGGGCGCTGTTCGAGCAGGGTGCAGGCTCTATGACGTTGTACGCGGACCGCGTCACAGACAAGACGTTGTTTGGCATTACCCTCACCGCCGCGCAATTCGGCGCCGCCAATTCATTCTTCATTTTCTCTCTGGCGCCGCTCTTTGCCCTGCTCTGGATCCGCCTCGGGCGGCGAGGCTGGGAGCCCAGCACACCAGTGAAGTTTTCACTCGGCATTGCTCAGGCAGGCCTGGGTTTTGGCGCACTGGTTTACGGCGCGCAATTTCCCGACCAGGCGGGCCTGGTCTCCGCCTGGTGGCTCATCGTGGCTTATCTGCTCCACACCACGGGTGAGTTGTGCCTAAGTCCAGTGGGGCTCTCGGCGGTCACCAAACTCGCGGTTCCGTCGGTGGTCGGTGTGATGATGGGCACGTGGTTTTTGGCGTCGGCTTACTCTTCCTACGTCGCCGCGCAAATCGCCACCATTGCTGCACGCCCGGCCAATGAGGGGAGTCTCAACCTTAGCGATGCATTGTCGGGCTACACCGAATTGTTCAGTCAGTTGCTCACGATCGGCTTAGCTGGCGGCGCGGTGTTACTGGTTATGTCGCCCTTGCTAAAGCGCATGATGCACGGCCTGCGATAAATCAGATCGCGGCAGGCACTGCCTCGGTCGCATCGGCATCACCCGACTTGCGATTTTTGCGTGCTAAGCGCATCTGATGCCAGTCATAACCAATCAGATACATGGCCGGCACTAGCAACAGGCTGACAAATAGCGCGAAGAACACGCCGAAGGCCAGTGACAACACCGCTGGCTTGAGGAACTGGGCGCTGGTCGATTGCTCAGCCATGATCGGAATCAAACCGACAAAGGTCGTCACGGTGGTCAGAAAAATGGGCCTGAATCGACTTACCGCGGAGGTCACGAGCGCCTTGGGAGGCGACATGCCCTCGCGCTCAAGTCGTCGCACATAGTCAATCAGCACCAGATTGTCGTTCACCACGACCCCCGCTGCTGCGCCAATGCCAAAATAGGAAAAGAGCGCCATGGGCAGATTAAAAATCAAATGGCCGAAAACAGCGCCCATAAAAGCAAATGGCATGGCGGTCATGATGAGTAGCGGCAGACTGTAAGAGCGGAAAGCGACGGCAATCAGGGCGTAGATCACAAATAGCGCGATGGTGTAGAGCGCCGCGATTTCACTGAAAAATTCCGCCTCTGCCTCCTGAGATCCGCCCTTGAGCACCTTCAAGCCTGGATACATGGCCAACAGTTCTGGCAGGTAGTTCTGCCTCACAGCGCGATTAATCTCGCCCAGTGACTCAGGCTCGACAGTCGCGTTGACCGTCACCACGCGGTCCCCGTTTCGGCGCGTAATTCGGCGAGTCGCCTGGCCCACTTCCACGTCAGCGATCTCCAGCAATGGGACGAGTCTGCCGTCGACAGTCCGGATGCGGACGTCCTCAAACGTTGCCAGCGACTCTCGCTCCTCCTGCGGGTAACGCACCATGACGCGAACATCGCCGTTCTGCCTAGGAAGCCGCTGTACTTCCTCTCCGTAAAAAGCCTGTCGCACCTGACTCGATACATCTCCGAGACTGATTCCTAATTTTTCTGCACCGGGCAGCAGATTGAAGCGCAACTCAGGTAGCGCGCCCAACTGGTCGTCCCGGATAAAATATGTTTTGTCGTAACTCGCAAGATGCTGCTGCAGAGACAGGCTCGCCGCATTGAGGGCATCGAGATCTTCGTGCTTGAGCAGGAAGGTAATACTGGCCTCCCCATCGCTAAAGCTATAGTTGACTTTCACCTCATCGGCGTCGGGAATATCCCCGACCAGATCGGAAAAACGCTCCGCGGTCTCCCGCGCACTGAGCGCTCTCTGGTCTGGCGGCGCCAGCTGAACAATCGCGATCACATCGCCGCGGCGAGCCCGGGTATACCAGCCCTCTATCAGCTTCCCTGAACCGCGACCGGCCTCCGCTTCGGCGTTGATCTCTTCAGCCAGTTGCTGTTCAGCTCGCTGCAACTGCGCTAACACCTCCATCGAACGGCTGTAGGGCGTGCCCGGCGGCAAGCTCACATTGATATAGACCTCCTCGCTTTCCACCTGCGGCGAGAAAAAGAACTTCACCCAACCGCTGGTGTACAGGCCCAACGACAGCATGAACAGCGAGAAAAACACCATGGCGGTGGTGTATCGATATCTCAGACAGCGCTCGAGGAACGGTCGGTAACGGTTCTCTGCAAAATGCACCAAGCCGTCCGCAAACTTCTTTTGGCGCTTCATCCACTTGGAATCGGGCGCTGTGGTTTTCACATTGCGCAGATGCGCCGGCAAGATCAGAAACGCCTCGATCAGCGAGAATAACAGCGCCAAAGAGATGACCACCGAGAGTTGCCGGGTAAATTGCGCCGTAACGCCTGACAGGAACAACCAGGGAGCAAATGCGACGATCGTTGTGAGCACGGCAAATATGACCGGGCGACTCACGGCGAAGGCGCCGGCGATAGCCGCCTCCTCGCCTCTCAGCCCACGCTGGTGCACATGGTGATGGATACTCTCCCCCACCACGATCGCATCGTCGACTACAATTCCCAGCACAAGAAGGAAGGCAAAGGTCGACAATAGGTTCAGCGAGACATCGTTAGCAGGCAGGAGCGCAAAAGCACCGAGAAAGCTCACCCCAATACCTACTGTCACCCACAACGCCACCTTGGGCTCGAGCGTTAAGATCAGTATGAGAAATACGAGGATCAGGCCCAGGATCGAGGAATTGGCAATCAGCTCCATACGGTTCTCGTAGATATCGGCAGTATCAAACCACAGCTCGAGATCCATGCCGACAGGGAGCGTCGGCTGCGTGCGCTCAATCCACTGACTCACGGCCTGACTGGCCTTGACCACCTGCATATCGTCTGTCGACTTGGCCTGCAGCAATACAGCTGGCTTGCCATTCAACGTCGCCAGAATCTCGTTTTGCTCAAAGCCGTCAATCACGATCGCCACGTCGGCGACGCGCACTGTCCCTCCGTCTGGCGTTTGGCGAATAACAATTTGTTCAAAATCGGTTTGGTTATCAGCAAGATTCTGGGCTCTCAGTTGTACATCGCCTGTCCGGGTTCGAACCTCGCCGACAGAGACATTCATCGAGTCGCGACGAATGGCGGTCGACACATCAGCGAAACTGAGCCCATAGTTTCTCAATGCGCGCTCTGACAGTTCGATCGTCACCTCTTCCCGTCGCGAGCCGAACACATCGACCTGTGAGATATAGGGCAAACCCGCCATCTCATTACGCAGCTTGTTTGCCAGCCGAGTGAGTGGCTTTTCTCCCACATCTCCTGCAAGCGCAACGCGAATCATCTCCTGACGCCATTCCAAGCGTCTGACCCGCGGATTTTCCATGTCACGAGGGAAGGACGTGATCGAATCGACCGCGTTCTTCACGTCATTCAAAAAGGCGTTCAGATTTACCGTGGGATAGGTTTCAACCGTCAGAGAGCCAAAACTCTCTCGGGATTCAGAGGACACCCGGTAAACGTTCGAGACGTTTTTCAGTGCCTCCTCGACCCGCTGCACGACTTGCTGCTCCATTTCTTTAGGAGAGGCACCAGGCCAGATCACTTCGACCTGAACCATGTCGGGCTGGACAGAGGGAAAGGCTTCTTTTTCGATATCACGCAGGCCCAACCAGCCGGCCGTGACAATAATGAACATCAAGAGGTTGGCTGCAACCGGATTGCGGACCCACCAGCGAATCAGACCTTCCATGGCTCGAGTCTCAGGCTTCGTTATTTGTCGGTTTCACGTCATCACCGACGCTATCGGCAATGGTGCCGTCATCGACAGCCTGGAGGCGCATCCCGCGCACGGGATTACGAATCGCGGACACAATCACTCGCTCTCCCGCTTCAATCCCGGAGGCGAGCATGACCATATCGCGATTTTGATGAATCACGTCGACCTGGCGGACATCCAGAAGCCCCTCTCCGTCTAAAACAAAAACTTCGTCGCCGGCGCGAAGACCCGCAGCAGCAATCTGAACCGCATCGACAAGGGTCCGTCCCTGAATTTCAGCATCGACATATAAACCCACCGCGAGAGGCATACCGCTATCGGCGTGTATCTCGCCATAGGGGTCTTCAATTCGCACCGTCCCGTAAACGCTGCGAGTGGTAGTTTCGATCCCAGCATCAAGACCTGTCAGCCGGCCCTCCCAGCGATGAACCCTGCCACCCATCACCGCAGACAGCGTCGTCATCAGACCGCCGGTCTCACCACCGATATACCCCACGGGAATGCCCAGTGCAGAGAGCTGGTTGGTTGTCAGCGCCACCCTGACTTCCGCCACATCGGTGCCAAATACGCTCCCCAACACTTTGCCCGGATTGACGTACTGCCCAAGATCGGCAGCCTGACTCTCTACGCGACCCTTGAAAGGCAGACTGATTTGCGTGCGCTCCAGATTTGTCTGTGCCAGCGAAAGTGCTGTTTCAGCCGCCTTCAGCGCAGATTCAGCTCTCGCTACCTGAGGTCTTTTCAAGGCCAAGGGTGAGGGATTGCTCTGGCCGGCAAGCTGCTTGCGGGCCACGTCAGCATCAGCGAGTGCCTGCTCAAGATCCACCTTGGCGGCCGCAACCCGCGCACGTCGCTCATCAACCGCGGCGCGGTAATCGGTATCTTCGATAGTCAGCAGCACTTCGCCGGGCGCAAACTGACCGCCCTCGATGAAGTCGGGCGCGATCGACATGATCTTGCCGCCAACCTGAGCCACCAGCTGAGTCCGCACCGCCGGTCGCACCTCTCCATACACGACGATAGTAGGCCGTGAGGCGGCGCGGATAGCGGGGACAACCTCTACGCTGACGGGGCGAGGAGCCTCAATACTGGGGGCGGGCTGCGGCTTGGTCACCTGCAGCAGCGCGTATATGGCGAGACCAGCCAGTCCGACTCCAATGGGTATGGCGACCTGCCGTAATTTGGCGATCATGTTCACCTCCTTGATACGGTGACAGCGACGCATCTAGACGTCATTGGTGTCACAACCACCTTCCATGGCTGGCAATCTCGAAGCTGCGAATGTTAGCGCGAGAGGCGCACACTCTCCATGGGCATAAGTCGCATTTGATTTGCAGAACGTTGGTGGGGAGACCTGATGTGCAAAGAAGTACCAGCCTCTGTGCGCCGGAATGTGGGCCGAACTTGCTACTCTTTTGCAGGTTTTTTGACACGGTGAGATGACCATGACAGATCGGCAGTTTGAGATCGTGCTTTACGGCGCCTCGGGTTTTACCGGCAAACTGGTGGCTGAGTACTTGGCGAGTGAGCATCAGGACCTCCGCTGGGCCATCGCCGGGCGCAATACCCAGAAACTGGAAAAGTTGCGGCGCGAGCTTAACCTGCCGGAACTGCCGATACTCATTGCCGACAGCGCCGAGCCCGACAGCTTAAGCGCCGTGGCAAGACAGACCCGCACCCTGATCAGCACCGTTGGCCCCTATGCGCAGTTCGGCACGCCCGTGCTCAAAGCCTGCGCGACTGAGGGCACACACTATTGCGACCTCACAGGCGAAGCGCAGTGGATGGCGGAGGTGTATGAGCAGGTCGACCCGATCGCTAAGGACAGTGGTGCGCGACTCGTGCACTGCTGTGGGTTCGATTCGATCCCCTCCGACCTGTCAGTCTTTTTCCTGCAGCAGGAGTTCAAGGCACGCTTCGGCACCTACGCCACCCACGTAACCGGTCGCATGGGTCGCGCCGCGGGAGGCGTCAGTGGTGGCACCGTTGCCAGCCTGATGTACGTTGCGGAGCAGGCCTCCAAAGACCCCGTCATCAAGGAGCGGGTCATGGACCCCTACGCGCTCTACCCAACCGGCCTCGAGAAGGGACCGGATGGCCCGGATCAGGTGGGTATCGCCTGGGACGATAACTTCGAGTCCTGGACAGGCCCGTTTGTCATGGCGGCCATCAACACCAAAGTGGTGAGACGCTCCCATGCCCTCGCGGGCCTGCCCTACGGCGCAGACTTCCGTTACGACGAATCGCAGCTCTGCGCGAGCCGCGCCAAGGCGCTTTTGAGCGCAGCGGGATTGGGCGCCGTCATGGCCGGCACTTTTTTCTCACCAACTCGGGCGTTACTGAAAAAAGTGTTGCCCAACCCCGGTGAGGGGCCCAATGAGACTACCCGCAACAACGGCTTTTTTGAGTTTTGGGCACATGGGACCGATGGCGAGAATCAGCTGCGCGTCAAAGTGGCGGGCCAGCGCGACCCGGGCTATGGCGCCACCTCGCGTATGCTGGCCCAAGCCGGGCTCTGTCTCGCGCGGGATGAGCTCTCTGTCAACGGCGGCATTTGGACTACCGCAAGCGCCATGGGAGACGCCCTGCTTGCACGCCTGCCCAGCGTCGACGTCCATTTCTCAGTGGTTGAGTCCTGATCTAGATTCCTCCCCGAAGCACATCTGGGTAAAGCCTCTCAGGTGACTCACCTCACCCCGTGGAAATCGGCTACGTTGCTAGTTTGGCTTATCACAGGTTTAGTGACCTCGTGCGCCTCAGTCACTTTCGTGCACCAACAAAAAAGCCGCCCGAAGGCGGCTCGTCTATGGTCACTGTCCACTTTTAGATCGGCTCGTATTTGAATTTCTGTCCACCTAGCGTAGCCTCGTAAATCAAACCGCCTTTGGCTATGGTAAAGATCGCCATGCCGCTGCGGCCGTCGTATTGCTTTTCGTTGGCGTTCACTTTGCTAGAGTCTGCATCGGTACCAGTAGAGGTATGCCACCGCCACCGGTCGACGTGGATGCCTGTGCGCCCGCTGTCAGCGCGACTGCGGTTGCCTGGGCGCCAAACTCGAAGTTGCCAGAGGCGAAATCATCAAACGCACGTTCGTCGCGGAAAAAAATCATCTGGCTGTAAACCTGACCACCCAGCTGAAGACCGTGGGTGATCTGACTCATTTTTGTTTTGCCGACTTTTTTACCACCGACAAAGACCTCGCCCTTGCCGTGGGCACCACCAATACCGATACCGCCCTTACCGATGCTAGGGAACACCGCATAGCCGAAGGCGTTATCAATAAAGTCGCCCGCGCCCGCGCCACGGAAGTTTTCAATCGCTGTGTCGACGTCGTCAGCGAGAGCGGGCTGTGCAATCAGCGCAAAGACCGCAAACAGTGAAATAAACAAAGTTCTCATGAGGCAATTTCCTCTCTTTAACATTTGTTGGTTATCGTACTGGATCCCCGAAAATGATGCAGTAGCTGAGGGAGCTTGAAGTCAAAGTGCATCCTGCGTGTAAGAGACTACTGTAATTGCCGAACAAGTACAGCGCGCGGAGGTGCAATAGGTGACAGAGCCCGCTGAGCAGTGCCCATCACCAGGGGATAGTCTCGCCCCGCCAGTCGAGATAAGAGAGCTCACCGTCTGCCACCAGGCTCGCCAGCACAGTGTCGAGGGCCGCCGCTGCCCGCTCTGGTGAAAACAGTTTTTCCGGCGCCACGTTGGCCTGAAAAGGCTGAGACAACGGCGTATCTACTGTGCCGGGGTGGTAGGCCATGATCTTGGCTGCGGGGTTAACGCGTCTCATCTCGAGCGCCGCACACCGTAACATCATATTCAGCGCCGCCTTGCTACCGCGGTAGCTGTACCAACCACCCAGCCCGTTGTCGCCAATGCTGCCTACCCGGGCTGACAGCACCGCGATCCGTGGCGCCGTGCTTCGCTTGAGAACCGGTGCCAGCGAGGCCAGCACCCGCATTGCCAGAAACGTATTGACCTCAAACACCTGCTGCATTGCACTCGTTGTCAGCTGATCGAGTGCCCGCTCCGGCCGGTAGCCTTCTCCCTGTAGCACGCCATTACAGATCACCAAGCGCGTAATGTCTGAGGATTGCGCATGCAGCTGAGCGGCAAGTGTCGCGAGCGCGGCCTCACTGTAATCACAGTGCTGGGGCTGCACACCGAGCGAACCAGCTGCCGCCAAAGACTCCGCCGACCGGGCGACCGCTAAAACGGGGCGAGAACCCTCGCGAGACCACCTCTCGATCAACGCATGCCCGATCGCACTGCCCGCGCCGATCACCACGTCCAAACTGTTGCCACTCATTGACCTTACCTCATCCGATACCCAACCTGATTGGGTTAGGCTGTACTCTTCTTTTTACGACGGGACGCGCCGACAGATGACTTCACCACGCCACATCGCTTTCATTGGATTGGGTGCCATGGGCTACCCCATGGCCGGCCACCTGGCGCGCGCGGGACACACCGTCACCGTCTTCAACCGCACCACCAGCCGTTCTGAAGCCTGGCAAAGTGAGTACGGCGGCCACGTTGCACCGACCCCGGCAGCCGCGGCAAAGGACCAAGACGCTGTGATGCTGTGTGTGGGCAACGACGATGATGTGCGCGAAGTCACAACGGGTGAGCACGGCGCGCTCTCATCAATGCGCGAACGCGCGATCCTCATTGATCACACCACCACCTCAGAAGCCCTGGCGACTTCACTGGCGGCCTTGGCCGATCAATCTGGTGTGAAATTTCTCGATGCCCCCGTCTCAGGAGGCCAAATTGGCGCGGAAAACGGCGTGCTGACCATCATGGTGGGCGCTGAGGAAGACGCCTTTTCCAGCGCGTTACCTCTGATCGAATGCTACGCCAAAAGCGTCCGGCGTATGGGGCCAGTCGGCGCCGGGCAGCTGACCAAAATGGTCAACCAGATCTGCATCGCGGGACTGCTACAAGGGCTATCAGAGGGGATTCACTTTGCCGAGCGGGCGGGGCTCGACGTGGTGTCTGCTATGGAAGTCATTGCGCAAGGGGCGGCGCAGTCCTGGCAGATGAATAACCGCGCCGAGACCATGATCAGGGGAGAATTCGACTTTGGTTTCGCCGTTGACTGGATGCGGAAAGACTTGGGTATTGCGATTGAAGCCGCTCAGTCGGTGGGCGCCCAAATCCCGGTCACCCAATTAGTCGATACCTTCTATTCTGAGGTACAAGACCTCGGCGGTCATCGCTGGGACACCTCCAGCCTGATCCAACGACTGCGGGCGGGTGAAGCCAACCGCTAATGACCCGCATGCTTATTGGCAAGGGGGCAGTGCTTAACACTATATCGCGCCGGGAAAGGCACCTCCATCAAGCAGGATATTCTGACCAATCACAAAGCCTGCTTTGTCCGAACACAGCCAGGCGCAGGCCGCGCCAAATTCTTCAGCGGTGCCGAAGCGGCCCGCGGGTACAGTGGCGGTGCGCGCCTCGCGCGCCTCAGTCTCAGTGATGCCCCGTGCCGCCGCGTCGACTTGGTCAAGCATGGCCAGCCGGTCGGTATCGTGCAGCCCCGGCAAGAGGTTGTTGATCGTGACACCACTGCCCGCGACCTGCCGTGACACCCCCGCCACATAACCCGTGAGACCAGAACGCGCCGTATTAGACAGTCCAAGCACCGGTATAGGGGCCTTCACCGCCACGCTGGTGATGTTCACGATCCGGCCCCAGCCACGCTCCATCATGCCTGGCAGCAGCGCCTTTATGAGTGCGATAGGCGTCAACAGATTAGCATCAAAGGCCGCAATAAAATCGTCACGATTCCAATCGGTCCATATACCGGGCGGTGGACCGCCCGCATTGGTCACCAGAATGTCAACCTCTCCTGCCGCCGCCAACACGGCCGCCTGACCAGCCTCACTCGTAACATCAGCGGCGATAGGGGTAACCGCGACACCATAGGCGTCCCGGATTGATGCCGCCGTCGCCTCCAATGCCTCACTGCCGCGCGCATTCAACACAAGGTCGACGCCCTCCGCGGCAAGGGCTACTGCGCACCCTCTCCCCAAACCCTTTGAGGAAGCGCAGACCAGCGCAGTGCGTCCTTTGATACCGAGATCCATAACCGGCGACTCCTGTAAACTCCGCAATCGTTAGATTATCCGCTATCTGGCGGCCACTGTGCGAGCCGTGAAGTAACCCACCTGACCCGAACATCACAGAGAGAATCCCATGTCCGTCACGCCCTTTTGGGAAGTCAAAGCTCTCGACGCCATGACCGATACGGAATGGGAGTCGCTGTGCGATGGCTGCGGGCAGTGCTGTCTCCACAAGCTGGTCAATGACAAGACGGCCGACGTGTTCTACACCCGGGTGGCCTGCAAATTGCTGGATGACGAGACCGGCAGGTGCAAACACTACGCACGACGCCTTGAGGAAGTTGATGACTGTCTGGACGTGCGCGGCATGAACGCTACCGAGCTAGCCTGGATGCCACGCAGCTGCGCCTATCGGCGCCTCGCAGAGGGGAAGTCGTTGCCACTGTGGCACCCTTTGATCACAGGCGACCCCCTATCAACTGCCCATGCCGGCATGGCTGTCGCGGGCAGAACGATCAGCGAGACCACCGCCGATCTCGACCACCTGGAGGCCGAGATCATCGAGTGGGTGGATGTCTGAAGACGGAAATTAGCCTGGCTTAAGCGCCCGACTCAACAAGCGATCCAATTGATCAGCGAACGCTTTGCGATCGGTCTGGTTGAGCGGCGGCGGGCCACCGGTATGCTCCCCAGACGCGCGCATGGTCTCCATGAAATCTCGCATTTGTAAGCGCTGGCGAATATTGTTTTCCGTGTAGCGCTCACCCCGCGGTGTGATCACGAGGGCGCCTTTTTCAAGGACTTCACTGGCCAGCGGGATATCGGCCGTGATCACAAGATCGCCCTCCTCCATTCGAGCGGCGATCTCATGATCCGCCATGTCGGGGCCCTGGGCGACCTGGTACAGGCTGATCAGCGGAGAAGCCGGAATCTGGAAGGACTGGTTAGCGAAAAGCGTGAGTTGAACGCCGCGCTTTTGTGCCGCGCGATACAAAATATCGCGAATCACCACGGGGCAGGCGTCTGCATCAACCAGAATCTGCATTGTCGTAATGTGACCTCATAAACTTTGCGCTAGACATCGCTTCAGCGCGTCTCTGCCTTTGACGCATGGGGCGCCGGCAGCCCTCTTCAGCGCTGGCGAGGCCCTGCCAAGTGTGTATACTACGCGCCCCGACGGGGCACTGCCTTGTTGGCTTTGCGCGGAATTAGCTCAGCTGGATAGAGCGTCGGTCTACGAAACCGAAGGTCGCAGGTTCGACTCCTGCATTCCGCGCCAACACCCTGTTTCGTCAATCGACGCGGATTCTCATCCAAGTCACCACCGCCGTGTCCCGATACACTCGCCACTCATGACACCGACCAGAGAACAGGAGCAATACATGAGGGCAAACGCCGAACTGGTGCCAATGGGCACTATCATCGCACAACTGGGGCAACGTATTGAGGTGGGCGCCGGCCCCAAAGGCACTCGACTGCTGGTGGACGTCACCAGTGTTGAGGTGGAGAGTGATCGGTTACGCGCGAGCCTGGCGGCAACCGACGCCGCAGATTGGCTGACAGTCGGTAGTGATGGCTCCGTGGGCTGTGTGGATGTGCGCTTTACCCTGAAAACAGATGACGGCGCCTACATCTATGTCGAGTACGGCGGCCGGGCCGACATGGCCAACGGCTTGATTGCCACCGCACCCACTTTTCAGACCGGCGATGAGCGCTACGCCTGGCTCAACAGTATTCAAGCGGTCGGTGCCGGCGCACTCAGTGAGGATGGTGTACTGACCTACTCTTTGTATGAGGTTGTATTGAGTCGAAGCTGAGCTTTACTGCGCTTCGGTTTCGCTACAGTGCGCTATGCCCCGCAGAACCTATGAATCAGACGGACACCGCGTTGAGGTCGTCGAAGATCTCGACGCTCTGGTGTCTGACAAGCGCGCAGGCTGGCGCGCGACACCTGCCAAAGCGCGCAGGCGGCAGCGCCGGTATGGCAAACGCCTGACAAAAGCGGTTCTGTCTGCAGGCATTGACCGAGACTACACATAGCGACACATAGCGACGCCCGCCACCAGACTCGCATGCATTAAGTCCGCACAGCCCAGCTATCAGGCTCAGCGAGCCCGCAAAGAACAAAAAGAAGAGGGAAAAGAAAAGGCCCCAGCGAAGCAGCCGGTGAGGCGCTTCGCTGGGGCCAGCACAGACTCGTGGTCTGACAATGTTTACGCCCTCCGCTATGAGCGGATCACTCCCGCCGATATGCAGATATCCCAGCCGCTCTCACGCGCCTCACTTGGGCGCTACAGTGACTGCGACCCGCTTAATGACACTGCAACAAAACATCTTTAGTGTGAGAGACGTTGGTGCACTTGCCGCCAATTAACGAAAACATAACGCGGGGAAAACGCAATGAAACACTGGATCAACACATTGTTAAGCCTGTTCATCATCGCAGCGATGAGCCCGGCGCACGCACAGCAGGATATGCCGCAAATGGCTGCCATCGAGAGCTGGGGCTGCCAAATGAACGAAGGCCAGTCCATGTCGGATCTCATGAAAGTCGTCAACGACTGGAATGAGTGGTCTGACGACAACGGTATTGACGCTTACTC
>CBFHSJ010000043.1:0-15958 GCA_965658485.1 Luminiphilus sp.
TCAAGGACAATCGCGAGGGCACGTTGTTCGGCAACATTATCCGCAACCGTTACATCCGGGATTTCGACTGGACAGAGAATGCAGTGGGCGCCGAGGAGCTGAGTCGCTACCGCAAACTATCGTCGCTATTTAGAAAATACGGCACGGACTATGGCATGGACCCGACCTTGCTGGCGGCCCAAGGCTTTCAGGAATCGCGGCTCGACCAGAGCGTGCGCAGTCACGTAGGTGCCGTCGGGGTGATGCAGTTGTTACCAAGCACGGCCAAAGACAAAAATGTCGCTATTCCCAATATCGACGAGCTGGAACCCAACATTGAGGCCGGCGCCAAATATATGGCGTTTTTGAAAGAGCGTTATTTTAGTGATCCCGAACTCGACGAACTCAATGGCTCACTACTAGCACTGGCCTCTTACAACGCCGGACCCGGGCGGATTCGTCGGCTGCGGCGCGAAGCGGGACAGCGCGGCTACGACCCCACCCTGTGGTTCGATAACGTAGAGGTGATCGTAGCGGAGCAGGTGGGACGCGAGACGGTGCAGTATGTCTCCAACATCTTTAAGTACTACCTGACTTATCGTTGGATCAACACTGCCGATGCCGAACGGGCTGCCGCGCGGCGCGCGACGGGTATGAAGGACGCACCCTGATTCAGCCCGAGCGTCACAGCTGGAATGCTCAGGGAGCGCCAATCAGCCGCTCTGTCTCCTCACACCACCGCAGACGTCCCACCTCGGCGTAGCTCCGCCGCACACCGGGCGTTGGGCTGAGATAAAAGAGATCTCCGTTTGTCCCCGTCAACGTGAGGTCGACGCCACTCTCCCTCGCCACGCTGGCATTAGCCTTCATATGCTCTGACTCGCCATGCACCGGAATCGCGAGCTTCGGTCTCAGAATCTGATAAAGATCCGACAGCTCACCCCGGCAGGGATGGCCTGATGCGTGCAGGGTCTGCTCACTTTCATCGGCAGAGACCACCTGAATGCCGCGGCCGCGCAAGCCCTCGATCAAGCGCTCCACTGACGCCTCGTTTCCGGGAATCGTCTTGGAAGAGAGAATGACGGTGTCGCCAGCCTCGAGCACAAGATCAGGATGTGTCTGCATCATGAGGCGATGCAGTGCTGCGCCCCACTCGCCCTGGCTGCCTGTTGCCACGCCCAGTACTTCTGCCGGAGGCAGGTACCCCAAATGCTCCGCGTGAATGGGTTGGAAATTTTCCGGCAACAAACCAACTTGTTGGGCGCACCGTGCCATCCCCGCCGCCGAGCGTCCCAATACCCCCAGATAACGGCCTGTCAGCTGGGCGATACTCGCCAGGGTTTGCATCCTCGCAACATTGCTGGAGAAGCAACCCACCACGACGCGTCCCTCACATTGCCTTATCACCTGCCGCAAACCGGCCGCGACCTCACCCTCGGAGGGCGAGTGCCCTGCACGCAACGCGTTGGTGGAGTCGCAGATCACTGCGTCAATACCCTCATCGCCCAGCTCGCGAAACCGCTTGGTGGACCAGCCAGCGCCGACAACGGGATCAGGATCAATCTTCCAGTCTGCCGTATGCAGAATACGGGAATGTGGGGTTGTGATGCTCAAGGCACAGGTTTCAGGCGTCGAATGCGTAATCGGGATCCATTCGATGTCAAAGGGGCCGACCTTGATCTGCTCGCCAGGCTCAATTTCGATCAGTGAACTCGGTAACACGCCCCTGCGGCTTCGGGTTTTGTGTCGTAGCACCGCGGCTGCGAAGGGGGTGGCATAAACCGGGCAGCGCAGTTGCTCCCAGAGATAGGGCAGCGCACCGAGGTGATCCTCATGAGCATGCGTGACAATCAATCCCGTGAGTTGCTCGCGCCGGGCAGCAATAAAGCTCAGGTCGGGCATTTGCACAGAGGGCCTGAGCGCACCCGGCACCTGCTCCAGAGTGATACCACAGTCCACAGCGACCCACCGATCAGCATGGCCGAAGAGGTTAAAGTTCATGCCGATTTCCCCACACCCCCCGAGGGGCAAGAAGACGACATCGCTAATAGGCGACTTGCTCATTCGAAATCGATTTACCAGGTATAGCCGATCCGGAACTTTAGTGTCTGGTCGAGCTTCTCCTTACCCTCTGCCGCGCCGCCATCATAATCGGCGGTCGCCTCTGCCGCCGCTTCCAGTCCCAAAAGCAGCGGGAACCTCAGACCCACTGAGGTACGGTAGATAGATTTTTGGGCCGAGGATAGATTGATGATATTTGCCTGACGGAAGTAAAGAGTCACATTGCTGTCAAAAAGCAGTGCTTCTGCAGCGAAGTTGACGTTGAGGCCCGAGTAGGAATCGTCTTCGGATTCTGTAAAGTCAGTGGCTACGTAGGATAAGCCCACTTCAGCGTCAAAAGTGAGCGTCTCGCGCATTAAGATTTTTCGGCCAAAATAAGCACTGATGTAGGAGCGCCGGTCGATATCAGCAAACTCGTCGGAACGAAAGCCTAGGGTCGAGCCAAGATAATTGCGCGGCTCCGACAAAAAATAGTCGTACTTACCCTCCACTCGCCAGTTATCCGCCGTTGGCTGGCTAGTTTTGACGTCGTTTCCCTCAGCGTCCTGATTTGGTGTGCCGTTGACGTCTTTCTCGGTAACAAGCGCACTGCTGTCCTCATAGTCAGCGCGGAGCGTAATACGATCCCGACGACTCTCGAAAATCGATTCCGCATCCAGATTGAGCTTGTCGGTTTCGGTATTACCCCAGTTGTGTTCGATCGCACTCGTGACGCGTCCGGTGATGTGGTATCCATAGCCCTGTTCCCATTCTTCGGGGTTGGCGACATCCAACTGGTCCAGGGCCAAATTATCCGCTCCGTCCAGCACCACTTCACCATCCACTACTATTAAAGAGGACAGAGCCAATTTCTCCTGTTCCGTCGTAAGCAGTTCGATGTCCTGATCAGATTCGAGATACACAATGGATGACAGCGCGATGCTAACGTCTCCCATCAACTCGGTCGCCACGAACAGCTCGCCGTCATGGATGTCGGTGATTTCACCGTAAATCACCGACTGATCCGCCAGTTTGATTTTGGCGGGGGCCGGAGACTCGCTCGCCTCAGGCAGATCGGAGTCAGACCACACCGGGCTGCTCATCGGCAGGATGAAGAGCGCGAATAAGGCGATTCCGTGTATCCTTCGCGGGTCACTGTTGCTCAGCATAGTCGGCATCTCATCCGTTGGTAGGTCGCTTATCGATGGACTGTAAGCGAAGCGCCATAACAATGAAATTGCAGGACGCGATATATTCCGCGCGCTTTTGGTGAATCGATGACTCAACATTTTGATTACGACCTCATGGTCATTGGCGCAGGCTCCGGCGGCGTTAGGGCCGCCAGAAAGAGCGCCGAATTTGGTGCACGGGTAGCAGTTGTAGAAGAGGCCGCTCTGGGCGGCACCTGCGTCAACGTAGGCTGTATCCCGAAAAAACTCTACGTCTATGCCAGCGAGTACGCAGCCGCTTGGCGCGAGTCCGCAGGATTTGGTTGGCAGACTGAGGGCGTTTCTTTCGACTGGCACACACTGCGAGACAACAAGACCAAAGAGATCGCGCGACTAAACGCGATTTATGAGCGGCTGCTAGAGGCACCCGGGGTCGATATTATTGAGGGCCACGGTGCGCTAGCCGGGCCCCAAGAAGTTGTGGTGGGAGGGTCCCGCTATCGCGCCGAGAAGATTCTGCTCGCCACCGGCACCTGGCCCGCCATGCCGGAAATCCCCGGCATCGAGCTGGCGCTCACCTCTAACGAGATTTTCGATGTGGAGCACTTTCCCGAGCGATTGCTCATTGTGGGTGGTGGTTATATCGCCACTGAGTTCGCCAGCATCTTCTCGGGCCTGGGCGCCAACGTGGTTCAGAGTTATCGCGGCGAGCTGTTTCTCCGCGGTTTTGATCACGACATTCGCCAATTTCTGAGCGAAGAAATGCGCAAAGCCGGCGTGGACTTGCGCTTCAACCACCACGTCGCAGCGCTGGAGCCCCAATCTGGTGGCGTAATCGCCCACCTCTCGGACGGTAACGAGCCCTTCGATGCCGTACTGTTCGCGACCGGTCGCAGACCGAATATTGCACAGCTGGGACTCGAGCATACCAGGGTGACGCTCACCGAAGCTGGCTACATCGAGATCGATGATGCGTTTCAAACCGCAGAACCCAGCATCTACGCACTGGGTGACATGACCGGTGGCTGGGAACTAACGCCAGTGGCCATTGAAGAGGCAATGGCGTTTGCGCAAACCCAATTTGGTGATCAGGCCCAGACCATGGATTACCATGCCATTCCGACCGCTGTGTTCAGCCAGCCACCCATTGGCACGGTGGGGCTGACAGAAGAGGAGGCAGTGGCCGCCGGACACCAGGTGACCATTTTCGAGTCTACCTTCCGGCCGCTCAAACACACGGTGAGCGGCAGTGAAGAGCGCACCATGATGAAGCTGGTCGTCGATACCGAATCTGATCGGGTGCTGGGGGCACATATGGTGGGCGCTGACGCCGGCGAGATATGCCAGGGACTGGGTATTGCACTCAAAATGGGGGCGACCAAAGCCGACTTCGACAGCACCGTGGGTATCCATCCCACAGCGGCGGAGGAATTCGTGACCATGCGGACACCCCGCGACTGATCGTGGAACTCGCACTGTGGGAAATTGGAGTGCTGATCCTCGCCGGATTGGCCGGCGGCTTTATCAATGTTATGGCAGGAGGCGGCTCGGTGATTACCGTACCGGTCATGATTTTTCTGGGTGTACCCGGACCCGTTGCCAACGGCACCAATCGACTACCCATCCTCGCCCACAACATCAGTGCGGCCTTGACCTATATCCGGCATGGGCTACCCCAGTCGGGCATGATCCTGTCGCTCTCACTGTGCGCGATACCGGGGGCAGTGGCAGGTGCGCTGGTCGGTGTGCGCCTGCCCGTCGAAACCTTCAATCTGGTACTGGCGGCCGTCATGGGTTTGATGCTGATTCTGATGCTGTCCGATACGAGTCGACAGCAGGCAGTAGCCGCCACGCCCCTTACACCGCGACGGCGCTTATGGGGACATGTTCTGATGGTCGCAGCTGGCTTCTGGGGCGGGTTTATTCAAATCGGCATAGGCTTCATTCTGCTACCTATCCTTAACCGTGTGCTGGGCCTCGACTTAGTTGCGGCTAACATCCACAAAGTTTTTATTATTCTCCTCTACACGCTCTCTGCGCTGTGGGTGTTTGGCAGTCAACTGGAGTTGCTCTGGTGGATAGGCGCCGTCATGGCGGTAGGTAATGCCGTCGGCGGCTGGGTCGGGGCCAAACTGACGCTGGGGGGTGGTGAGCACGTGATCCGCTGGGTGGTCGTGTTTTCAATCGCCGGCATGATGGTGAAACTGATATGGTTCCCGTAACGCATGGCCCTAGGAGCGGCATGGAAATGATCGATTGGACGAGGTGTCTGCGACGCACAGTCATCACCCTACTGTGCATCGGCATTCTGGGGTGCACCACCATGCAAGTGGACACTGCGCCCGCGGATCGTTTCGCCAGCAAGGGCTATCACACCTTTAGCTGGCGCGCTGAAGTGCCGACAGGTGTCCCCCAGTCCATGGAGACGCTTTACCAACTCTCAACCACGGTGAGAGAAGTGTTATCGGCATCGCTGGAAAAAAAGGGCTACCAGTATCAGGCATCAGGTGGCGAATTTTTGGTGAGCTACGCCTTCGGAGCCCGGCTGGAAGGCGGCGTGGACCCCGGCATGCCCAACCCTGCTCCGACCAGCTCGGTCATTAACCGCAGCCCGGACCCGGCCGTCATGGACAATGCCTACGCACTCAGTGGCCCAAGAGAGGTGGCGAGCCTGATGCTGAGCTTTGAAGATGGGGACAATCTGGCCTCGGTCTGGTCGGCAAGCATCAGCCAGGTGGTGGAAAACCAGAACCGGCCTGACTTGGACAAAGTCCGGCGCAAGCTCGAGCCCGGCATCGCAAGAGCGCTGCGCGTGCTTCCCGATGCCTCTACCCGCTGAACCCGCAGACCTCCGGGTTCGCACAATAAGGCAACGGTTGACTCGACATCCCGGCCCGCAGATTCTCAAAGGCCCGGGTCACCATAGCCATCCGCGTCGAGAAAGTTGCGCTCCCCACATGTGGCAGTAACACCGCATTATCCAGACTAAAAAGTGGATGATCAGCGGGTAATGGCTCAGACTCAAACACATCGAGACCGGCTCTGAGACGTCCGCTGGACAGCGCTCCGATTAAAGCCTCTTCGTCGACCAAGCCACCGCGGCCGGTGTTAATTAACGTAGCGCCATAACGCATGCTCGCCAGGCGCTTGCGGCTCGCGATCTGGCGCGTATCTGGCGTGAGGGCGGTGTGAAGAGACACGATGTCACAGCGACGAAAAAGGTCCTCAAGGTCCACCATCTCGACACCCTCGAGGGTTTTAGGTGTCCTGTTCCAGCCCAAAATAGTGGCGCCAAACCCGCAAAGACGCTTTACGGTTGCCTCGCCAATAGGGCCCAAACCCACGATGCCGACGGTCGCCTGACTGAGGTCGGTTCCCAGCAGCAAGTCTGACTGCCAACCCTGGGACCATTGACCGGTTCGGATCCATCGATCGGCCTCCGCGATCCGGCGGGTTGCCGCAATCATCAGCCCCACTGCCAAATCAGCGGTGCTGTCTACCAATACACCCGGTGTATGACCGACGGGGATGCCGGCAGCGGTGGCCGCCGCCAAGTCAATGTGGTCGACACCCACCGAGATGGTTGAAATCACTTTTAACTGCTCAGCGCCCGCGATGACGGATGCCGTGATCGGCGTGGAGAGTGCGCATAACAGGCCCTCAGCATCAGCAAGCCATTCTTGCAGCGTCGCCTCCGGCATCGCCTCCTTGCCTGACCACGTCAGTAGATCGAACTGATCACTTAACGGCGCAACGATGTCCTCGGGTAGGTCGAGGCTGATCACGCACTTGGACGTCACAGGGCGCTCCTTGACAGATCTGGTGCGGCATCGGCGGGCTGGGTTGTGAGTGCATTACCAAAGACCAGTGACCACATCACAACCAGCAGGACAACGACGCTGGTCCCCAACCAGGCCAGCCCATAGCCCCCCTGTGCCAATAAAGCCGCTGCTACTAAGGGCCCCAGAATCCGACCGAAGGCAGCAGAAGAAGCTGTCACGCCAAAGAACTGTCCCCGCGACGCAGGGGTAACCAAATGGCTCGCAATGGTATTGAGCACCGGTAGACATAGTGTGGCCGCAGAAAACAACAATAGGCCCAGCGCGCCCATGGCCCACGCCTGTGTGGCAACAGCAGATAGTGCCAGCGAGGCACTGAAGCACAGCGCCGCGCCGCGCAATACCCAGAGATTGCCAAAGCGGTCAGTCATGCGGCCCAGAATATTGCCCTGGGTAACCACCATGACGACACCGATCAGCCCGAAAAACAGTCCCACTTCGCGGGCCTGCCAGCCAAGACTATTCGCCACCCACAGTGGAAACAGATAGACCGAGGCGCTCACTGCGGAGGTGTGGAAACAAAATTGACAAATAAATAGGGGTAAACCGGGGCGTCTCACAATCTCACCAAGAGGCGCGGGAGGGTCATCATCGACTGCGGTGTCAGCATGACCATCGGGGGCCTTACCTGCTGGCAACAGGACAAAAGCCAACGCGGCGGCAACCACTGATAATACGCCGGCGACCAGACAGGGCAGCATAAAGTCTGTTTCACTTCGGGCGAGTACACCACCGATCACGGGCCCCAGAATCAAACCGATACCGAACGCTCTGCCAATCAGACCCATGGCTCTGGATCTCTGCTCGGGCGTGCTGGCATCTGCTATCAGAGCGGTGGCCACCGGAACGCCGCCCGCCATCATGCCGGCCACCGCGCGGGACGCGTACACTAGCCAAAGTGTGTCAGCAATGGCCAGCAAAAAGTGCGATACCGCGCCGCCAAGCAGACAGATGCCGAGAATCCGCCGCCTACCTACCCGGTCAGACAGCCTGCCCCAGATCGGCGCGACAATCGCCGCGGCGACACTGTACGTAGCGAGAATAAAAGCGATGTCATCAGTGCCCCCGCCGAGCTGCGGAGATAAAAAGGGCAAGATCGGAATCACAATACCAAAACCAATCAAATCGACGACGATCACAAAAAACACCAGCCACGCCAGCGATTGCTGACGGGCGAGGTCGATGAATCGGGTCACGACTCGGTCCAGCGATGGGTCTCGGAGAGCGTAATCTCGAAGAGATCCAATGCACGCGCCACACTCTGTGTGATCACGGCATCCAGCGAATCAGGTTTGGCATAAAAAGCGGGCACGGGCGGGGCTACAATCGCCCCCATCTCGGTGACGGCCGCCATGTTGCGAAGATGGCCGAGATGCAAAGGCGTCTCGCGAACCATCAGCACCAATCGACGGCGCTCCTTCAGCACCACATCCGCCGCTCGTGTGAGCAGCGACGACGTCACCCCCGATGTGATTTCACCGAGCGTCCTGATAGAGCAAGGTGCCATTAGCATGCCTCGCGTGCGGAAAGATCCACTGGCCACCGAGGCGCCAACGTTGCGCACCGGATGCCACGCATCAGCCAGCGCCCGAATATCCTCCACCGATTGATCCAGCTCATGATGCACCGTGAGCTCGGCCGATTTGCTCATAATCAAGTGCGTTTCAATCGGCAGCGGCTTGAGAAGCTCCAGCGCCCGGACACCGTACTGCACGCCGGAGGCACCGCTAATGCCAATAATCAGCCGATCCACGGGTTCATTCTCCACAGTAGACTCCTAGCGGGCGCTGGCTCTGATCTCTGCGCGAGAACGGGGCAGACGCTCTTCACGACGCATTTTTCAGTGCTTCCAGCATCGCCATCATTTTTCCGTGCACCTTATTAACCGCTTTCAGCGGGCGGACCATCACCTTGAACTCGCTGATCTGGCCGTTAACCACCTGAATCATGTCAATCCCATTGACATGAATTCCATCCAAGGTGCATTCAAACTCCAACACCGCTGAATCGCCATCGCGAACCTCACGAACGTAACGAAAATTCGTATCGAAGACCTGACCGGCTGCGCTGAGGTACATATAGGAGATGTCCCGGCCCTCCTGCGGCGTATGCACGACGGGAGACCAGAAAACGCAGTCCGGCGCCAAAAGATCATATAGGCCTTCTGTAGTGCCATGAGCCATCGCGTCGTGCCACTGGTCGATCACATTGCCAAATTGCTGTGCCATGCTTGCTCCATCACTCGGGTCTCTTTTATTCGTGCCTATCGTCGCCTGCCGCCCCGAGGCGACTCCACCCCAATTTCCTGTTGCAGATCTTGCTGGGCAGCCAGCCGTAACTCGTAGGACTGCTGACCTTGCAGCCGATCAGCCCGGCGAATCTGAAGTTGATACTTCCTCCGGCGGTGGGCGGCCATCAGCCGTTGAAACCGCTCTGCATCCTGCTCCCCTGAGAGCCACGCCTCCACCTGAGCAATATCGATGCCCAATCGATAAGCGATGCGCGAGGGGCGAATTCGATGAACATGAAACTCCGCCACCAAATCAATTTGCTGCTCCGGAGTCAGCGTGCATTCGCAGGAGTACCCGATGGGGGGATTGGGCCGTCGACTGTCTGTAACTCGTATCATGGTGCTCTTTGCTAAATGCTCTTTGCAGCCCCGATGCCACTATGATTGCCGCTGAGGAGCGGTATTGTGACATAGCACTCATTATCGCGATCCTGCCATACTCTACTGGATTTCTATCGTCGAATACTGCCGCTGTAATCAGCAATAGGGGAAACCCGTGACAGCCGAACGGATTCAACATCCCAACTCACTACGCCGCACAAAGATAGTTGCGACGGTAGGGCCCGCCAGCCAGAGTCAGGACATGATTGGTCGCTTACTGGGAGCGGGCGTAGATGTCTTTCGCCTCAATTTCAGTCACGGAGCACAAGCCGATCACGCTCAGGTTGCCCAGCACATCCGTCGACAGGCGAGCCACCATGGGCGTTACGTAGGTGTCTTAGCCGACCTACAAGGACCCAAAATACGTGTTGGTGGGTTCGCTGAGGGATCCGTCATGCTCCAGGCTGGAGATCCTTTTCAACTCAGCTTGTCGATCGCGCCGGACGCGGGTGATCAAAGAGGCGTGTCAGTGGAATACGAGGCGCTGCCGGCCAGCGTCGAGCAAGACGACATCTTGCTTCTGGATGACGGCAAGTTAAGACTGCGAGTCGATGACGTTAGCGAGACGGCTGTAGACTGTACCGTATTGATTGGCGGCAAACTCAGTTCGCGCAAAGGCGTCAACAAGCTGGGTGGCGGTTTGGCAGCACCCGCATTAACGGAGAAGGACCTCGACGATATCTGCGCCATGCCAGACATTGAGCCCGACTTTGTCGCGGTCTCCTTCGTCTCCAGCGCCGAAGACATTATCTATGCGCGTAGGCTACTTGCGGACCAGAATCTGCGCCCTGCCATCATCGCGAAAATAGAACGGGCCGAGGTGGTGGCCGACACAGAGCTCTTGAACAGCATTATCGACGCCGCCGACGGCGTAATGGTGGCGCGCGGTGATTTGGGTGTTGAAGTGGGTGATGCCCAGCTAATCGGTATTCAGAAGAACCTGATTTCCACCACGCGCAAGCGGGACCGCATGGTGATTACGGCCACGCAGATGATGGAATCCATGATCAATAACTCCATGCCGACCCGCGCGGAAGTATTTGATGTCGCCAACGCGGTGCTGGATGGAACAGACGCCGTCATGCTCTCTGCCGAAACCGCGGTCGGGGACTTTCCCGTCGAAGTCGTGACCGCCATGGCGGACGCGGCCCGGGGTGCGGAACAGCATCCAGTCGCCCGCACCTCCAAATATCGGCTCGACCGGGAGTTCTCCAGTGCGCAGGAAACCATTGCGCTGTCAGCGATGTACGGGGCCAATCATTTCCCGCGTATGCGGGGCATCGCGTGCCTGACGGAGCGAGGCACGACACCCACCATGATGTCGCGGCTGAGTTCAGGCCTGCCCATCTTCGCCCTTAGCCGCAACGCCGATACGCTGCAGCGTCTGGCGCTGTGCCGCGGAGTGATTCCGCTTTTCTTTGACTTCACCGCCTTCGCACAGCAGGACCTTGAGGCCCGCACCATTGAATTTTTAGTGGACGGTGGCTACTTGGCTCGCGGAGATTACATCCTGCTCACCATGGGCAGTGCGCATGGCGAATCGGGCAAAACCGATTTGATGAAGATTTTGCCCGTCGAGTAGACTCCGATCGCGCCATTTAGGGCGTTAATCTGCCAAAAAAAATTCATCTGCGCTGGCTTGCGAGAGTGCTACACTGAAGCGGCTGGTCATCCAGCACGCTTTTTGCTGAGCCACTGCAGTCTTCGGTCTTCGGTTTTGTTCCCATCAAGCGCAACACCCCGCAAGGGAAAATGAGCAATCGTCAATACAGGTAGTAGAAAACATGTCAACAGTAACGGGCACCGTGAAGTGGTTTAACGAGACCAAGGGCTACGGTTTTATCGCACAAGAAGATGGTCCAGATGTATTCGTTCACTTCAGCGCTATTCAGGGTGATGGCTTCAAAACCCTGACAGATGGACAGAAGGTAGAGTTCACGGTCACAGACGGACAAAAAGGTCCTCAGGCCGAAAACGTCCATCCTCAGTAACAGCAGAATCAAAAAAGGCCCGTGAGGGCCCTTTTTATTTCTCTCTAGCGTCGGCTAGAAAAGATCTTTCTCCAGCTCGCGCTGGCGGTCTTCTTCACTGGTCACGTATGTAATCCACTGCTGGGAGTACTTGGCGGAACGTTCGTCTTTGCCAGCTGCGCGGAAAGCACTCCGAGCCTTGTCGTACTCACCGAGGTTGAAGTACGCCATGCCCAAAACCAGTCTCGCCTGATCAGGGCGCTTTACTCCACCTTTCTTCAGGCCCTTCTCGACAGAGTCGGCTGCCTTGGTAAATTGATCGCCGTCCAGGTAAACGTTACCCAGCCGGACAAATAGCTCACCTTCGTCAGACTTGGCGGCTGCCTTTTCCATCATTGGGATCGACTTAGCGACTTCGCGCGCCTGTGCCCAGGCACTGCCCGCTAATTCATAGTTCTTGGACTTGTCATCGACGAGCTCGTCGGCGAAGCCTTTCTGAATCACAGATCCGGCGTAGTAAGGTGCTTCTGCATTGAGGTACAGATAGGCCATGGTAACCAGCTCGCTGGAACGATCGAGGAAGCCCTGCTCATAGGCGGCTTCCATCAGCGCCAACTGACGCGGTTCGTCCTTCTTCTCACCGTAAAGGTGGGAGGCCTGCACCCAGTACTGCTTCTTCGGGTAGTAGATGATCAGTGTATTCAGCACGTCGAGCGCTGAATCAAAGTCTTCTTTGTCGAAATAGAGGAATCGCGCGAGGTTGTACCACTGCTCTTTAGGCAACTTGCCTTCACCCTCGTGCATAGCGATCGCCGTCTCGACGTTATCCAGCGCCAGATCGTATTGCTTGACCTGATAGTAGCCCTGAGCCAGCAACACATAAGCGCCTGCATTGGGCTTCTCGTTCATCTCGAACCACATCAGGAGTGCATCGATGCCCTGCTGCCACTTCTCCTGAACAAAGTAGAGCTGTGCAATCGTGAAGCGTGTGTTGATCTCCATCGCCAGCGGGATATCAGGTTGCGCAATCACCTGCTCGTAATAGCGCAAAGACTGAGAATAATCCTCTTTCGCATAACTCAAAAAAGCGTGCAGGTTATAGACGTTAGCCAACTCGTAACTGTTCAGGGCCTGCTTACCATCCTCTGAAATCATGTCATTGAGAATCGCTGACGCACCGGCGTAGTCCTTCGCCTCTGCTAAGGTTTGAGCCTCTGCGAGCCGCTCATAGACCTTATTCCGAAGTGCAGGGGTACGGCGGGTCTCGCGGGTATCTTTCTTAGGCTCGTCCTGGGCTATCGCCTCTGATAGCAAAACGCCCGGAGCCGCATGATCAAATGCCACCGCACCACAGAGCGCAATAACAGAGAGAGCAGAAACGCGAAACAGTGACGCCATCGTCATAGCCAAACCTCTCATCTCAGTTTTCCAGCTCGTAAGTAAACTTGTTCTGTACGCCCGCCACTTCGATCGGCTCGCCGTCCACCACTCTCGGCTTGTACTTGAACTTCTCCGAGGCCTTCACCGATGCCCGCTCAAAAATACCCTTGGGCTGGCAGTCCACTGGGAACGGATCTCGAATGGAACCGGTTTTGGTCACGGTGTATTCAACAATGCAATACCCAGAAATGCCCCGGGTCTGTGCGCGCCGTGGATAAATCGGCGCGACCTTCACGATGGGCAGGTATTCACCATCGCCAGAGGACATACCCGAGGCATTCAGATTGAGGTTAATGCCGGTTGTGGGGGCCGTATTGGCCACGTTCATGTCGAGCTGTGTATCGAACTGGATGGGTTCGAGCTCGGGTGGCGGCTCCTCGGGATCGTCAATCTTTTCGGGCTTCACCTCGTTCAGATTTGTTTCGATCGTTTTGTCCGGGACTACGATGTCAGCAATTTTGCGGGCCTTAACGTCCTCTTGCTTGAAGTCTCGGCTGACCAAGCTGTGCATGATAAAAAATAATGCAATGGCAACCGGGACCGCAAGCGCGGCACTGACGGCAATACGAGCCGAACTACCCATAACCGTTACGCCTCTTCGTCCGTGGAAATGCAGGGCGGCGCCGTCAGAATGGGCCGCACAACATCAATCAAGTCCTCGACTACATACGCCGGGGTCTCTCGATCTACCTGCACCACAATATTCGCCTGTGGGGCTTCTTTTTTTGCCGCCTCAGCGGTTCGCAATGCGCGATCCAGAGGCAACTTGTTCTTGTTATAGAAAATATCGCCATTAGCATCAACAGCGAAAATAATCGTGCCACGCTCACAGGACTCCTGCGTTGAGGCCTGCGGCTTGAACAGCTCAACACCGGGCTCTTTCACAAAACTGGAGGTCACGATGAAGAAAATCAACATGATAAACACAACGTCCAGCATCGGTGTCAGGTCAATTTGGCTGCCTTCTTCCGCTGCGGCCGATCTGGACTGGTCACGCATACTCATACTTTTACCTTTTACCGATCCGAAGCCCAGTTGACTGCGCCGACGCCCGACTCACGGGCAGCATCCGCCACATCGACCACAATGCCGGCCTCAGCACCTTTCTCTACCTTAATGGTGACAGGAGCTTCAGGGTCCTCGGCAAGCAATCGCTGAATGTTGGCACGGACCGCGCGGATGTCCACACGGCGGTTTTCCATCCAAATTTGGTTATCCGACGCCACCTCAACCAGAATACTGGTGGAGTCCTCAGGATTATCCGGCTGATTGTTGTCGGGGCGGTTGACCTCGACCCCGGCTTCCTTAATGAAGGACGCCACAACAATAAAAAAGATCAACATGATGAACACGACGTCCAGCATTGGCGTCAGGTCGATTTCCGCACCGTCTTGGTCCTGTTGTTTTGCTATTTTTCGCATGACTTCCTCAGCCCACAGACAGGATCAATGATCCGACGTCAATTGATCTGTCAGGAGCTGCTGCTCCCGGTTGGTGATCCTCTGAAGGTAGGTATTCGCGAACAGGCCAGACAACGCAGCGACCATCCCCGCCATCGTGGGGATTGTAGATCGCTCCACGCCGCCCGCCATGGACTTGGCGTCGCCGCCACCCGTTACCGCCATCACGTTAAACACCTCGATCATGCCGGTTACCGTGCCGAGAAGACCAAGTAGTGGACACAAAGCCACGCACGTCGCAATCACGCTCATGTTGTCATTGATCAGTTCGCGACTCTCCGATAACAGGCGCTCGCGGATCTTTTTGGCGTTCCAGGACTTGCGCTCATTACGCCCTTCCCAGGCACTGACAACCGCAGCGCGGTCAGCCTTCCAGACGGAGGTGAAATACCACATCCGCTCGAAGATCAGTGTCCACATGAAGAATACGAGCGCGGCGATCAGCCACAATACGTTCCCGCCTTTCTCCATGAAGGCAAGAATGACCTCGAAAATTCCCATCGACAGCTACCCCTTCCTGAGCAATCAGTTGTGCGCGCGCTCGGAGTGCTCCGCCACAATGCCCGTAGCTTGCTCGTTCAGCACATGAATGATGCGCTGTGAGCGGCCGTTGACCACTGTGTGCAGCAATACGGTCGGTATCGCGACCAACAGGCCCAGAACCGTCGTTACCAGTGCGGAAGAAATACCGCCTGCCATCGCCTTGGGATCTCCCGCACCAAAAATGGTGATGGCTTGGAAGGTAATGATCATGCCGGTCACCGTACCGAGCAGACCCATCAGCGGCGCGACTGCCGCGATGATCTTCAGCAGCGTCAGACCTGACTCGAGCTTGGGCGTCTCGCTGAGAACAGCCTCGGCCATTTTCAGTTCCAACGTCTCGGGATCCATGCTGGGGTTGGTCTCGTGGACCTTGAGCACACGCCCCAGCGGATTGTCATCACGGGCAGAGCTCGACTTGAGCTGCGAGGAAACCTTGCCGCCCACTGCCGTCAGCACAATCAGCCGATAGATAGCCAAAATAAAGGCAAAAGCACCCACCGCCGTAATGGCGTAGCCCACGTAGCCACCCTGATGCCAACGCTCAGTGATCGTTGGACTGTCAATGATCGCCGCGAGGAACGAACCTCCGGTTGGGCCAGTCGGATCAATACCAAACTGCGTCAGACCAGACTGAGAACCCGCGAGATCCTGAGCCTGGGAATTGAAGCCGCCGCCTGGCTGACGGGGCAACTCTGCCAATTTGTCGATATTAAAGGACAGGTAGTTACCGTCGGTATCAACAATATTGAAAGCACCGACTCGCACCACTTCGCGCTCGCTGAGCTCACCAGAAGGTGTCGCGACCTGCGCCTTGAACCGGCTGACTTCACCCTGCTCACGGATTTCA
>CBFHSJ010000044.1:0-15858 GCA_965658485.1 Luminiphilus sp.
GGATTGGAAGCGGCCTTAAGCGCGAGCTGCCCATGTGCTAGTTAAATCGCCGTCCAGCCACCGTCAACAGAGAACAGCATGCCCGTCACGAAGCTCGACGCATCGCTCGCCAGCCACATGGCGGCCTTGGCCACGTCCTCGGGGGTGCCTAGCCGATTCAAAGGGTGACGGCTTGCCAGATGAGCGCGATCTTCCTCAGGGACGGATTCCCTCAGTAACGGCGTTTCGATGAAGCCCGGGCAAATCGCGTTAATGCGAATACCAGACTCGCCATATTCCACTGCCGTATTCCTGGTGAGTCCCCCCACGGCATACTTTGAGGCGACATAGAGCCCTGCACCGGGGAAGGTGGTTTTACTCAGTGCCGAGGCCATGTTGATGATGTGCCCTGAGCCAGCAGGCGACATGATCTTGAGGCTCTCGCGCATGCAGAGCCACACCCCCTTGAGATTGATGCCCATGAGTCGATCGTAGTCAGCCTCGTCGGTCTCCTCTAGCGGTACCAGCGGTGAACCGACGCCCGCATTATTCAGCACAATGTCCAGCGACCCCAGCGCTTTCACGCTGTTGGCGAAGAAGTCTGCTACGGCGTCGGCGCTGGCCACATCACACAGTTGGCCATAGTGGGTCCCGCCAATGGCTGTGAGCGATGCCAGGGCCTCATCCAGTCGTGCCTGCTCGACGTCACAGATGGCGACATCCGCCCCGGCAGTCACAAACGCCTCTGCGCAGGCCAGACCAATGCCCGCGCCCGCACCGGTGATCAGTATTTTTTTGCCTTTCAGTGACAGCTCCATGGCGCCTCCTTGTTTAATTCGATGCAAGAATACTCGGGTTGCTCCCCCTGCGCGAAGTGATTAGGCAAAGGCGGAGACTTCCAATTAGACTTCGTCCATGCATTACGACGTGTTTAACGGTGACGCTGACGGCATCTGTGCGCTGTTGCAGTTGCGATTGGAAGAGCCACTGGTTTCAACCCGCATCACCGGAGTCAAGCGTGATATTGCCTTGCTGGAGAGAGTTCGCGCGGAGCCGGGTGATACGGTGACGGTGCTCGATTTATCCATGGTTAAAAATAGCGACGCACTCAGCCAGTTACTCGCTAAAGACGTGGCAGTCGATTACGTTGATCACCACGCGGCCGGCGCGATTCCCAGCCACCCTAATCTCACTGCCACAATCAGTGAAGCGCCTGAGGTATGCACCGCTTTATTGGTAAACGGGCGACTGCGCGGTGCCCAGGTCGACTGGGCCATTACAGGTGCTTTTGGCGACAATCTTGATGAGCCCGCACAGCGCCTTGCCGAGAAATCAGGGTTTCGGGCATCAGACATTGCGGGGCTTCAGGAGCTTGGTATTTGCATCAACTACAACGGGTACGGGCCGTCGTTGGATGACCTGCACTTTCATCCCGACGCCCTCTACCAGAGTCTACTCGGAGCAGAGCGGCCGCAGGCCTTTCTCGATTCGTCGACCTTTCGCCAGCTCCGGCAAGGCTATCAACAGGATCTTGCGGCGTCTGCCGCGCTGACACCTGTGGTCGAGGAGCTCGCCTTCGCGGTGTATCAGTTGCCCGACGCAGCCTGGGCGAGACGTGTCAGCGGCGTGTTCAGTAATGATCTCGTGCGTGCCTTCCCGAGGCGAGCGCACGCTGTACTGACCGAGCGCGGCGACGATTCGTTTCTGGTAAGCGTTAGAGCGCCTTTCGAGCGACGCACGGGCGCCGAAGCAGTCTGCTCAAAATTTGAGACCGGTGGGGGTCGGGAGGCGGCTGCGGGCATTAACCGTTTGCCCGCTGGTGACCTCGATCGCTTGGTGAATGCGCTGGCCGCCGAGTATAGCGGCCAGGCCTAACTGCCTCAGGCAGCGCTTTTGCTGAAGGCCAGCTCCGGGAAGCCGCCATCTGCTGACTCGCGCAACTTGTCATAGTAGATGTGCGCGCCGCCAAAGTAGACCAGCACGCGCGGCTTTCTCTTCTCGAGGTTGGCACCCATCATCCACGAGTTCACCTTGTCTCCCTGCGCCATCAGGGTCTGCTCGTGAATTTCGGCGGTGTGCGCTGACCACTCGTCTTCTGCTTCCTGGCTTGGCTGGAAGAGGTCGTAGCCCTCGGACTCCATCTTTTGGATGCAGTCCGTGATGTAGGCCACGTTCTGCTCAATGGATGTGGGCAAGTTGGCGAAGGGTGCCTGAGGGCCAGTGATCATAAAGAAGTTGGGATAGCCGGCGGCGTAGACGCCCATGATGGACTTGGATTCCTCGTCCCACTTTTCTCGCAGTGTGTGTCCATCGCTGCCGCGGATGTCGATCGCTTCCAGCGCACCGGTGTAGGCCTGGAAGCCGGTTGCCAAGACAATGATGTCGAACTCGTACAGATTCTCGCTGGTCTGAATGCCGGTTTCGGTGATTTCTTGGATCGGCTCGCGGTCCTTGATGTCGACTAGCTTGACGTTGTCGCGGTTGTAGGCCTCGTAGTAACCGTGGTCCAGAGGTGGGCGCTTGGCGAAGAGCGGATAGCCCTTGGGTGTCAGCAGCTCAGCCAGCTCGGGATCGTTGACTTTCTCCTTGATTTTGCTGGTAATGAAATCTGAGGCCATTTGGTTTGCCTCTGCGCTACCGAGCAAGTCGTCGAATGTCTCAAATACCCAGCGGAAGCTGCCATTCCAGTGCTCCTCAAAGATGCGCTGCACCTCCTCTGGCGGGGTATCCACCGCGTTACGCCCCGGCGGTTGCTCGAATGCCATGCCGAACATGTGGTTGCGGGCTTTGGCGATAATTTCGTCGTAGTTGTCTTTGATTTCTTTTTCCCACTCAGGCGTCATATCCTTCTGCATGGCGGGTAACACAAAGTTAGGTGTGCGCTGGAATACTGTGACCTGTGCGGCGGTTTTTGCGACCTCCGGTAGCATCTGTACGGTCGTGGCGCCTGCACCAATGATGCCGACGCGCTTGCCCGCTACGTCGAGGCCCTCAGGCCATCGGGAGGAGTGGAAAATGGGACCGTTAAAACGGTCTTGACCTGTGTAATTGGGGAGCACGGGCTGTGAAATCATGCCCATAGCGCTGACAAAATATTTAGCGGTGTGAGTTTCCCCGCCCTGGGTGCAGACATTCCACAACCCTGTTTCATTATCGAATTCGGCGCTCTCGACTTCTGTGTTTAGCTGGAACATGGACCACAGAGAGAACTTGTCCATCACGAACTTCAGATAGTTCTGGGTCTCCTCCCAGCCTGAGTAGCGTTTGCTCCAGGACCACTCTTGCAGCACCTCTTTTGAGAAGGTCAAGCAATAGTAGTAGGACTCACTGTCAGTGGCGGCGCCCGGATACTTGTTCCAGGCCCAGGTGCCGCCTACATCGCTAGCGCGATCAAATACCTTGACGTTGAAGCCTGCCTCTCGAAGGTGGTAGCTCAGCGATACGCCGGCAAAGCCTGCGCCAACGGCGATCACATCGTAGTCTGCAGAATGGTTGCTACTCATAGAAATTCTCCTGCTCCCCGGAAACCCTGCCCAGAGATCAATACTCCAGTAAACTCATGTTTGATGCGGCGCCAGTTGCGCCGCAGGTTTTTCTTGTCTTTAAGCTCATGTCTTGAGCCAGTCTGGGCTAAACTTACTTGTGTTCAGCAAGTCGCCGATAGCACTATCGCCAAGGCTCTGAACCTTGTCAACGATGACGCCACAATAGAGGTTATGAATATGTCTTCCAATACAACACCATCGATCGGAATCGTCGGTGGCACTGGTGATCTTGGCCGTGGTTTGGCCCTGCGTTTGGCCAAAGCCGGGCACGCCGTGCTGGTGGGTTCCAGAAAACCGGAGCAGGCGGTAGAGGCGGCCGAGGCGCTGACCGCAGAGCTCGCCAGTCGCGGTGTTGCGCATCAGCCCATTGAAGGCCTGGACAATGTGAGTGCTGCGGAGCGGGGCGACCTTGTCTTTGTGACGGTGCCGTTTGGCGCGCACACCCCCACGCTGGAGAGCATCAAAGACGCGGTGCAGGGCAAGGTGTTGGTAGACGTGACTGTGCCGCTGGTGCCTCCGCGTGTGGCGCGAGTGCAATTACCCCCGGAGGGCAGCGCTGGAGTGATTGCCCAGACGTTGCTGGGAGAAGAGGTGCAGGTGGTCAGTGCGCTACAGAATGTGGCGGCGGCGCACCTGCAGGCCGATATGGATATTCCCTGCGATGTGCTGGTCACAGGCAATGAGAAGACGGCGCGCCAGAGTGTGATCGATCTGATCGAGGCCATGGGGATGCGAGGCTTCCACGCGGGACTCATCCACAACGCCGCGGCGGCGGAGGCGCTCACCTCTGTGCTGATCAACATTAACAAGCAATACAAAACCCACGCGGGACTCCGCTTAACGGGCATCGAATGACCCTGTGAAACCTGGCACGCTGCACCTCACCCCGCTGCGGGATTTCCCCGCTGTTCTTGCGGGGGATTCGCTGGGCGAGCTCGTTGTTTCAGCGACGCGCGCTCAGGAGATAACGCCTGATGCCAAATCGGTTCTGATCGTAGCGCAAAAGGTGGTGTCCAAGGCTGAGGGGCGCCGGGTCAGACTCGCTGATGTCGAGGTCACGGCGGACGCTCAGGCGCTTGCAGACCTGACGGGGAAGGACCCTCGTCTTGTCACACTCATTTTGAGTGAATCGCGCTCGATTATTCGCACTCGCCCGGGGTTGATTATCGCCGAGCATCACACCGGGCATATTTTGGCGAACGCAGGCATCGACGGATCGAATGTCGGTGACAGAGATTCGGTCGACGGAGAGAGTGTGCTCCTCTGGCCGGAAGATCCGGATGCCAGCGCAAAGGCCCTCTCGCGGCACCTCGGTGAGTTATTCGGTTTGCCCGTGCCGGTCATCATCAGCGACAGCCTGGGGCGGCCCTGGCGGATGGGCACCGTCGGCTTTGCTATTGGGGTGAGTGGTTTTGAGCCGGTCTGGGATCAGGTTGGAGAGCGCGATCTCGATGGTCGTGTGATGCAGGTCACCGCGCCTGCCATTGCCGATGCCCTCGCGGCCTCGGCGTCGTTGGTCCAGGGTGAAACTAACCAGGGTCAGCCGGTGGTGTGGGCCCAAGGGTGTAATCTCCGGTTGGCAGAGCAGGCCTCTGCGCAGCAATTGCTGCGACCCCTTGAGCAGGACATGTTTCGCTAATGGGGGAAGGGTCGGGTACAACAAGCGACGCCCCGCTGGTGTTACTGAGTGGCGGCGGCGGGGGCGCCCGACTGGCTGCGGGTCTGTCTCAGTCATCAGCCGAGCGACCGCTGCTCGTGGTCACCAATACCGGCGATGACTTCGAGCACTGTGGCCTCTTGATCTGTCCGGACACCGACAGTGTTCTCTACGCCGTCTCCAAAAAGATCGACCGCCAGCGAGGTTGGGGTCGCGGAGAGGAGAGTTGGGCGGTCTTTGAGGAGCTTAAAAATTTGGGTGGCCCGGACTGGTTTCAATTGGGAGATATGGATCTCGCGTTGCATCTGGCGCGCGCTGCCAAGTTGTCAGCGGGTCAGGGTCTTGCAGGTGTGACCCAGTCGCTTGGGGATAGATTAGGCGTGCCTTCCCGAGTCTCGGTAATGCCTGCCACCGAATCCCCGGTGAGGACCCATGTGGTGACCGAGCAAGGAACAATGGCTTTTCAGGAGTATTTTGTTGCGCATGGCTGCGCGCCGGTGCTTCACAGTGTGGTGTATGAGGGGATTGATTCGGCCTCACCTGCTCAGCAGCTGCGCGACGCCCTGAGTCACGTTGGCGCGGCTGGCACAGACATCGTGCTTGGCCCCTCAAATCCGTTCTTAAGCCTCGCGCCTATTATCGCTATTCCCGGTATGCAGGAATTGTTGCGACACGCTGCACGTCGTGTCGTCGCGGTGTCGCCGATCATCGGTGGGCAAGCGCTGAAGGGTCCAGCGGGCAAGATCATGTCGGAGCTGGGGCTCGACGTATCTGCTAAGGGGTGGGCTCGCTTTATGAACGAGCAATACCCCGGACTGATCGATGTGTGGGTGTGGGACGAGATGGATCAGGCAGCGGCGGGCGATCTGCGCTCCGAGGGCATGGATATTCGGACGACGCAGACCGTGATGTCAGACCCCTCGCGTGCTAGGGCATTTGGCGATTGGCTATTGGGGGTCTGCAATAGTGACTATTGAGGCAGTGGTCGCGCTAAAAACGCTCACACAGAGCAAGCGGCGACTTTCAGCTGTGCTGAACGACAGCCAACGTTGTGATCTGGTCGAGGCGATGGCGCAGGATGTGCTCTCCTGTCTCATGACGCATCCCGAGATTGATACCGTGCACGCCGTCTGTGGCGAGGGGTGGTCGCGCTGCGCCTTTCCCGAGGGGCCGCTTATGGTGTGGCAGGAAGGAGAAAAACAGGGGGACGGATTGGTCGCTGCATACGAGATGATTGCGGCGAAAACAGCGGCCGAGCGGCTGCTTTTCATCCACGCCGATTTGCCGTTTTTGGGTCAGGAGGATCTCTCTGCGTTGATCGCTGCATCGCGCGACCATCACGCTGTACTTAGTCCAGATTTTACAGAGACGGGCACCAACGCCGTACTCCGTTGGCGCCATCGGTCGCTGCCGCTGTGCTTTGGTGAGGACAGTTTCGCGCGTCATCAGCAGGCGGCAAAATCTGCAAAGACCCCTTGGCGGGTCGTGCGTGCCGCCGGTGTGGCAAGGGATGTTGATGAGCCAGATGACCTGGGCCGTTTGGACGGCAATGACCCCGACCTTGGTGAGGCAACCGCGCGCTGGTCCGCAGACGCCGGCATCAATGTGTTATTGAACGCTACCCATCGGGCCTGCTAAGGCTGTACAGTAGGCGGCATATGGGGGCACAGCATAACAAGTGGTATGCGGCGCGATCGATGGTTGCGCTCGCGGATGGGGGTGACGTGGTCGAGATGGACGACGTTCTCATGGCGCGTGCGCGCAGTATTCGCGACACCCATTACGGCCCTCGTATTACTTATAGCCCCAAGGTGTTTATCCCGGTCACACAGCTATGCAGAGATGTGTGCCACTACTGCACATTTGCGAAAACGCCCTCTCAATTGAGCGCGCTGTATCTGGACATGGAGCAGATTATGGCCACAGTCCGGGAGGGAGGGCGCGCGGGATGCCGCGAGGTGCTGCTGACGCTGGGCGAGAAGCCTGAGCGTCGGTATCGCGCAGCGAGGGAGTGGCTTCAGACTGCGGGCTTCGATAGCACGGTGGACTATGTGGCTGCAGTCGCGCAGCGCGTGCTCGAGGAGACAGGGCTCTTACCGCACATCAATGCCGGCACCTTAAGTCGTAGTGAACTGCAAACGTTGCGGCCGGTTGCCGCGTCGATGGGTGTCATGCTCGAGAGCGGTGCCCATCGGTTGACCGAACGTGGAGGCCCTCACTTTGGTTCTCCAGATAAAAAACCTTTCCGTCGTTGGTTGACGCTGGCGCGAGCGGGCGCGCTGCGTGTGCCCATGACTACCGGGTTGCTGGTCGGCATCGGGGAGACGCGCGAAGAGCGAGTGAAAGATCTTCAGGGGATCGCCCGGCTTCACCGCCGCTATGGTCACATCCAGGAAGTCATTATTCAGAATTTCTGCGCTAAGCCAGAGACTTTAATGGCCGATGCGCAGGACGCAGCGTTGTCAGAATTGCTATGGACCATTGCGCAGGCGAGGGTGATTCTGCCGACCGAGGTCAGTGTGCAGGCGCCCCCGAACCTGAGTCCAGGGCAGCTGGGGAGTTTGATTGAGGCGGGTATCAACGACTGGGGTGGTGTTTCTCCGGTCACTCCCGATTACGTCAACCCCGAGGCGCCCTGGCCCAGCCTGGCTGCTCTGCGCATGGCAACAGCGGAGCAACACAAGCACCTGCTGGCTCGCCTGACCGTTTACCCACGGTATCTCGCCACTCCCCAGTGGCTGGATCGAGGCGTCAGACGCCATGCACTTGAGTGGGCGGACGCCGAGGGGCTCGTCCGCGATGACAGCTGGCGAGCGGGTGTGTCTGAGCAACCACCACCTCAGCCTGCTGCGCTCGCCACCAAGAGAATAGATACCGCTGTGACAGAAGCGCTCGACGCCTGTTTGCGCGGAGAGGGGGTCGACACTGACGGCATGCTGTCCCTGTTCAGTGCGAGAGGGGCGGATGTTGAGGCGGTCTGTGCTGCGGCGGACCAGCTTCGTCAGACGCAGGTCGGCAACGTGGTCAGTTATGTCATCAACCGCAACATCAACTACACCAATGTGTGCCAATACAGCTGCCGCTTCTGTGCGTTTTCTAAAGGGGGGGGTGAGGTGGCGTCCGGTCGCACTGCCTACGACCTCGATGGCGCGGAGCTCCACAGGCGGGTTCAGGAGGCGGCGGCGCTGGGTGCAACAGAGGTGTGTCTGCAAGGTGGCATTCACCCTGACTATACAGGACAGACCTATCTGGACATTGTCGAGACGGTGAAGGCGGCAGCGCCTGATATGCACGTGCACGCATTTTCTCCGCTGGAAATTGATCAGGGCGCCAAGACCTTGGGCTTGTCTCTGGAGCGTTATCTCAGACTGCTCAAAGAAGCGGGATTGGACTCATTGCCCGGTACGGCTGCGGAAGTGCTCGATGAGGGCGTCAGGTCGATTCTGTGTCCAGACAAGGTCACCAGCGATCGTTGGTTGGAGATCATGGAGTGCGCCCATGAGGTGGGTTTGTTCAGCACTGCGACGATTATGTTCGGGCATGTCGACGCTGGTCCCGCCTGGGTCGCACATTGGCAACGGGTGATCGAGCTGCAAAGGCGCACGGGTGGGTTTACTGAGGTAGTGCCGTTGCCCTTTGTGAGCGAGGGCGCTCCCCTCTATCGCCGCGGTGAGTCGCGGCCAGGGCCGACCTGGCGAGAAGCGCGCTTGATGCATGCGGTGCTCCGTCTCACGGTGGGGTATCTCATCCCCAATATTCAGGCCTCCTGGGTAAAGTTAGGGCGCGCTGGTGCGTTACAAATGTTATCGGCGGGAGCCAATGATCTGGGCGGTGTACTCATCAACGAGAGCATCACCCGAGCAGCCGGGGCGGCCCATGGTCAAATGTGGGAGCCCGAAGTGCTGTCCCAGGCCATCGTGGGGGCAGGGCGTATACCGCAGCAGCGCAACACCCGATATGAGCCGCTGCAAGCCAGTGCGATTGATCTTCAGCCTGCCGCGATCCGCTGGGTCGGCGAGACGCCCGCGGGACGGTTGGCCACCCCCAAAACTACGCGCAGTCTGTAAGGTGAAATGGTTTGATTTGGCTGATTATTTTGGCTTGCTAGTAACAAGCAAGATGTGCAGTATTATCAACCGACGAGGGTTGGTTGCACCTCCGTAACGAAGAATTGTGATGCAGTAAATAACGCTTTATTTCTGCAACAAAGGGAATATAGGTGAGTGACGAGCTAATTACCCGCCTGGATCGGCTGGAATCTAGACACCACATCGAGGCGCTGGTCAGCAATTATTGCCACGGTTTCGATAAGCGAGACTATGATCGGTTTTTGTCGATCTGGTGGGATGACTGTGTGTGGAAAATCGGCCCGCCTTTTGGCGATTTTGCCGGTCATGATGGCATTCACGAGGCGATCCACGAGGTGCTCTGGCCTGCCTGGGCCCAATCGCAACATGTGACATCAAATTTGGTGGTGGAGTTCATCGGGCCCGATGCAGCGAGCGGGCTTTGCGATGTGGACTGCATGGGGTTGCTGACAGACAGCACCGAGGCCACGTTCGTCGGCGCGACATATAAAGACAGCTACGCGCGACGCGACGGTATCTGGCGGATCTCTGAGCGGGAGGTCACCATCCATTATTTCAACCAATTTGCGGGTACGACGCTCAGTGCTCCGGAAGGGTAGCCCTGCGTTGAAGAACTGGACGCCCAATAGATTAAAACAGCCATAAACACATAAAGAGGGTAAAGCCATGAAAATAGGATCAAGACAGACTGTTCTCAGCACTGCGGTATTGGCCGCTCTGACGGCGCTGCCAGTGGCGCCTGTTGCGCTTGCGCAAGAGGCGTTGATGCTAGAGGAGGTCGTGGTCAGCGCACGCAAGAGGAACGAAGACCTTCAGGACGTGGGCCTCTCGGTCAGCGCTTTGACCGAGACAGAAATCAATCGCACCTTTGCGCGTGACATCAGAGACCTCGCGTTTATCTCGCCAAATCTGATTTTTGATGACACCTCGCAGGGCCCCGGTGGCAATGCGGCGCTCTATATCCGCGGTGTCGGTGTGGCCGATGTGGAGAAAAACTTCGATCCCGCGGTCGGTGTTGAGATCGACGGCTTGTTTATCGGTGCAAATAGTGGCGCGATTCTGCGCAGTATCGATTTGGCATCAGTGGAGGTGCTCAGAGGACCGCAGGGCACTTTGTTTGGTCGCAACACCGTAGGCGGCACCATTCGCGTCGAGAGAACCCGGCCCACGGGTGAGCTCGGTGGCAAGGTTCGTGTCGGTTACGGGGACTATGACAACTATTGGTATGACGGCATTTTGAATTTTGGCGTGACCGACAATCTCGCCGTGAAGCTGAGTGCCGCCAGAAACAACCTGCGTGACGGCTACTATGAAAATGTCGCCTTGGGCCGTGACGAGGGCAAGGTCGATTATCAGTCCTACGGTTTCAACGCGCTCTGGAACGCCACAGACAACTTTGAGCTCGAGTATACCTATACCAACGAAGAGACGGATCAGGATACGCCGCCACTCCTCAACGTAGGGCAGCCGGATCAATTATTTTGTAGTGGGTTTGACCTCTGTGCTCAGAGCGTCAACCTGCCGACGACGGGTGACCGCTACAAAACCTCTCGCGTGATATACCAGCCCACAACCTGGACAGAATTTCCGCTGCCTGACGGTATTGTCGTGTCCTCACCGGACGATCTGGCACTGAACACCGACGACGCTACGTTTGACGCGGAGACCCACATCATCGAAGCGCGCTGGGATATCACCGAAAACCTCAGAATGAACTACATCTACGGTAGTTTTGAAACAGAGGAGACCATTGTGTCTAACTGGACGGCTGAAGAGCCGATGCTGTTTGGCACAGATCGCCCCGCCGAGTATGAGCAGCAAAGTCACGAGCTGCGCTTTACCTATGACGCGGGCGGTGCTCTGAAATTGGTGGCGGGTGTCTACGACTGGCAGTCCGAATACGACATTCGGCTGCGTAGCTGGATTACTTTTGTCGTCCCGGACACCGTTCTGGACATTCCTCAGTACACGCACCAGGAGACTGACTCGCAAGCGGCGTTCTTTGAGGCAGATTACGCCTTCACTGACAGCTGGACGTTGACGGTGGGCGGTCGATATACCAAGGATGAGAAGCTGACGCGACAGCGAGGAAACTTGTCCGCAGATGCCGATACTGACTGGAGCGAATTCACGCCTAAAGTAGGTCTGCGCTATAGCCTTAATGATGATGCCATGCTCTATGCCACCTATTCCGAGGGCTATCGCAGCGGCGGATTCAATGGGCGTGTCGACAGTGTTGAATCCGCGACCATCCCCTATAACCCGGAGTTCCTTGAAAACTACGAATTGGGTTTCAAATCCGAGTTTGGTAGTGGGCGCTTCCGCCTGAATGGCGCCTTCTTCTACATGGACTACCAGGACAAGCAGGAAGAAATTGGCCTGAAGTCTGACGGCGCCACCGGGCAGAGAATCTCTGTGTTCAATGCGGCAACCGCCACAATGAAAGGTATTGAACTTCAGGGTCAGGCTTTGGTGAGTGAAGGCCTCACTTTGGCAGCAAATTTCGGTTACCTTGACTCGGAGTATGACGAGTTCACCTTTGATTCCGGCTTCGGCATCGTCGATAACAGCGGTCTCGAGTTCAGGCGTGCACCGGAGTACACCGGCTCCATATCCGGCACCTACGAATGGGATATGGCTGGAGGCCAGGCATGGATTCGCGGAGCCTACCGCTTCATCGATGACTTGTTCGTAGAGCAAACCAATAGGGCGGAGCTGAAGAACGGTAAGCAAAGCTACCTAGATGCGTCGATCAATTACCAGCGAGGTGGCGCGACATTTAGCCTGTTTGGCCGGAACTTGACCGATGAGGATGCGCTGGCGCATGGCCTCAACGTTTCCGGTTTGTGGTCTTATGCCTCACCGGTTGCTCCGAGAACCTGGGGCGTGGAGGTCGTGTACGATTTCGGTAATTAACAGACCGAGCAGCGTTTCACGTGACAAGGGAGGCGCTCATTGTGAGCGCCTCTTTTTATTTTGGGCGTGTGCACTGACGGTGCTGAGTAAGAGGTAAAGAAAACAAAAAAAGGAGACTAGGATATGGGTCGCATAGCTGACAAGGTTGCGGTGATTACAGGGGGTGCGAGCGGTATCGGCGCAGCAGCCGCTGAGAAGTTGCTGGGTGAAGGTGCCTACGTAGTGCTAGGTGATATTCAGGAACAGGCAGGGGCCGACATGGTGGCTGCGCTGGGTGATCGGAGTCGCTTTAAAGTCTGTGACGTCACCAAAGAAGATCAAGTCGAAGCGTTGATTCAGTCCGCCGTCGATGAATTCGGCAGGATCGACGTCATGTTCAACAATGCGGGCATCGTGGGTGCGTTGGGTCCTCTAGAGTCGACGACTGCGGAAGAGTGGCAGTTCACGTTAGACATTCTCCTTAATGGCGTTTTCTATGGCATGAAGCACGCCTCAAAGCACATGAAAAAAGCGCGGTCCGGGTCCATCATCAGCATGTCAAGTGTGGCAGGTGTGACCGGAGGCTTGGGTCCCCATGCCTATGCCGCAGCCAAGCACGCGGTGGTCGGTATTACTCGAAACCTGGCTGCAGAAGTCTGCGCATTCGGTGTCAGGGTCAATTGCATCGCGCCTTACAGCGTGGCGACACCAATGGTCGCTCAGGCCTATTTAGATGATCACACCGATATCGATTCGACGCTGAAAATGTTGACCGATGAGTCACCCCTCAGCGGGCGACCGGGTCTTGCGGATGATGTGGCCAATGCTGTGCTGTGGTTAGCCAGTGACGAATCGGGATATACGAGTGGCCACACGTTGACCATTGATGCGGGCATCACCACAGGATCCATGGCGGGTCCACCACGCTTCTCCGAGAAGGCGCCTTTAATGAGAGAGGCTGGCAAGCGAGGGGTAGAGTGATGGCCAACGCGGAAGATTGGGCCGCCGTAACTGAGTTAATGACTCAGTACTGTGACTCCATCGATTGTGGCGATTTGGCTGGCTGTGCTGCGCTGTTTGAGAAGGGCGCGTGGGGGATCGTTGGCGCGCTTGCTAAAGGTGCAGAGGAGGTGAGTGCACAACTTGATAACGTGACCTTGTATGACGGTAAGCCAAACACCCGTCATCTGATGAGCAATGTTGCCATTAGCATTGATCCCTCAGGTCAGACGGCGACCGCGAAAAGCTGCATTACCGTGATGCAGCATGTGCCGGGTGACTTTGCGATGCAGGCGATATTCATTGGCACGTACCACGATACCTTCGCGAAGGATGGAGACGCGTGGTACTTTGTGGAGAGAGCAATCACACCAGATCTGATTGGTGACATGTCACGACACAGGGCCGATATGGCCTGAGCCAGTTGTATTGGATACCTGATTGATTACTGCCTGATTTAACAGCTTGCTGGAGATCAGGCGGTGTCGATTCACAAAGACGAGGGATGAAAATGAGCGGTAGGTTGGAAGGTAAAGTCGCAGTCATTACTGGTGCCGCCAGTGGCATCGGTGCGGCAACGGCAAAGACTTATGTAGATCACGGTGCACGGGTGGTATTGGGCGACATTCAGGATGAGGCGGGCGAGGGCATCGCCGCTGAACTAGGTGGTGCGAGTCATGCCATTTTCCGTCACTGCAATGTGATTAACGAAGCCGAGGTGGAAGCGCTGGTTGAGGCGGCGGTCACTGAGTTTGGGCAGATAGATATTATGTTCAACTGTGCCGGCATCGTTGGCGCGTTAGGACCCATGTCGACGACGCCAGCAGAAGAGTGGAAGCTGACCATCGACATTATGATCAATGGCGTCTTTTACGGCATGAAACACGCTAGCCGCCACATGAAAGAGGCCGGTTCCGGTTCCATTATCAGCATGTCCAGTACCGCGGGTGTGATGGGCGGCCTTGGACCACATGCCTACGCGGCTGCGAAACATGCCGTTGTGGGCATGACGAAAAACCTTGCTGCCGAAGTGGGTGGGTGCGGCGTGCGCGTGAACTGTATTGCCCCCGCGGCCATGGCTACGCCTATGGTGGCAGATGTCGTCACAGGAGATCATCAAAACCTGGATGAGACGATCACTACCCTTGCCGATCTATCTCCCCTGAAGGGCCGCGCTGGTCTGGCGCAGGACGTGGCCAATGCAGCGCTCTGGTTGGCTAGCGACGAGTCAGGCTACACCAGTGGTTTGACCCTCACAGTGGATGCTGGTGTGACAACGGGCTCCACCGCAGAACCACCCGCGTTCGCTGAGTATGCCCCGATGGTGCGCGAGGCCGGGAGAAAGGGCATCGATTGATCGGTTGCCCTGATTATTGTGGCAGGCTGAAAACAAACAGCCCTTGGCCATCCGGGGGCTGATAAATATCGGGGAAAATCACCGCAGTCAGCGCCCGAAAGACCCCGATTCCCGCAGGAATCGCTACGAACTGTTTTCCCTCAGCTTCATAGGTAACCGGATAGCCGTGGGCGGGCGCTGGCAGTCGAGTCGACCATAGTCGCGCCCCCGTCTCTGTATCAAAAGCTTGGAAGTGCCTGTCCAGATCACCGATAAATAGCAGCCCGCCATCGGTTGATAGAGCGCCGCTCAAGAACAAAGCAGGCTGTTCGATTTTCCAGCGAACCTCCATTGTGCGCACGTCGATTGCGAGTAAAGCGCCAGCCAGTCCCTCTTTGCCCGGCATAGGGTAGGTGGCGGCATCAGCCCCGTAACCTCCGCCACCAGGGCCTAAATCGACCTCGCGAGGGGTCATGTCGGAACACAATTGATGCACGGGCAAGAACAGTAAGTGGCGGGCGTCATCGTAGGTTGCAGACTGCCAGTTGTGACCACCATAGATCCCGGGGCAGGCGGTGTAGGTGTCACCGATATTGGCCGTGGCGATATCCTCTCGGTAAGTCAGTCGCCCGGTTTCACGATCCACCGCAAAAATGGTCTGTCCCATGGTATCGAGTAGATCCAGATATTCGCCGGTGGCGCGATTCAGTTTCCACAAAATGCCGTCTTTGCCGACGGTCAACAGTGTTTGCTCCCCATCAATATCAGCGAGTATCCGTTCGAAACCAACTTCCATATCGATGGTTTCACCGGGGATATGCTGGAAGTGCCAGACCAGTTCACCTGTTTTGGGTCTCACTGCTAGCGTGGCGTTAGTGTAGAGCGCGGCATCCTCTACCGACATGCCGCGACTGGGCGCCGCCCAAGGCTTGGGCTGCGAAGTGCCGAAGTACACTAGATCCAGCTGGGGGTCGTAGGATCCGGCGATCCAGATATCGCCACCCCCGCGGCGATCCGGTGCGACATTACCCCAAGTGGCGTATTCAGGCGTGCCCGGCTCTGCCAGTGTGGCGGTGCGCCATAGCTCAGCGCCCGTTGCAGGGTCGTGCCCCGTAATAAAGCAGCCGTCTTGGGTAAACAGCTCACAACCATTGATGCCGCTTACGACAATACCGTTGGCTACTATAGGACCGGCGCTATGGGTAAAGGCTTCTCGATAGTCGGCTTTTTCGGTGCGCCAGAGTTCGGCTCCGGTTGTGGCATCGATGGCCACGATAGCGGCGTCATAGGTCGCTAAAAACAGTCGGTCCTGCCAGAGTGCGATATTGCGGGTGGGCCCGCCAAGCATCTTTGAAGCGG
>CBFHSJ010000045.1:0-15395 GCA_965658485.1 Luminiphilus sp.
GCCGCATCAAGGATGGTGTGATTCTCCGTGTCGCTGCGAGCGAGCTGACTGGCACGCTACCGATCATGAAAGTGAGCGATAACCTGACGTTTCTGGCGGAGGTCATGATCGAGCATGCCCTGGCGTTGGCACGCGCCGAGTTGGTGCAGCGCTACGGCCAGCCGCAATCTGACAGTACTGGTTTTGCTGTCATCGCTTACGGCAAGCTCGGCGGACTCGAGCTTAGTTACGGTTCAGACCTTGATTTGGTATTTGTCTTCGACGGCGCAGACGGAGAGACCGCTGGCCCGAAAGTGATCGACAACACCCGTTTTTACACACGGCTTGCGCAACGCGTCGTGCATGTCTTGTCGGCCCAGACCTACGCGGGGAGACTCTACGAGGTCGATCTGCGTCTGCGCCCGGACGGAGACTCGGGTCTGGTGGCCACAACATTGCCTGCACTACGTCGATACCAACTCGAGTCTGCCTGGGTATGGGAGCATCAGGCGCTGGTGCGCACGCGGGTGGTGGCAGGCGATCTGGCACTGAAGACGTCGTTGGAGGCGTTGCGAAGAGAGGTGCTGGCCATGCCGAGAGAGCAATCTGATCTTGCCTCAGCTGTCTGCGAGATGCGCGACAAGATGCGTGCAGAGCACACAGCGTCGTCGAACAGTCGCGAGCGCTTTGACGTCAAGCGCGATCCTGGTGGTATTGTCGATATTGAATTTGTGGTGCAATACCTCGTGCTGGCACATGCCAGCGAGCACGTTGAACTCACAGTATGGTCTGACGTGATTCGTCTACTTGAGGCGCTTGAGCAGACCGGACTCGTAACAGCTGATCAGGCAGAGAGTCTGTCGCAGGCGTATCTCGACTATCGCAGTGCGACCCACTCTCTGGGATTACAGGGGTGTGCTGCCGAGACCGACGTGGCTGAATTTAAAGTCCAGCGCCAGCAGGTAAAACAGATCACCGAGGCCTTATTACCCGGGTTGCAGGCAGGGTAGAATCGGGGCCTGAGGCGCTGATGGCTCATACCGTCGCTGCGAATCCATAGACGCGGCGCAAACAGATCAGCACACCAACCAGCATAAAGAGAAAGGAAACGACATGGACCTCTCAGAACTCACCGGCCACATCTGGCTCGATGGCGAAATGGTGCCCTGGCAGGAAGCGCGGGTTCATGTGCTGACCCATACCTTTCACTATGGTCTGGGTGTTTTCGAAGGTGTTCGCGCGTACAAGACCTCCGAAGGGACGTCGATTTTCCGCCTTAAGGAGCACACCGACCGGTTGTTCCGTTCAGCACATATTGTGCGCATGGACATGCCCTACGACAAAGAGACCCTCAACGCCGCACAACGAGAGGTGGTCAGGGCAAACGATCTGGATGAGGCGTACATACGCCCCATGTGCTTCTTGGGTTCTGAGGGAATGGGCCTGCGTGCCGACAACCTCAAGACCCATGTCATGGTGGCGTCATGGGCGTGGCCTTCCTATATGGACCCCGAGGCGCGAGACCGCGGCATTCGCGTCGCGACGTCAAGTTACACCCGCCACCACGTCAACATCACAATGTGTAAAGCGAAGGCCAATGGCAACTACATCAACTCGATTTTGGCACTCAGAGAAGCGCTGGATGCGGGCTTTGAGGAGGCCTTGCTTCTCGATAACGAGGGTTACGTTGCAGAGGGCAGTGGCGAGAATTTTTTCCTCATCCGTGACGGTGTTCTCTATACGCCCGAGCTGACCTCTTGTTTGGAGGGGATTACGCGAGACAGTATTTTCCGCATTGCGGCGGATCAAGGCCTGACGGTCAGGGAAAAGCGGATTACCCGCGACGAAGTCTACGTCGCCGATGAGGCGTTCTTTACCGGCACCGCAGCAGAAGTGGTGCCAATCCGCGAGGTCGACAATCGCACGATCGGTAGCGGCATACGCGGTCCGATCACGGAAAAACTGCAAAGCATTTATCTAGAAGCCGTGCGTGGCGAGCAATCGCAGTACGCTGAGTGGTTGGCGCCGGTGGCTAACTAGGCAACACGGGCCCGATGCAAAGTCTTTCCAGTGGTGTTCAGTATCGGCACTGGCCAGTTGACGACGCCAAGGCCTGCCTGCTGCTTGCTCATGGTCTTGCAGAACATACTGGACGTTACGAGCATGTCGCTGCACGTTTCAATGAGCGCGGTGTGGCCGTGGTCGGCCCCGATCACATGGGACACGGTGCTTCGCCCGGCATTCGGGTTTACCTGAAGGCTTTCTCTGAGTATCTCGAACCGATGCAGGCACTGCGCGGTTGCATCGATGAGTGGTATCCGGGGCGGCCGGTGTTCCTGTTTGGCCACAGCATGGGGGGGCTTATCAGCGCCCACTTACTGCTCGAATCTCAGGCGGAGTTTCAGGGCGCGATGTTGTCGGGTCCTGCCTTTCACGCGGTGGATCCTGGGTCGGCACCACTGCTTTGGGTTGGCAGAGTGCTCAAGAAGGTACTACCCAAGTTGGGGATGGTGTCGTTGGACGCTAATGGCGTGAGTCGCGACCCGGCGGTCGTGGCCGATTACCTTGCCGACCCTCTGGTCTATAACGGCAAGATCACGACCGCCCTGGGCATTGAAATGTTGGATGCCATGGAGGTAGCTATTGCCCGGGCGGGCGAGATCACGTTGCCCATTTACATCGCCCATGGCGAGGCTGATGTGATGGCCGGGCCAGAGGGTTCCCAGGTTTTCTTTGACGCACTGGGTGCTCAGGATAAAAGCCTTGAATTCTGGCCGGGTCTTTACCACGAGATCCTGAATGAGCCTGAATCCGAGGAAGTGATTGCCCGTTACGTTAACTGGCTGGAAACGCATTTGTGAGCGCTCAGCGGGCACTGGTGCTCGGTGCCGCGGGGCAGCTCGGCAAGGCATGCATGGGCTGCGTTCCTGAAATGGTCGCGGCAGAGGGGTTCAGCCGGGCGACCTGTGACGTGACTGATGACTTGGCGCTGCGCAGGATCATGGATGAAGTCGACCCCGATGTAGTGATCAATGCGGCGGCCTACACTGCGGTGGACGCCGCCGAGGATGACCCCGAATCGGCCGATGCTGTGAACGCCGACGCCCCCGCCATGCTGGGTGCGCTGTGTGACCAGCGTGGTCTGCGCCTCGTGCATATCTCTACCGATTTTGTGTTTGATGGTCGCACACCGCGGCCATATGCCTCCGACGCAAACCCCTCGCCTCTGGGTGTTTATGGTGCGAGCAAGCGGCGGGGGGAGCAGGCGGTGCTCGCCAGTGGCGCGAGCCATGCCGTGCTGCGCACCAGCTGGGTTTATGGTCCCGGGGGGCGAAACTTTGTGCTGACGATGCTGCGACTGATGCGGGAGCAGGGCTATGTGCGCGTTGTGAGTGATCAAATCGGTTCGCCGACCTCGGCCCGCGGTCTCGCAGAGATCTGCTGGTTGTTGGCGCTTAATGGCGATGCCCAGGGGGTGTTTCATTGGTCCGACGCGGGAGCAATCAGTTGGTACGACTTTGCCTGCGGTATCCACGACGAAGCCTTGGCGCTGCGTCTGCTCTCCGCGCCGGCAACGATTGAGCCGATTCCAACAGAGGCCTTTCCGACCAAAGCGCAGCGGCCCGCCTATAGCGTGCTCGACTGCGGTGACACCTGCAGCGCTCTCAATGTGGCTCAGCAGCCGTGGCGCGATGCGTTGCGCGATATGCTTCGGTCACAACAAAAACTCGAGGAAACAGTGTGATGGCGCGGTCATTGATGGTCACGGGCGGAGCGGGATTTATCGGCGTGAACTTCGTTTACCACTGGGCCGAAGCTCACCCAGACGACACGGTTATGGTGCTGGATGCGCTGACCTATGCGGGTAACCGTCTCAGTCTTCAACCTCTGGAGCAGAGCGGCCGCATTCATTTTGTCGAGGGCGATATCTGTGACGCCAATTTGGTCTCGCAGGTTATGGCTGACTACGACACCGACACTATTGTGCACTTTGCGGCAGAGAGCCACGTGGATCGCTCCATCACGGGGCCCGATGCGTTTATTCGCACCAATCTAGAGGGCACCCACACACTTCTGGCGGCGGCCCGCAACGCTTGGCTTTCAGGGTCGGGACGCGAACATCGGTTCCATCACGTCTCCACCGATGAGGTCTACGGTTCATTGGCGCCTGAAGATCCTGCATTCACTGAGACCAAGCGTTACGAGCCGAACTCGCCCTACTCAGCCAGTAAAGCGGGCAGTGACCACCTTGTGCGCGCTTACCAGCACACCTATGGCTTGCAGGTTTCTATCAGTAACTGTTCGAACAACTATGGACCGTACCATTTTCCCGAGAAACTGATTCCACTTTGCCTGACGCGAATCCTCGACGGGGGCGTGATTCCGGTGTACGGCGATGGCAGTAATATCCGCGACTGGCTATACGTTGAAGATCACGCGCGGGGCATCGCCCGCATTCTGGAAGCCGGTACGCCCGGTGAGGTCTACAACATCGGCGGCCATAACGAGTGGGCTAATCTCGATATCGTGAACCTGCTGTGCCGCGTGATGGATGAGTGCTTTGCAAGTGATATAGAGTTGGCGACGCGGTTCCCCAATGCGCCTCAGGCGCGGGGTGAGCGCAGTGATTCGCTGATTGAGTTTGTCACAGACCGCGCCGGGCACGACTGGCGCTACGCCATCGATGCGTCAAAAATCGAGCAAACACTGAGTTTCGTTCCCAGAGAGACCTTTGAGACGGGTTTAGCGAAAACAGTCGATTGGTATCTCGCCAACGAGGTCTGGTGGCGTCCGCTGCTTGAGCGAGCGGCCACCGCGCGCTAGATCAATCCCTGATACAGCGGGCAATCCTGCCACGGAACTCCCGAGCGATCTTTTGTCGACAGCCGTGGTTCTTCACCTTCGGGGAGCGGCCATTCAATCCCGAGGGTCGGATCGTTCCAGGCCAGCGAGATTTCGCTCTCGGGATGATAATAGTCGGTGCACTTGTAGAGAAAATCCGCTGACTCAGTGAGCACATAAAAGCCGTGGGCGCAGCCGGGCGGCACCCACAGTTGCTCCTGTCCTTCTGCCGTCAACGTAACGCCATGCCACTGGCCACAGCTGGGCGACTCCGCCCGGCAATCAACGACGACGTCAAAGACGGCGCCAGAGGACACGCGCACCAGTTTTCCCTGGGGCTTTTCAGTCTGCAGGTGCAACCCGCGCAGAGTGCCTTGACTAGAGCGGCTGTGGTTGTCCTGCACAAAGGGGAGGTCGATACCTGCTGCCTGATAACGCTCAGCGCGCCAGGTCTCGAGAAAAAAGCCGCGGGCATCGCCGTGCACAGTCGGTGCTATCAGCGTCACGCCCGTCAGGGAGGTCGACTCAATCTTCATCGAATATGGGCCCGCCCTCGCTGACCATGTTCTCTAGATAAGCGCCATAGCCGCTTTTAAAGAGCGGCGCTGCCAGTGCCAGCACCTCATCCGCGGTGATGTACCCCATCCGATAGGAGATCTCTTCCAGGCAGGCGACCTTCAAACCCTGCCTTTCTTCTATCACGCGGATGAAATTCCCTGCATCCAGCAGCGACTGATGCGTACCGGTATCCAGCCAGGCCGTGCCCTGGCCCATGACTTCCACCTGTAATGACCCCTGCTCAAGGTAGTGACGATTTACATCGGTAATCTCAAGCTCGCCGCGCTGTGACGGCGTGATGCCCTTTGCCACCGAAATGACGTCGTTGTCATAAAAATAAAGACCGGTCACCGCGTAATGAGACCTGGGAGCAGCGGGTTTTTCCTCAATACCAATCGCACGCCCCTCGGCGTCGAACTCAACCACGCCGTAGCGCTCGGGGTCGTGCACGTAATAGGCAAATACGGAGGCGCCATCTTCGCGCTGCGCTGCGCGTCTGAGCTTACTGGTAAAGCCGGCGCCATAAAAAATATTGTCACCCAGTACCAGACACACCGGGCTCTGGCCAATGAAGTCCGCGCCCAGTAAAAAAGCCTGAGCCAGGCCATCGGGACTCGCCTGAACTGTGTATTGGATGCTGATGCCCCATTGACTGCCGTCCCCTAGGAGGTCGGCGTAGGCGAGCTGGTCACGGGGTGTGGTGATGACCAAAACGTCCCGAATACCTGAGTGCATCAGCGTGGCGAGCGGATAATAAATCAGGGGCTTGTCGTAAACGGGCATTAGCTGCTTACTGACCGTGGTGGTCAGCGGGTGCAGCCGGGTACCCGACCCACCAGCGAGAATAATGCCCTTGTATGCGGTGTGCTTAGCCATTGTGTCAGGATTTGCTCTCTGGGCGCGGGAGTTTACAGGCCGATAGCAGAGTTAGCGAGCCACCGCTAAACTGCACCGCCTGTACTTTGCAAGAACCGGCCGATAATATGGCACGGTTACTGCCATTAGCAGCGACCCACCCGGAGCCTCCCATTAACGCACCTCTTCACACGCCCAATGCTGCTGAAGCTCATACTGTCGTGCGCGACGGTAGCCCCTTACGAGTGGCACTGTTGGGTTATCGATCAGCCCCTTTTTCAGGGGGGCAGGGCGTCTATCTGCGCTACCTGAGTCAGGCGCTGATGCAGTTGGGTCATGAAGTCACAGTGATCTCGGGGCCACCTTATCCGCATCTGGTCGAGGGCGTATCGCTCGTCGAGCTACCAAGCCTTGACCTCTACTCTCGGGATCTTTGCAGCGTCACGCGAGAAGAGCTCGGCGATCGGCTTGGGCGCAAAGAGTGGTTCAGTAAGCTCAGCGGTGGGTTTGCCGAGCCTGAGACTTTTGGCGAGCGCGCGCGGGATTGGTTGATTGATCATGCCGACGAATTTGACGTGGTGCACGACAACCAAACCCTCGCCGAGGGTACTCTGGATCTTCAGCGCGCGGGCCTACCAGTGGTGACGACGATTCATCATCCCATCACCCGGGATCTCAGGGTCGCTTTGGCCGGAGAGCCCCGTTGGTGGTGGCGTTTGATGATCCGTCGCTGGCACCGGTTCCTTGGTATGCAATCCAGAGTTGCTGCGCAACTGCGTCATATTGTGACGGTTTCGCGCTGCTCCGCTGTGGATATCGCCACCGATTTTGGCGTGCTGCCGGGGGCGCTCCATGTGGTACCCAACGGTGTGGACACTCAGCTTTTCAGGCCGCTGCCGTTAGTCGCTCGCAACCCCCGACAGATAATTGCCACTGCTTCGGCCGACGCGCCTCTCAAAGGGCTAGCCGTGTTGTTGCGGGCGTTCAAAACGCTGGTTGAGGCGGACCCTTCTCGGCGGCTGGTGTTGATTGCGCGACCCAAGCCAGGTGGCGATACCGAGGCACTGATTAAGGATCTTGGGCTGGCGGATCATATCCGTTTCGTGGGTGATGCCAGCCACGAAGACATCAACCGCCTGTATGCGGAGAGTGCTGTGGCTGTTGTCCCCTCGCTCTATGAAGGCTTTGGCTTGCCTGCGGTCGAGGCAATGGCCGCTGGGGTGCCTCTGGTATCGAGTGATGGTGGGGCGTTGGCAGAGGTGGTGGCCGACGGTGGGTTGCTGGTGCCCGCGGGTGACTGCGATGCACTGGCAGAGAAGCTAGAGCGCGTGCTCACTGATCCCGCGCTTGCAAGGGCGCTGGGCGATCAGGGGCGACAACGGGTTGAGCGGCAATTCTGCTGGTCAGTCTGCGCAGAGCAGATGGTCGAGCAGTACCGAGCCTGTATTGAAGCATGCTGACGGTGGACCTCGACAAACTGGCGCTCTCGCCGGGGAAGGTGTGTGTCGATGTGGGCTGTGGAGAAGGCCGCCATACCCTTGCTGCTTATTTGCTTGAGGGCGTTCAGGCGCTGGGAATCGATCTCTCAGAGCAGGATCTGGGCACCGCGAACCAGCGTATTGAAGACATGACCTCCCACACACCGGGTGGCGAAATTAGCTTTGCAGCCGGTGACGCAACCAACTTGCCGTTGCCTGATGGTAGCGTCGACGCTGCGATCGCCAGTGAGATTCTGGAACATATCCCCAATTATCTGGCGGTGCTGGAGGAGTTGTGGCGAGTGCTGAAGCCCGGGGGCCGATTGTGTATCAGTGTCCCCAGGCAGTGGCCCGAGTGGATCTGCTGGCAGTTGAGTGAGGGGTATCGGACAGCGCCCGGGGGACATATCCGCATTTTTGATGCAACGCATTTGACCCGTGAAGTCGTGCGGCAGGGTTTTGCGATGACGGGTCGGGGCAGCGCCCATGCCCTGCACGTGCCCTATTGGTGGCTAAAGTGCCTTTTTTGGCGCAGCGACCCCGAACCCTGGCCGGTGCGCCTTTATCATCAATTGCTGGTTTGGGATTTGATGAAGCGGCCCTGGATCACCCGCGCTATCGATGCGCTTCTGAATCCCATCATGGGTAAAAGCATTGTGTTGTACTTTACTAAGCCGGCACTGCAGCAGATAACGCCGGTGGAGAGCCACTCATGAATGCGCCACTCTTGAGCCCCGGGGTCTATCCGGCACAGTGGTTGCGGCCCACTGTCGGGTTTCTGCTCTCCACCCAGCGCGCCTCGGGCGAGATACCGTGGTTCGACGGCGGACATACCGACCCCTGGGATCATACCGAGGCCGCTATGGGGCTCAGCATCGCGGGCGAGATCAATGCTGCCGAGCGCGCCTATGCCTGGCTGGCCGAGACGCAGCTCGAGGACGGCAGCTGGTGGGCCTGCTACCGGGACGGTGAGGCGGATCTGAGCGTTGATCGACGCGAGACTAATTATGTCGCCTACATTGCGACCGGAGTGTGGCACCACTTCTTGATTACCCGGGACACCGATTTTTTGGCGCGGTGCTTCCCCGTGGTGTCAAAAGCGGTCGCTTTTGTACTGCGCTACCAAAGCCCGGAGGGCGAAATCGATTGGGCTGTTGATCTAGGAGGTGTGCCGTTGGGTGACGCCCTCGTGACTGGCTGCAGCTCGATCTATAAATCGCTGGAGTGCGCGATCTTAATCGCGGACCAACTTGGAGAGACGTCTTCAGCGTGGCGCGCTGCGCGAGCCGGACTTGGGCATGCGCTGCGGCACCGCTCAGATCGATTTGATCGCACCTGGGACAGTAAATCTCGCTATGCGATGGATTGGTTTTATCCCATCTTGGCAGGATGGGTCGTGGGTGAGCAGGCCAAAGATCGACTGGCAAAAAGATGGTCAGAGTTTGTCGAGCCGGGCATCGGTTGCCGCTGCGAGAATCACCAGCCATGGGCGACTGTGGCTGAGTCTTGTGAGCTGACCCTGGCGCTGTTGGCGGCAGGTGAACGTGATCAGGCCGCCGAGTTATTCAGCTGGCTCACACAGTGGCGCGATAGTGACGGCGCCTGGTGGACCGGTTACCAGTTCGTTGAGCAGGTGCTGTGGCCAAAAGAGAAGCCCACCTGGACGGCGGGAGCGGTATTACTCGCGGTGGACGCTTTGACCCACCACACAGCGGCCAGTGGATTGTTTCTCGCGCCCGTTCTCGAGGATTGAACGGAGTTCGTCTAGCCTTCGGCGGTTTTGAACGGACGTGATTCCCCAGTGGAGTTGCGGCAACTGTCCCGTGGTGAGCCAGCGGCGTTTGAATCTCTGATCTCTGCAGTTGCGGCCGGAATGCGATCTGACTGTGACGGGCCGCGCTAGCGCCCAAGCCGCCTGAGGCCCCGCAGGGTATCTTGAGCACCCAGTCGCTCAAATAATCCAGATTGGGTCGCCAGCTGCCAGATAGTGAACGGTGCTTGCCCGCCGTCTGCCGGGTCCGGAAATACATCGTGGATGGCGAGAATACCGCCAGCAAGGAGATGAGGCGCCCAAACGCGATAGTCGGTCAGTGCGGCATCCAGACTGTGTCCGCCGTCGATGAAAACCATGCCAAGCCCGCCCTGCCAGCAGGGGCCGACGCTCTCACTGCTGGCAACAATCGGAATGACGGTGTCTTCGAGGCCAGCCGCCGCAATATTGCGACGAAATTCGCCAAAGCTGTCGAACTGGCCTGTCGTATTGACTAGGGCCGCATCGTGGTGACTTTCCCCGGGCTGATGCTCCTCCGAGCCACGATGATGATCGAGGGCGAATACAACGGCGCCATGCGCCTTGGCAGCTTGCCCCAGCCAAATGGTGGATTTCCCACAATAGCTGCCAATCTCAAGGAGCGGTCCGATCGGTGCAGCTTGGTGGGCCCACTCGTATAGTTGCCGCCCCTCGTGTTCGGGGAGAAACCCACGCACGCTATCCCCCGGGGGTTCGGGTGGGATCTGGGACTGGGGTTGGGTCATGATACGCTCCGCGTGATCAGCTTATGAGTATACGATTGTCTTGAGCGTACGGAAGCGGCTGGCCCTGCCAATCAACCGCCGACTTTATTCTCTGGTGATGCGTCTGGCGGTGCCGTTTGTACTGCTCCGCTTGCTCTGGCGCAGTCGCCGGCACAGTGGTTATCGAAGTCAACTCTGGCATCGACTCGGACTCTATGGTCGGCACCGAGCGTCGCGCTCGAATGAGCGGGTTTGGATACATGCCGTGTCGGTAGGGGAGACCTTAGCGATGGCGCCCCTCTTGGAGCGACTGCTGGCAGATCGACCTGATCTGACAGTGCTGGTGACATCTACCACGCCGACCGGTGCTGAGCAGGTACAGCACAAATTTGCTGGCCGTGTGGAGTGGTGCTGGGCACCCTTCGACACCCCCGGGGCGGTCAGACGCTTTCTCGAACACTGGCACCCCACGGTGGGCGCTTTGGTTGAAACCGAAATCTGGCCGAATCTCCTCTCGCAAGCCGCCGCCAGAGGGGTGCCCATGGTTCTGCTCAATGCGCGGCTGTCTGAGCGATCCGCACGAGGGTACGGCCGTATCGCTGGGTTGACGAGGCAAACGCTGGGTCATTTGGCAGGGGTTGCGGCGCAAACGGAGTCGGACGCGAGTCGTCTGCGCTCGCTCGGCGTGGCTGATAAGGCGGCCGTTGTGACCGGCAGTTTAAAGTTTGCGCTGGACCGCAACGCACTGCGCGAGGCCAATGAGCGGGAGCGACTGCAATTCGGAGCCGGCGCTTTCGATCGGCCCGTCTGGCTCGCGGCCAGTACCCATCCCGGTGAGGAAGAACCCGTGCTCGAAGCCTTCGCACAGCTCAAGGCGGAGCAACCCAACGCGCTACTGATGCTTGCGCCACGGCACCCCGACCGGGTGCGAGGTATTTTGGCTATGCCTGCGATGCGTCGTTATCAGGTCGTGCGCCATAGCGCCTTTCAGGTCAATGCAGACGCCACCTCGGGTGCAGGCGGGACCACGGGCATCTTGCTCACCCCGGAGGATGATGTGCTGGTGATCGATACGTTGGGTCGGCTGGGTGCACTGACCGGATGCGCTGATGCGGTCTTTGTCGGCGGCAGCTTGATATCCCATGGTGGTCACAACCCACTCGAGGCGGCGGCATGGAGCCTGCCTATCCTCTCGGGGCCACACACCTTTAACTTTTCCAGTATTTACCGCGATCTGCTAGAGGCCAAGGCCGCAGTGGAGGTGGACGCAGAGACGCTGTCGGTTGCGCTACTTGACTGTCTCGGTCAGCAGGCCGACACGGAGCAGGTCACCGCGATGGGTGAGCGCGCAGGCGCTTATCAGTCAGCGCAGGAAGGCGTTGTGGATCGCCAGTGGGCCGTCTTGGTGGCCCACCTGCCCTAATTATTCGCTACCCGAAGCAGTCGGTGCGGCTGGCGGCAACAAGAATCCTTCCAGCGTCGCAATGTCCTCTGGAGACAGCGTCCCGGCAACCTCTTTTAGGCGCAGCGAATTAATAATGTAGTCATAGCGACTGTTGGCGTAATCGCGTTGTGCCCCGAACAGTTTGTTTTGTGCATTGAGCACGTCAACGATGTTCCGCGTGCCCACCTCGTAACCGGCTTGTGTGGCGTCGAGCGCGCTCTGGCTAGAGATAATCGACTGTTTCTGTGCCGCTACGCGCGAAACGTCGGACATGACAGTCATATGCAAAGATCGTGCTTGCGTCACCGTGTTGCGGGTCAGATTAATCCGCGACTCTCTGGCCGCATTGAACTGCTCGGCAGCCCGTCGGCGGTTCGCACTGATCGCGCCGCCTGTTGACAAGGGCAGGTCAAAGCGGATCTGCCAGGTCTCATTGGTCTGCTCGGAATTGGGCGGGAAGTTGAAGGTGCTCTCCGGGTTCTGCGCAATGCTACCCGTCGTCTCGTTGTCTTGGTAACGATAGCTGGCCCTCACAGTTGGTGCGTGACCCATTCGTGAAGAGGTGGCGTTCTGCCGGGCGGCCTCTTCGGCAAATCGCGCCGCGGCAAGGCGGTAGTTGTTCGACATGGCAAAGTCGACCCACGCGGAGCGGTCTCCTTCGGGCGGACGCGGGTCAAATTGCTCGCCCAGCACGAAAAGCGCGCCGGGACTTTGCCCGGTGAGTACAGACAGGTTTTCCTTGGCGACCGCCACGTTATTCTCGTCAACGATGCGGTTCACCTGAGCCAGGTCGCGCGCGGCCTCGGCTTCATAGACATCTGTGATCGCAATCAAACCCACTTCGAAACGCTGGCGGGTTTGCTCCAGCTGCCGCGCGAAAGCGCGCTCCTGGGCCTGAGATGCCCGCAGATTGTCTTGCGCGCGGAGCACGCCAAAGTAGGCCTGAACTACTCTGACAATCAGATCCTGTTGCGCCGCAGACAAATTGGCCTCGGCTTGCTGTGTCTGCTCTTTGCCCGCGCGCCAACTAAACCAGGCGGACAGGTCAAACAGTGTCTGCGACAGGCTGACATCATAGCCATCGGTCTCGGTCTCGGTGATTGACGTCACATCGATCGTGTCAAATATGGGAGGACGGCCCTCCTGCTCTATGATCACGACATTGGGGCTGGTGCGGTCGTTTTCTGAATCCGTGAATGAGTACCCGGCACCCGCCTGAGGCAGAAGGGGCGCCAGTGCGAGCTTTTCGAGCTCGATATCTGCGTTGTACTGCGCGATTTGCGTCTTCAGCTGGGCGTCGTTTTCCAAAGCCAGCTCATAAATGTCCACCAGTGTGTCGGCCTGTGCTGCCGCACAGATCGTGCCGCTTAAGACAGCGGCGGTCAGGGCGCGAGTGGGGAGAGGCAATGTGGGCATGGCTTTTCAGGGCCTGAATGATTAAGGGGACGGGAGTCTACCACTGTGCCATTGGCTTTTGCGGCGTCAAATCCGGCAACATTTTGGCAGTTCCCGGGCCTGAGCGGCTTGCTACACTGTCAGAATGATGGATAAAACCAGACAGGCGCAGCCGCGCAGTAGACAGCGAAAGGGCTATCACATTGACCTGTCGGACCTGCACGCCCAGTGTGAGGCCAACTACCACCGGTTGATGCGCCTTTTTCCTGCCTATGAGCAGGAGAGCCAATGTATTTTTGAGGCGGGTGAGGTCTCGGTGGTGCTCGAGGTCATGGCGCGTGATCGCTACACCACGGATATGCGGCTTCGCTACCAGGGTATGCTGTCTCACTTTGGGTCTAGTAGCTGTTTCGATCTGCGCCTTTATCACGATGCCAGAATGGCCGAGGTCGTGCATTGCAGCACTTCCCGGCGTTTCGAGGCCCGTTACCGTTACCCCAACCCCGATATGCTGCAGCGAGATGAGAAGTTTCAGCAGAACCGCTTTGCGGCAGAGCTGTTGGAGTTTTGTCTCAACAATGGCCGGTCAGTCGACGCCGTCTTGCCGGAAGCCGACCCGCTCTCACCATGAATGCGCTCAGTGGCGTGGCCAGACTCAACACGGCTGCCTCCAGCCGCGTAGTGCAGCTGTCTGACACGCACCTGATGGGTGAGCTTGGCGGTCAGCTGGTGGGCATTGATACCGACAGATCTCTCGCCGCGGTATGCCGACTAGTTGCAGCCCAAGGCCCGATTGATGGGCTTCTGTTGACCGGGGATCTGGCCGGCGATGAAGCGGAGGAGGCCTATGCGAGGCTGGACGCGGCATTAGCACCGCTCGGTGTACCCAGTTTTTGGCTACCCGGTAACCACGACGCCGTCTGGTCGGACGATCACTCGCTGAAGTCGCACTTTAAGCGAACGGTTCAGCTGCCTCACTGGGACATACTCATGCTGAACACCCAGCATCCGGGTGCTGTGGCAGGTTACCTGGCCGGCTCGGAGATTGAAGCGCTAGAGCAGGCGGTTGATTATGCGCAGGCAATGGGAAGGCCTTTACTGGTGGCGACCCATCATCCGCTGATGCCAGTGGGCTGCACATGGCTGGATGAGATTGGCGCTGAAAATGCGCAGGCAGCGCTGCAGCGTCTGGCCCCTCTGGGCGAGAAGGCTGTGGTGATCTCGGGGCACGTCCATCAAGATTCTGAGCAGGGGTATCGCGGCGTAAAATGCCTGACGGCCCCTTCGACTTGCATTCAATTCGCGCCTGGCTCAGCAGAATTTCAGGTGGACGCGCAGGCACCGGGATGTCGTATGCTGACGCTCCATGAGTCAGGCGAGTGGGAAACGGCCGTACTCAGGGTCACCGATGAGACGTTTGCCGTTGACCTGAACTCGCCGGGTTACGCGTAAAAACGCCATTATTACTTTGGCTGGTTTTTGCCGGGGAGTAAGCCTCTGCAAATGCCAACCTTATTGCACGAGCTATATTAGAAAATGACCACATACAACGCTGACGCTATTGAAGTTCTGACTGGTCTGGAGCCGGTCCGCAAGCGTCCCGGCATGTATACCGACACTACCCGCCCTAATCATCTGGCTCAGGAAGTCATCGACAACTCGGTCGATGAGGCGCTGGCGGGCCACTGCAGCCAGATCGACGTTGTGTTGCACAGTGATGGCGCCGTCAGCGTGACGGATGACGGGCGCGGCATGCCTGTCGACCTGCACCCTGAGCAAAAGCTGCCCGGGGTCGAGGTCATCCTGTCCACCTTGCACGCCGGGGGCAAGTTCTCGGACAAGAGCTACCAGTTCAGTGGTGGCCTGCACGGTGTGGGCGTGTCCGTAGTCAATGCCCTGTCAGAATTGCTGGAGGTCACGATTCGCCGAGACGGAAATGTGCACACTATGGCGTTCTCAGGCGGTGACAAGACCACCGATCTGAAGGTTACGGGCACCTGTGGTAAGCGTAATACCGGCACGGGGATCCGCTTCAAGCCTGATCCGCAGTATTTTGACTCGGCCAATTTCTCCGTGCCCAAGCTGAGCCACGCGTTGCGGGCCAAGGCGGTCTTGTGTCCTGGTCTTAAGGTCACTCTCACCGACGAGAAAAAGAAAGAGAAAACAGAGTGGCACTACGAGGATGGCATCTCCGACTATCTGGCGGACGCCACGATTGATTTTCCCGTGATACCAGAGACGCCCTTCCGGTCGCATTTTGAAGGGGAAACCGAGGCGGTGGACTGGGCCATACAGTGGTTGCCTGAGGGCGGCGAAGTCGTTGCCGAGTC
>CBFHSJ010000046.1:0-15387 GCA_965658485.1 Luminiphilus sp.
CAACTCCCCTGTCCCCGCTTCAATGGCTTGAATCTTGTTGTGGGCATGGGTCAGAAACATGACCCCGTCCCGGACCAACGGTGTGGGCTGATTGCTGCCTTCGTGCATAGCCATCGACCAGCTCATGCTCAGACGCGACACGTTGTCTCTGGTGATTTTCGTCAGAGGGCTGTGTCCGTGTCCGTCGGGGGTTCTGCGCCAATTCAGCCAATCTGCTGCGTCAGGCCGGTTGAGTTCCTCAGTACTCACTGGCCTGAACGGGTCAACGCGCCGCATTGAGAATGCGCCGGCACTGCGCGCCATATCCATCACGCTGCCCGCCGCGGCAAACTCCACCATTTCGACACTGTCTGGGGTTGCGACGGTGAGCGCTTGTGCTGAGCTCACCAGTAATGAGTCCGCCTCAAGACCGGATTGGCTAATCACGAATTGCGCAATCGCGGCGTGCTGTCCCGGAGACAGGCTTTGGGCTTCACCCGGTGGCATCTCCGACATCTGGTAAGCAATAAAAGATTGAGCGGAGGTCCCGGACCACTTGTCTGCAAATGCCGGGCCGGAGATGGCGGCGCCGTGAGCAGAGCCCCTGAGTGTCGCAGCGTGACAGCCCGCACAGTGCTGACCATAGAGGCTCTCGCCGGTGTCCGTGGCTGCCCAGGATAGCGGCGATATCGCCGCAGCCAGCCCAATCGTTGTCATCTGTTTGATGCGGGCCTGAGTGACCTTGAGAAGCAAAGATCCGTTCATCAAGCATCCCCTTTTTTTGCTCGGACAGGCAGAGGATCAGCCTCTGCCAGCGCTCATTGATGCGACTGCGTCGCTACCTTAGGTCGGTAAGAAATGACCATATTTTTCCAGCGCTTTGCTACGTTGGGTCGGTGTGTGATAGCTGGGAAAGAGCGCGTCGTGGGCAGAGTAGTTACGCAATACGGCTTTGGCAACTGCGACCTTATGGACCTCTGTCGGCCCATCAACCACGCCTAGCTCCGGGATGTTAGCCCACATATTCGCAAGGGGCGTCTCGTCAGAACTGCCGAGACTGCCGTGCAAGTGCATCGCTCGAGAGACGATCTCCACCAGCACTTTCGGCGTGGCCGCCTTGATGGCAGCAATCTCTTTGCGCACCTCCCGGTTGTACTCCTTGTGTTTGTCGATCAACCACGCTGTATAAAGCACGTGCAGTCGGTACTGCATCATCATGGTGTAGGCGTCAGCAATTTTTTCTTGGGTCATCTGCTTGTCGGCCAGCAGCTCGCCTTTGGTGCGACGACTCAGAGCGCGCTCACACATCATATCAATTGCGCGCCTGATTACGCCGACTGTACGCATGGCGTGGTGCACACGACCACCGCCCAGACGGGTTTGCGCCACATGGAAACCCTGCCCTTCACTACCCAAAAGGTTCTCTGCGGGGACGCGGCAGTCCTTGAATGAGATATAGGCATGCACACCGTCGCCTTGTTCTATATAGGGGCCGACCGCCGAGTTGCGGATGATCTCCATGCCGGGTGTGCCTTGCTCGACCAAAAAGATGGAGGCACCCTCGTGGATGGGTGCGTCCGGATTGGTCACGACCATCACGAGTAGGAAAGCCGAGAAACGAGCATGGGAGGCAAACCACTTCTCGCCGTTGATGATCCAATCATCGCCGTCTCGGGTCGCGGTGCACAGAAACTCTCCGGGATCGGCGCCCGCTTGGGGCTCTGTCATCGAGTAGCAGGAGGCGATTTCTGCATTGAGCAGGGGCTTTAGGTATTTTTCTTTTTGCTCAGGCGTGCCGAATTTAGCCAGAATTTCTGCGTTCCCTGAGTCCGGTGCTTGGCAGCCGAAGACACTAGGTCCGAAACGACTCCGCCCCAAGATTTCGTTCATTAAACCGAGGTTGACCTGGCCATAGCCTTGCCCCCCCAATTCAGGTTCCAGATGGCAGGCCCAAAGGTGCTTCTGCTTTACGACCTCCCTTAGCGGCGCCATCGCAGCAAAAGCGGGGGAGTTGGGATCCCAGGGGTCGCCGGGTTCGCGAAAGACGAGATCAAGAGGTTCAATTTCCTCTTTGGTGAACTCGTCGATCCAGTCCAGTGATGCCTGAAATTCCGGGTCTGTCTCAAATGACCACACGCTATTACCTCCTCGGGGTACCTATCTTGGGCGCCGATGCCCTGAGGCAACCTACAGGGTTGCCAAAAGAGGACGCTAGTTTAGACTTGCTAGACGCAAACAAGCAACGAGACCGATAAGAAATCCAAGGGTTTGCGGCGCATTGATGCGCAATCAGGAGTGAAACATATGTCAGGCGGTAGAGTATGGGTCGTGACCGGTGCCTCACGGGGGATAGGTGCTGCCATCGCTCGAGCGGCGCTTAAAGAAGGCGATAGCGTTGCGCTGATTGCGCGGGGCGCCGCGGTGAATGAGTTGGCTCAGTCTTTGGGGGATGCCGCGGCGGGTTTTCAATGTGATGTTGCAGACCCAGAGTCGGTCGGTAAAACGATTGACGCGATCTTGGCTCGCTTTGGTCGAATTGACACGCTGGTTAACAACGCAGGCGTTCATCGTGGCGGAAAGGTTCACCGCCTGACGGACGAGGCGTGGCAGGAGGTACTGCAGGTCAATTTGACGGGGGCCATGAACATGACCCGGTCCGCAGTTGTGCATATGGGTGAGGGCTGCTCGGTGGTTAACGTCGGCGCAGTGGTTGGATTCCGTGGGTTTCCTGGCGACGCTGCCTATGCGTCTTCCAAGGCGGGATTGTCAGGCCTCACCAAGGCGCTGGCGATCGAGCTTGCGCCGAAGGCGATTACAGCGAATCTCGTCATTCCCGGTCTGGTGCTGACTGAAATGACCTCAGAGCTCAGCGAGGCCGCATTGGACAAAATGACCCAGCAAATCCCCTTACGCCGGTTTGCCGAGGATCGCGAAATCGCGGAGGTGGTGTGTTGGGTTGCACAGAGCCAATATATGACCGGGGCGTTAGTGCCTGTTGATGGCGGACTGCTGTCTAGCTTTGGTGTCGTGTGATGGAATCAGACGCCACTGATCAGGTCGGAGCGTGGTTGCGATCCTCATTGGGCTGGGAAGGTGTAGAGTTCGTTTCAGCCCTCAGCGGGGGTAACTCCAATTTGACATGGCAGTTTCGAGACGACGCGCGTGCCTGCGTTGTTCGAACTCCTCCTGTCGATGATATTTCGCCCACTTCAGCAAGAGGTATTCAGCGCGAGGCGCAGATTTTGCAGGCGATAGAGAACTATGCTGTTCGTGCCCCACGGGTGCTCGCCTGGTGCGAAGACGAAGCGGTAATAGGCAGGCCCTTTTTGGTACAGGAGTGGATTGATGGTGTCGCGCTCACAGATGCGCTGCCCGCAGCCTACGCTGACTCTAGCGACAGCGTGAATCGACTTGGCGAGAGTTTGATCGATCAATTGACTGCGCTGCACTCTGTGCCGACCGATTTAGAAGCCCTGCAAAAATTGGGTCGGCCGGAACAATTTGTTGAGCGGCAAATAGAACGTTGGCTGGGAGTGCGCAAGAATCACGCGGTGCGCGATCTCCCGGAATTATTTTCCTTGGGAGAGTGGTTGGGCCGCAACGTGCCCGATTCGTTAGCGACGACCGTCATTCACGGTGATTACCACCTTGACAATACGTTGGCAGCCAAGGACCGGCCAGAGATTTTGGCGATTATCGATTGGGAGCTTGCGACCGTCGGTGATTGTTATATGGACGTCGCGCTGATGCTCATGTTCTGGGGAGATTATCGAACTCAAGAGCCACCCGCCTTTCGCGCCTTGCAGGCTGTTTCACGACGGACTGGCGTGGTCAGCCGACGAGAATTGGCTGGCCGTTGGGCAGAGGCTTTAGGCCGTCCGCTCAATCATATGAATTTTTATATGGCGTTGGCCTTTTGGCGGTTGGCCGCGATTATCGAGGGCGCATACGGCCTTCATATTGCGGGTAAGCTCGACTCTGACTATGCCCGCGGTCTCGAATATGACGTGCCGGCCTTGTTGGCTGAGGCTCGCGCGGCGGCAGCGGGGGACTGGTAGGCGCCATGCTAAGCACGATGATGAATACGCCCCTGGGTGTGAGCACATTGCACCGGTTCGGCGCTCGGCACTTCGCCACCAGTCGGGTAGGAGATTACGATGGTGAGCAAATCCGTTGGCGAAGCTATGCTGAGATCGATGCAGATAGTGTGCGTCTAGCGCAGGCGCTGACAAATCTCGGGATTGAGGCGGGAGACCGCGTTGGCACCTTCATGTGGAACAGCACTGAGCACCTCGAGGCCTATTTGGCGGTGCCGTCAATGGGGTGTGTTCTGCACACGTTGAATTGTCGACTTTCTGCTGAACATGTTGCTTACATAATCAATCACGCCGACGATCGGTTTCTGATCTTAGACGCGCGTTTGATTGACAGCTTTTTGCCCGTGCTGCCTCTCATTACGAAGGTAGACTATCTAATTGTTGTGGGAGGAGGAGAAGAAAACTTGGCCTCTCTCGATGACAAGCGAGCCCTGTCTTATGAGCGTTTGCTCGCCGACGCTTCTAGCGAGTTTTGTTGGCCAGAACCGAACGAAAACTCTGCCGCTGGGATCTGCTACACAAGCGGCACCACCGGAAACCCCAAGGGTGTTGCATACAGCCAGAGAACAACTTACCTGCACGCGCTAGCGTCTCGATCCGTTGACAGTTTTGCGGTTCACGAGCGCGACGTGATTATGATGCTGCCATCGATGTTTCATGCCAATGCGTGGGGTTTTCCCTACAGCGGCTGGATGTCTGGCGCCGATATGGTCATGCCGGGCCCTCATCTGCAGGGACAGCATTTGCGCGCGATGATTGAAGCGGCGAGGCCGACGCTGACGGCAATGGTGCCGACCATTTTGGGCGACCTTTTGCTGGCTGATGAAGTAGCACCTCTGGACCTTTCGTGTTTTCGGGCCATTGTGTCGGGAGGCTCTGCTGTTCCTTCCTCGATGATAGAAGCCGTGAGAGAGAGGTGGGATGTGCCAGTGATTCAAGGCTGGGGCATGACTGAAACCAGTCCGATGTGCGTGCTGTCGCATCCGCCCAAGGATCTCAGTGGTGAAACCGAGACCTATTGGCGCCTCAAAAGTGGCAGACCCGTTCCTGGTATTGAGGTGCGCGTCGTAGACGATGAAGGTCAGTGTCTGCCACAAGATGGTGAGTCCGTAGGAGAGCTCCAGCTGCGGGGTGCCTGGGTCACTGGCGCCTATTTAAATGAGGGCAGTGATGCCTTTACCGAGGATGGTTGGTTGCGAACCGGAGACGTTGGTATCGTCGACGAACGGGGCTATGTTCAGCTCACAGATCGCACAAAAGATGTTATCAAGTCAGGCGGCGAATGGATCTCTTCAGTGGATCTTGAGGACGTGCTGCTCAAGCACGACAGTGTGGCGGAGGTGGCAGTGATTGCGGTCGATGATGCGCGTTGGCAGGAGCGTCCGCTAGCGATAGTGCGCAGCAAGCATCAGATCGACTGCGACGGGTTGCCTTTGAAGCTCCGCACATTTCTGTCGACTAGAGTGGCTAAGTTTTGGGTGCCTGAGTACTGGGCTTTTGTGGAACACATTCCTAAAACCAGCGTTGGGAAGATAGATAAAAAGCTGCTCCGCAAGCAGTTGGCTGGGGGGCAGCTTGCCATGCAAAAACATCTGGATTTGGGAGAGAGAAATGACTGACGCCGCAGTGCGGGAATCTTCGACAGGGAGCACGCAGGCCGAGCGCACCGCGTTATCAGATCAGAAGATGTTCGAAGTCGCGATCGAGTTGGTCAATGAGAGGGGCACTGCTAAGACTACGTTGAAAGACATTGGCGAAGGGGCGGGTTACAGCCGGGGATTGGCGAGTTACCGTTTCGGATCCAAAGATGGTTTGTGGATGGAGTTATTCGCGCGATTCGATGATATTTGGAAGGCGCATTTGTCTCAGTATTTGGCCGGTAAGCAGGGTCTCGCTGCGCTAGAAGCGGCGATTCAGGCGCAGCGGGATATTTTCGCTCGGGAGTCAGGTTACCTCCGAGCCATGTATATTCTCTGGTACGAATCTTTGGGTCGCGAGTCTGATATTCGCGCCAATTTGGCCAGCCATCATGTGATTTATCGCCGCGATGTTCAGCAGTGGATCGAGCAAGGACAGACAGCTGGAGACGTCAGGGCGGACGTTGACCCAGCGCATTTCGCCACGGGCTATTGTTCGACCATGTTCGGCACGATCTATCAATGGGTGGTGGCCCCGGACGCAATTGATCTCGATGCATTTTTTGAACACTTCGCCGCAACGATAACGTTGGCGATTACCCAACAAAGGGGGGCGTAACGATGGCAAGGCTGGAAGTAGACGGTAACAAGAGCATTTATTACGAGGACCTTGGCGGCGAAGGGCGCGCCATGGTGCTAATTCACGGCTGGGGCATGGACAATCGCTGCTGGGACGGCGTTATCCTGCCGCTACAGGAAGCGGGTCACCGGGTGGTCACCATGGATCACCGCGGCTGTGGTCGATCAGATCATGACTTTGCTGATCTTAGTATCGCCGCTATCGCCGGCGACGTTGCGTCTCTTGTGGCGCATCTCGGGCTGTCCGAGGTGGTAATTAATGGCTGGTCTCTGGGCGGCGCCGTGGCGACACACGCAGCAAGCTTGTTGGGAGACCGCTGCGCCGGACTGGTGCTGACCGCCGGTGCGAGCCCGATTTATACCCAGAAGCCGGATCTGGAAATCGGGGGTATGCCCGAAGATGTCGAGGGTAATGTGGCCGCAATGAATGCTGACCGAGTGAATTTTCTGACCATGTTGGCGACGGCAATCTGCGCCAAGCCGCCAACAGATGCCGTCTTGGCTTCTATGGCCGGTGCATTCCTGAATTCTAGCGCCCGAGCCTCAGCAACTTTGGCGGAGCTCGCGCATTTGGATCAGCGCGAGATGATGATGGCGTTGGATATCCCGGTGCTTTCATTTATCTGCGGTCAGGACGGTTTTGTGGCGCCCGATATTTCCCGCTGGGTGGCAGAGAACCACCCCAGAGCAACGGGCGTAGAGTTCCCCGAAAGTGGGCACGCTCCCTTTATGGAGGAGCGGGAGGGATACCTCGCCGCACTCAACGATTTTATGAACGGTCTCTGAGAAGGTAAATGCGATGACATCTAACGTAGATTTTGGCCTCTGGTACGACTTCCGTAATCCGGAGCCCTGGCAGATTGATTTTGAGCAGTTTTACTCAGAGCGGTTGGATCAGATCGCGCGGGCCGAGACGATAGGTTTCGACTCGGTGTGGTTAACCGAGCATCATTTTTGTGATGACGGCTACACGCCGTCACCTCTGGTTATCCATGCGGCCATTGCAGCACGCACGGAGCGGATGCGCCTAGGCACCAACTTAATGCTGCTGCCGCTTGCTGATCCAGTGAGGATGGCGGAAGACGCCGCGACGCTCTCGTTGATTTCCGGGGGGCGTTTCGATCTGGGTGTTGGTATTGGTTATCGGCAGCTAGAGTTTGATCAGTTTGGCCGAAAAATCTCTCACCGCCCCAGTCTGGTTGAGGAAGGGATTGAAATTCTGAGGCGCGCGTGGTCGGGGGAGCCGATCAATTTCGAGGGCAAGCGCTTCGCAGTGGGTGATCTAAAAATTACACCGAAACCCAATAGAGCGCCCCGGGTGCTATTAGGCGGCATGGCACCGCCCGCAATTGACCGCGCCGCGCGGATTGCAGACGGATTCCTCTGCACCGGCGGCATCGGGATGGATACTTACGTGGAGTGTTTGGAGGCCAACGGCAAGGCACCCGAGGAGGGGAACATCATTCTCGGCTGTTGGGCCATCATCGCTGAAGATCCCGAGGCGGAGGCTGAGCGCGTTGGCGATCACGTGTTGTATCAATCCAACGAATATATTCGTTGGGGCGCCTTTGGTCCTCCGGACCAGACCCCGTTATTCCCCGATGCCCGAACGGCCATAGAAAATGGGCTTTACGAGTTGTGGGACGCCGACATGGCTGTCGAAAAGCTGAGTGCCATGATCGAGCAGTATCCTCAGATCTCTGATATCCACTTCTGGGCGCAGTTCCCCGGGGAGAGCGTGGAGTCTGGTGATCGACGGATGGCTTATATCGCGGAGAAGGTGCTTCCCCGCCTGCGATAAAGGGCAATTAGCCGCTAGGCGTCCGCTGACTGGCGGCTCAGTTTGGCCACAGACTGAGCCGTGGCGACCAGCGTACCTTCTTGGTCGTGAATGTCTGCCTCAAGAAACGCTGTTTTGAAGGTGGCCCTCTTAACCCTGCCCGTAACCCGCTGCGGCTGTTGTCCTCGGCAAACTCCGATAAATTGCGTGGCGATGTCGAGGGACGCGACGCCTGAGATCGTTTCGTCAGTGCCAAACAGGGCGTGCGACATGGCGGCGTCCAACATGGCCGTCACAAACCCACCCTGAACGACATCTCCGGAATGGCAGTAATCTAAGGGAACAGTGAAGGTAAAGATGGCAACTTGCGAATCCATGTCTAGCTCGATAATGCTGCCGCCCAGCAATTTGATGAAATTGGGTGCCATCGCGTTGAGCTGCTCGACGCGCGGAGTGGAGTCAGTCATGGTGGGGTATCCAAGGGTTTTTGAGTCGCGCAGTTTAGCGGTAAATCAGCAGCAGGGCTCAGAAATTGCGGCGGGCCTATCACTGACAGTTTTGAGGCCTGCCAGTGCGGGTCCGGAAACTGGCCGCCTGCCACTCGCCATCAGCTAATAGATTGATGGACAACCCCTTAACGCTAATTCACCTATCCAACTGCCAGTGCGAAGGGTTAGTCGTGCCGGATTGGTCCATTCAGTCGGGTGATAGCTGGTGCGTGTTCGGTCACAATGGATCAGGTAAGCAACTGATTGATCAGTTATTGGTGGGCGAGATCCTACCTTCCCAAGGCGTTGTTGAAAGGGCGCTTACTTCAAATCAGATTGCGCTCATTTCTTTTGAACGGCAGCAGGCGACTTACGAAGAGGAGTGGCGGCTCGCAGCAACGGACATCATTCCAGAGGACGAGTGGGGCACCCGTGTCGCTGAGTTTTTGCCTCAGGGTCGGCTGGAAGACCCCCTCATCGATCAGCTGAACATGCGCCATCGGCTGCAGGCCTTCTATCGAGAATTGAGTACCGGTGAGAGTCGCAAGCTCATGGTTCTCAAGGCACTGCTCGATGAGGCTGCGCTGCTTATTTGCGATAACCCCTTTGACAGTCTGGACCCAGGCGCCGTGCAGGCGCTGAGCGAGACATTTCGCTTAGCGGTGGAGTCGGGTATCACCGTGATACTGCTTCTCAGCAATCGCTCCGATATTCCCGAGTGGGTAGAGAAGTTCGGGCATGTAGAGGCCGGGTTACTCACAGTGTTTGAGGGTGGGCGCAATGCACAATGGACTCAGCTGAAGGCAGCTATCGACACCGGCGTGGTCGTGCAGCCGGGTATCCCAGAGGATGCTATTCGGCTCGAGGCTTACGACGCGCCCTATATCGCGGAGCTGAACCAGTGCACGGTTCGCTACGGAGGCCGAAATGTGCTCGATGCGCTCACGGTGAAGGTTGCGCCGTTACAACATACCCTGGTGACGGGGGAAAACGGGGCGGGGAAGTCGACCTTACTCGGGTTGATCACGGGTGATTGTATGCAGTGCTTCAGTAACGATGTCACCGTATTCGGCCATCGGCGGGGTAGCGGTGAGTCGGTCTGGGATATCAAGCGGCAGCTTGGTTTGGTGAGTAATGATTTGCATCGACGTTATACGGTGCGCTGTGATGTTCTATCCGTCGTTTGCTCCGGATTTTTCGACTCGATTGGGCTCTACGATACCCCGACGGAGCCGCAGATCCGTCTAGGGCTGGAATGGCTGCAGGCGGTGGACCTGGCGGATCAGGCTGAGAGGCCGTTCCAGTCGCTGAGTTATGGCGAGCAGCGCCTGGTGTTGATCGCGAGAGCGATGGTGAAGTCGCCGCTGCTACTGGTGCTTGATGAGCCCACCCAGGGGCTCGATGAGCTCAATAGAGAGCGGATTCTCGGCTTTATGTCCGCTATCGAGGCGCGCCGGCACAGCACGCTTTTATTTGTGAGTCATCGCCGAGATGAGTTTCTGCCGCTATTCAAGCAGCACATTCACCTGACGCTGAATCTTTAAAACGCAGAGAGACCTGTTTGACTGCGTCCCAGAATGAGCGCGTGCACATCGTGCGTGCCTTCATAGGTATTGACCACTTCTAGATTCGCCATGTGACGCATGATCGGGTAGTCATCCGAGATGCCGTTACCTCCGAGCATGTCCCGAGCGCTTCGAGCAATATCCAGTCCCTTGCCGCAGGAATTGCGTTTGATGAGACTGATGAGATCGGGCGAGATCTCGCCGGCCGACAGCATTTTGCCCGCCTGAAGGCAGCCCTGCAGTGCCAGACCGATCTCGGTCTGCATGTCCGCTAACTTTAATTGAATCAACTGCTTAGACGCTAAAGGTACGCCAAATTGAGAGCGGTCAAGTGTGTACTGGCGTGCGGTATGCCAGCATTCTTCTGCCGCGCCCATGACACCCCAGGCGATGCCGTAACGGGCGTTGTTCAAGCAGCCAAAGGGACCCTTGAGACCCTCGACATTCGGGAGGTGGTTTTCTTCGGGAACAAAGACATTGTCCATGACAATCTCTCCCGTGATCGAGGCCCGTAAAGCCAATTTGCCCTCGATCTTGGGTGCGGTCAGCCCTTCCATACCCTTTTCCAAAATAAAGCCGCGGATCACGTCGTCATCGGTTTTTGCCCAGACGATAAACACGTCCGCAAGCGGACTATTGCTAATCCACATTTTGGCGCCTGTTAATCGGTATCCGCCGTCGACCGCTTTAGCGCGAGTAATCATTCCGCCGGGGTCGGAGCCGTGGTCCGGCTCGGTCAGTCCAAAGCAGCCAATCCATTCTCCTGTGGCCAACTTAGGCAGATATTTCTCTCGCTGCTCCTCTGTGCCATAGGCGTAGATGGGATACATCACCAGAGAGGATTGCACGCTCATCATGGAGCGATAGCCCGAGTCTACGCGCTCAATTTCTCGCGCGATCAAGCCGTAGCAAACATAGTCCACGCCAGGGCAGCCATAGCCGTCGATCGTGGCGCCCAGCAGCCCCATTTCTCCCATTTCGCGAAAGATGTTGGGGTCGGTGCTTTCCTGTCGATAGGCCTCTTTGACTCGCGGTGCCAACGCGTTTTGTGCGTACTGCTGCGCGCTGTCCCGCACCATTCGCTGCTCCTCAGTGAGCTGCGAGTCGAGTTCAAACGGGTCTTGCCAGTTGAGTGATGTCCAACGGGTTTTTGCTGCCATGCTGAGACGCTCCGTAGGGCGATATTAATATTTTAAGTTTAAAATATGTAAAGGGTTTCTAAAAGTAATGATCGCTCGTACTTCAGGTTTTTGCATCGCTGAAATTGCCGCCTTCGCTAGCCAGCTTTGCCAGCAGAGGGGCTAGCGCCCAGTTGTCTGGGTTCAGCGTCCCCTTGAACTGCTCGATACGAGCCACGACTGCCTGCAATCCCCTTGCCTCTGCAGCATGCATTGGCCCACCGCGAAATCGCGGGAAGCCATAGCCGTGACAGTAAACGACATCGATATCACTTGCGCGCTGTGCAATGCCTTCTTCGAGAATACAGGCGCCCTCATTAGCGAGCGCAAGCGTCAGGCGATCTACAATTTCGTCTTCTGCTATTTCTCTGGGAGTAATACCCAATTCGGCGCGGGTTGCCTCAATGATCTCACTGACGATGGGGTCCTCTCTTCTGGTTCGAGTCGCCGCGTCGTAGCGGTAATAGCCCGATCCTGACTTCTGCCCCAACCGTCCGGCCTCGACCAGCCGATCGGCGAGCAGGTAGTTCACTCGCGGTCCTTTTTCTTCATTAGAGAGTTGTTCGCGAGCCTTATATCCAATGTCCAATCCAGCGAGGTCACCGACTGCCAGGGGTCCCATCGCCATGCCCCAGCGCTCCATGGCCGAATCCACTTGGGCAGGCGAGGCGCCCTCCATGACGCACAGCGCCGCTTCACGACCGTAGTGCCGGAGCATCCGGTTGCCTATAAAGCCGTAGCACATGCCTGACAACACGCAGACCTTGCCAATTTGCTTGCCCACCGCCATGGCGGTCATGAGGGTAGCGTCGTCACTAGCATCCCCACGAACCACCTCGAGCAGGCGCATGACGTTTGCGGGGCTGAAAAAGTGCATGCCAACAACGCGCTCTGGCCTGGTCGTGACCGCGGCCAGCGCGTCAATGCTTTGATAAGAGGTGTTACTGGCCAGAATGGTATGAGGGTCGCAGATTTCATCTAACTGCTTAAACACCTGCCGCTTCAATTCCAAATTTTCGAAAACCGCTTCAACGACGAGATCTACCCCCTTTAGCATTTCCCAGTTAGTGGTTGCTTCGAGGCGAGAAAGGAAAGAAGAGACCTGATCTGCTGAGAGACGCCCGCGCTGCACGCTGATGTCATAGTTTTTGCGGATAATACTCATCCCGCGATTGAGACCCTCTTGGTCCCGGTCGACCAAGGTGGTCTCAAAACCCGCCTGCGCGAAACACATGGCAATGCCTCCACCCATGGTGCCGGCGCCGATGATGCCAACACGCTTGACCGATTTTGCTTCGGTGCCTGCCGCCATGCCCTCAATTTTGGCTGCCGCGCGTTCCGCGAAGAACTGGTGTCGCAGCGCGCTCGATTGTGGGTCTGCCATGCAGGCCTCAAAGGCCTGTCTTTCGACTTTCAGTCCCTCCTCAAAGGGCATCGTGCCAGCGGCATTCAGGCAATCCAGAATCCGCTGGGGAGCAGTCTGTCCCTTGAGGCGTTTGGCGATGGTGTCACGGGCTCCTGAGAGCAGCGCGGCATCCTCATCATTGAATTGCAGAGGGATGTCTTTGGTCAGGCGTTTACTGGCGCCCTGTGTGAGCAGCTCCAGAGCAAAATCCGTGGCGGCCTGCGCTAGATCGTCGCCGCTGACCCTATCGACAATGCCTGCCGCTTGGGCGTCAGTGGCACTAAGTGGGCGACCACTGGTGATCATGTCGATTGCAATCTCGAGGCCTGTCAGTCGGGGCAACCGCTGGGTCCCGCCCGCACCGGGGAGTAGGCCTAAATTGACCTCGGGCAATCCGACTTTGGCTGTTCCGAGTGCCAGACGGTAGTCGCAGCACAGCGCTAACTCCAATCCGCCCCCCAAAGCCGTTCCGTGGATTGCGGCGACAACCGGTTTGGGGTGTGACTCCAGTGCCTCAAGCACGGTCGCAAGCGCAGGCGCTTGGGGTGGTTTTCCGAACTCTGTAATGTCAGCGCCGGCAATAAAGGTTCTGCCCGCGCAGCGCAAGATAGTGATGCCTGTGTCATCGATTGCCGCGGCACTCAGAGCGTCCACAAGGCCTTTTCGGACGCTGTGAGAGAGGGCATTGACCGGGGGTGAGTCCACCGCAATGGTGCCGATACGGTTAACGGTGGAATAGCGCACCGATGCTGTCATGCGGGCCTCGCTTAGAGTAGTTATGGGTTTAAAGCGCTTGAGGTTGGATCAAGATGAATTGACGCTCATGACTTGCCGAGCAGATGATCCGCCTGCCTGGAGGCCAATGCCGTCAACGTGAACGTTGGGTTTACCGCGCCGCTACTGGGGAAGAGGGCGGGTCCAACGACGTAGAGATTTTCGGTTTCATGCACCCGTCCAAAAGCATCCGTCACAGATTGGGCAGGGTCGTTGCCCATCACTGCGCCACCCATGATATGCATACCAATTCGAGGGCCAGACCAGACGTCTGAGGCTTCTGCAGCCCGCATAATGTCGGCGCCTTCTGACATGCGCTGTGTCCACCTTGCAGCGCTAGCGGGGTCGAGATCATGGTGTGTGTGAGCATAGGGAATGCCGTCAGTGTCCAATCGGTCGCTCAATGTAATGCGGTTCTCAGGCGACGCAATATCTTCACACACCAGGGTCATGTTGCCCAAATGTCGCGCGGCACGCGTGAGCCAGGGCTTTAATTCCGCCCCGGAAATATCCGGCCTGCCTGTGCCGTAGCCAAGCAGATCATGTGGCTTAATGGCGTGACCAATCATCCACTGGCTTGAACCAAATCCCCCGGGCGCGTCTTTTTTGTCATAGTCATCGTGGCTGAGGAGTTGCCCTGCTGAGACCCCCTGATGGGGATAGGTTTCCTCATCAAAGAGCCCAAACACCGTTGCGGCGGGGTGCGTCATCAAGTAGCGACCCAACTTATCGGAATGGTTGCCTGGTGCGGCATGTTGCTCTGTCGCTGAACTCAGCAGGATGCGCACCGACTGCACGGCAAACGCCGCTATGATTATGCGGTCGGCTTGAAGAGTTTTGCGCTCACCGTCCTGCAGATACTCCACAGATTCCATTTGCTCGGCACGATTGGCGCTGCGAATGACCCGCGCCACTCTTGCGTTGTGCTCTAATCGAGCGCCCGCGGCGAGCGCGCGAGGCAGCCATACCACAAGTGGATTACCCAGCGCCCCGATGGGGCAACCCGCGTCGCACCATCCGTCGTATTGGCAACTTCGTCGGCCTTGATAAGGTTCGCTGTTAATCGCCAGCGGAAGTGGTGAAGTGTGGCGGCCGGTTTTTTCAAAGCCCCGCGCAAGCACGCGAGACTGGGCAAATAGCGGTAGAGGGGGCATGGGGTAGGGTGCCCCCTGGGGTCGCCAGCGCTCTAGTTCGGCGTCGCCACTCAGCCCCACCTCTGCTTGCACGCGATCATAGTGGGGTGCCAAATCAGCGTAGCTGACCGGCCAATCGAGCCCCACACCGTGGTTGCTGTTGACGGAAAAATCTCCCTCATGCATCCGCAGCCACACACCGTAGTGGTGGATTGCGGAACCGCCAGTGCCGCTGCCGGCATTAAACGCGTGCCCAATTTTATGATCACCGGATTCCGATACGGCCGGTTCGGCCCACTTCAGTTTGCGAGCCCAGATTTGTGAACTGACCAGATCGGTGAGTTTTCTCTCTGGCCCTGCCTCTAAAACGGTGACCGATTGCCCGCCCTCGGCTAGACGTGCGGCCAACATGAGCCCAGCTGCGCCCGCGCCGACGATGACGACGTCGCGCTTATCACTCACCAGGGTTGCTCTGGCATGATGTGGGCCATGTAGGGGATCCCCAGATTTTCAAAGCCTTCTGGGGTGCCGTAAGTGACGTCGAGGGCATCTGCACGCAATACGAACAAGACATAGCTCGCTGGGGGCCCAATCCAATCTGAGAGCTTGTCGCCGGCCATATCTGCAATAAATGTTGGCATCGACGTGTTCTCGTCAGTCATGGCAATCACGTTGTCAGCCGCTGCACGGTAAAAGCCAGATTGAGCAGAGG
>CBFHSJ010000047.1:0-13183 GCA_965658485.1 Luminiphilus sp.
ATTAGAGCGTCGATTGACCGTCGGTGTGCCGGCTGATCGGGTGGATGTCGCCGTCGACAAGCGCCTTCAGGAAGCTGCCCGCAATGTGCGGTTGCCCGGATTCCGACCCGGAAAGGTACCCATGCGGGTGATGCAGCAGCGATTTGGCGCCGGTGTCAGGCAAGAGGTGCTGGGTGAGGTGATCAGTCAGTCCTTTCAAGAAGCGGTTATCTCCGAAAACCTTCGACCTGCAGGGCAACCCAGCATTGAGGCTCGGAAAATGGACGTAGGCCAAGATGTCGAATACACCGCTACCTTTGAGGTGTTTCCCAGCGTCGAAATCAGTGTGATCGACGACTTATCCATAGAGAAGCCCGTCGCCGAAGTCACAGATGCGGATATCGACGACATTGTTACGGTCTTCCGCAAGCAACAAGGTAAACTGGTCACCGTTGAGCGCGCGGCTGCAGAGGGTGACACGGTCGTCATTGACTTCGAGGGTTTTCGAGACGGAGAGGCCTTCGAAGGCGGGTCCGGTGAGGGGACCTCTCTGGAGTTGGGTTCTGGCCGAATGATCCCCGGATTTGAAGACGGTTTAATCGGTGCGAGCTCGGGAGAAGAAAAAGTGCTTCAGCTGACCTTCCCGAAGGACTATCAGGTAGAAGACCTCGCCGGTGCTGACGTGGAATTTAAGGTGCAGGTCAAGCAAGTGCAGGAGCTGGAGTTGGCGCCGGTAGATGATGCGCTATTCGCACAGTATGGCCTCGAAGAGGGCACAGAAGAGAGTTTTCGTGCTGAGGTCCAGCAGAATATGGAGCGCGAGCTCCGTAATGCCATCGAGGCGTCGGTGAAGACGCAGGTGATGGACGCCATTGTCGCCGCGCACGGTGAGCTCGAACTGCCAGCTTCCCTGATTGCTCAAGAAGTGAACGCCATGCGGCAGCAAATGTTTCAGCAGTTCGGCGGTGCGGCGCCGCAGGGTATGGACCTGGCTTCAATATTGCCTGACGAGATGTTTGCTGAGCAGGCGGAGCGTCGGGTCAAGTTAGGGTTAGTTGTGGCGGAGATGATCAGCCAGTTTGAGTTAACGGCGGAGCCCTCTAAAGTGCGTGAAGCGATTGAGGATATCGCGTCCACCTATCAAGACCCTGAGGAAGTGATCAATTGGTACTACTCGGATAATGAGCAGTTGGCAGGTATCGAGTCACGTGTGCTTGAGGACGCGGTGGTAGAGAAGCTGTTATCTAGTGCCGCTATCGCTGAGGTGGATTGCAGTTATCAAGACGCATTAGCCAAGGCGCGACCAGTAGGCCCGGCCGAATAAACAACCAAAAGGAATGAGCATGGAACAGTCAGGTTTCGATCAGGACCCGCAGGCTCTCGGCTTAGTGCCGATGGTGATCGAGCAGACGTCTCGCGGGGAACGCTCTTTCGATATTTACTCGCGGCTCCTCAAGGAACGGGTGATATTTATCGTTGGCGCGATTGAGGATCACATGGCGAATCTGATCGTCGCGCAGCTCCTTTTCCTGGAATCCGAGAACCCCGATAAGGACGTGCATCTTTACATCAATAGCCCCGGTGGCTCGGTGACGGCCGGTCTGTCGATTTACGACACGATGCGCTTCATCAAGCCCGATGTGAGCACCATGTGCATTGGCCAGGCAGCATCCATGGGCGCTTTTTTGCTCAGCGGCGGCACCAATGGTAAGCGCTTCATCCTGCCCAATGCCCGCACTATGATCCATCAGCCCAGCGGCGGCGCTCAGGGGCAGGCGACCGATATTGAAATTCAGGCCAAGGAGATTCTGTTTCTCCGTGAGCGGTTGAATAGCCTCCTGGCTGATCATACGGGCCAAACAATGGAAGTGATCGAGCGCGATACCGAGCGAGACCGATTTATGAGCGCCGAGCAGAGCGTGGAATACGGCCTGGTCGACGAGGTCATCACCAGTCGCTAGAAGACCCAGACCGCGCCACCACCGTGACTTGCAAAGTCCCGTGAAACGTATCAAGGTTAGCGGTGGGTAGCGGCAGTATCAGGACACTTCATGACGGACGAAAATACCTCCGGCGATAACGGCAAATTGTTATATTGCTCATTCTGCGGCAAGAGCCAGAATGAGGTACGTAAGCTTATTGCGGGCCCGTCTGTGTTTATCTGCGATGAATGTGTCGACCTCTGCAACGATATTATCCGCGAGGAAATTCAGGAGGCGGGCACTGAGGGCGATAATACTAAGCTGCCCATCCCCGCAGAAATTAGCGATATCCTCAACCAGTACGTAATTGGCCAGCAGAAGGCCAAACGCGTACTCGCGGTCGCGGTATATAACCACTACAAGCGGTTACGTAATGCCTCGCCCTCATCGCATGGCGCCGAAGATGTTGAGCTCAGCAAGTCCAACATCCTGCTGGTGGGCCCTACCGGCTCGGGAAAGACGTTACTTGCCGAGACGCTGGCTAGACTGTTGGACGTGCCTTTTACTATTGCTGATGCCACCACGCTGACCGAAGCAGGGTACGTCGGTGAGGATGTGGAAAATATCATTCAGAAACTGCTCCAGAAGTGCGACTACGACGTGGATCGCGCCCAGATGGGGATCGTTTATATCGACGAAATAGACAAGATTTCGAGAAAGTCAGATAACCCGTCGATCACGCGGGATGTCTCAGGCGAGGGTGTGCAGCAAGCACTGCTCAAGTTAATTGAGGGCACGGTAGCTTCAGTGCCGCCTCAGGGAGGACGCAAGCACCCGCAGCAGGAGTTTCTGCAGGTTGATACCAGCAATATCCTTTTCATTTGTGGCGGGGCCTTCGCTGGACTCGATAAAGTCATCCGCAATCGCTCTGAAAAAGGCGGTATCGGATTCGGCGCTGAGGTAAAAAGCAAGGACGAAACCCGCAACTTCGGCGAGGCACTGTCTGACCTGCAGCCAGAGGATTTGGTGCAGTACGGCCTGATTCCAGAGTTTGTGGGCAGACTGCCGATCATCGCCACTCTCGAAGAACTCGATGCGGAGGCACTGATCAGGATCCTTACAGAACCGCGCAACGCGTTGACCAAGCAATACGCCAAGATGTTTGAAATGGAGGGCGTGGAGATCGATTTTCGGGAAGACGGCCTGCAGGCTGTCGCCGAGCGAGCCATGGAGCGCAAGACAGGCGCCAGGGGACTTCGGTCAATCCTTGAAGGCATTCTGCTTGAATCCATGTACACCATCCCCTCGACTCCCGACGTGGTGAAGATTGTCGTCGACGAATCGGTGGTCAAAGGCGATTCGGAGCCTCTCTTGGTCTACGAGACTCCCACTGCCGCCGCGGCGGGTGCCGAAGACTAGCGAGTCTGCGCCGCTCCCCCGGCGGCCCAATCAATCCATCTCGACCCGTTATGGGTACTTATTTGTGTCCGTGGGCTTTAAAAGGCAGCACTGAGCCCTCATATTGGTAATAGGAATGGAGTAGAAGATGATTGATCAAGATCACCAATTGCCCTTGCTGCCGCTGCGTGACGTGGTTGTATACCCCCACATGGTGCTGCCGCTGTTTGTCGGTCGCGAGCGATCGATCGAAGCCTTGGAGCACGCCATGCTTGACAATAAGCAGGTGCTGCTGGTGGCGCAGCGGAACGCGTCTGATGATCAGCCCGGCGTCGACGATCTTTATCAGGTGGGCACTGTGTCCAATATCCTTCAGCTACTCAAGTTACCCGATGGCACGATTAAGGTGCTGGTTGAGGGCAGCTACCGTGCTGCAGTGTTGGCCATTGACGACGACGAGCAGTTTGCGGTGGCCTCGGTTAGAGAAATTGAGGCCGACCCCCTGTCGGAGCGTGACGCCGCCTCGCTGGTCAAGGCGACGGTAGAACAATTCGAGAAATACGTTGGCTTGAGCAAAAAAGTGCCTGCCGAAGTACTGACCTCCCTCTCTGGCATAGATGAACCCGGTCGCCTTGCGGACACTATTTCGGCCCATATGGGCGTTGACCTTGAAGAGAAGCAGCGCATTTTGGAGATCGCTGATGTCCAAGGGCGACTCGAGCACCTTCAGTCCTTGATGGACGCGGAGATTGACCTGTTTCAGGTCGAAAAGCGCATCCGCGGTCGGGTCAAAAAGCAGATGGAAAAAAGCCAGCGTGAGTACTACCTGAACGAGCAAATGAAGGCGATTCAGAAAGAGCTCGGTGAGATGGATGACGCGCCGAATGAAGTCGATGAATTACAGAACAAGATCAAAGAAGCTCGCATGCCGGAGGAGGCGTTAGAGAAAGCCAACGCTGAGCTGAGCAAGCTGAAGATGATGTCACCGATGTCGGCCGAGGCGTCTGTAGTGCGGGGCTACCTCGACTGGATGGTCAGTATCCCATGGTCCAAGCGCAGCAAAGTCCGCCACGATCTGAAGCGCGCGCAGACTGTGTTGGACGAGGACCATTTTGGACTCGAGGAAGTCAAGGAACGCATTCTCGAGTACTTGGCCGTGCAAAAACGCGTGCGAAAATTGAAAGGCCCCGTGCTCTGCCTCGTGGGGCCACCGGGCGTGGGTAAAACTTCTTTGGGCGAGTCTATTGCCCGCTCAACGAACCGAAAATTCATCAGGATGGCGCTGGGTGGTGTTCGCGACGAAGCGGAGATCAGAGGCCATCGACGGACCTATATTGGCTCCATGCCAGGAAAGCTGCTGCAAAAGATGTCCAAGGCCGGTGTGAAAAATCCCCTTTTCCTGCTGGACGAGATCGACAAAATGGGGATGGATCACCGTGGAGACCCGGCCTCTGCCATGCTGGAGGTGCTTGACCCCGAACAGAATCACGCATTCAACGACCATTACCTCGAAGTCGATTACGATCTTTCAGACGTGATGTTTGTCTGCACCTCCAACACGATGAATATCCCCGGACCGCTGCTGGATCGGATGGAGGTGATTCGCATCCCAGGCTACACGGAGGACGAGAAACTCAATATTGCCCAGAGGTATCTGATACCTAAGCAGACCAAGCTGAATGGACTTAAGTCAGATGAAATCGACCTTTCTGAAGAGGCCTGCCTGGACATCATCCGCTATTACACCCGCGAGGCTGGGGTGAGGGCGTTGGAACGCCAGATTGCCAAGGTGTGTCGCAAGATGGTCAAGGCTTTTGCCCTTGGCGAGCGGGAGTCGGGGCAGACCATTAGCCCGGATTCACTGCCGGATATTCTCGGCGTGAGGAAATTCAACTTCGGCACGGCTGAGAAGGAAAACAAGGTCGGCCAAGTCACGGGTCTAGCCTGGACATCAGTCGGCGGCGAACTCCTGACGGTGGAAGTAGCATCGACACGGGGCAAGGGTCGCGTGGTGAAAACCGGTTCTCTGGGGGAGGTGATGCAAGAATCGATTCAGGCTGCTAACACCGTTGTGAGAGCCAAGTCTCAAACGTTAGGTATTCCTGCGCGTTTCCATGACACGCGCGATATGCATATTCATGTCCCTGAGGGGGCGACACCTAAGGATGGCCCCAGCGCCGGCATTGCGATGTGCACTGCACTGGTCAGTAGCTTTACCGAAATTCCCGTTCGAGCTGACGTCGCCATGACAGGCGAAATCACACTCCGCGGAGAAGTGCTGCCCATTGGCGGGCTGAAAGAAAAGCTGTTGGCGGCCCGCCGGGGAGGTATCGGCACGGTCGTAATCCCCCATGAAAACGAGCGAGACCTACAGGAAGTGCCTAATAACATTAAGGAAAATTTGGATATCCGGCCGGTCAAATGGATCGATGAGGTGCTGGCAATCGCGCTCGAGCGCCTGCCCGAGCCTCTCGATGATGATGCCTATCTCGCAGGCTCTGAAAATTTCGGACGGGGCGATGAAACAGGTCAAGAACCTAAGGATGCAAATCGGCCCAGATCCCACTGATTTCAAGCGTTTCAGCGTTGACCACACCTAACGGCAGGAGTAGGCTATCGCGAGGCGGCGGAATACGCGCCGGTGAATATTCAGCTCAAAATACTCGAGGGGTAACAACGTGAACAAAAATGACTTGATCGACGCCATCGCCGCAGACGCGGATCTTTCCAAAGCTTCTGCCGGTCGCGCACTCGATGCTGCGATTGGCGCTATTACTGGCGCGCTGTCAAAAGGCGGCAGTGTATCGCTGGTAGGCTTCGGAACTTTTTCCGTGAAGGCGCGAGCGGCGCGTCAGGGACGCAATCCGCGTACGGGCGAGACCATCCAGATCGCGGCCTCGAACACACCAGGGTTCAAAGCAGGCAAGGCGTTAAAGGATGCCGTTAATAAGTAACTGAACCTGGTTTGCCGTCTTGGGGCGGCTGCAAAGAAGGCGCCATTGTGCGCCTTCTTTTTGTCTAGCCCTTTCGATTTCAACCAACCGTAAAAGAGCCTCACTACTATGCTTCAGTCCATGCGTCAGAGCACCCAAAGCACCGCTGCAAAGGTGATTATTGGCCTCATTGTGCTGTCCTTCGCCGCTTTTGGTCTGGAGACTCTTCTGCCCGGCGGCTCGGGAACATCGGTTGCTGAGGTCAATGGCGAAGAAATCACGCCGTTTGCGTTGCAGGAGGCGATCACGCAGCAAAAACGCCAATTGGTCAGTGTGCTGGGCGACGATATTGATCCCTCGTTGCTGGACGACGATCGATTGCAGCCCAGAGCACTTCAATCCCTGATCCAGCGTGCCCTGCTACTGCAGAAAAGCACTGCATTGAATCTGGTGGCATCCGAGGCTCAGGTAGGCAAGTCAATCACCTCGATTGAGGCGTTCCAGTTCAATGGCTCGTTTTCTCCCGATACCTACAAAAGCGTTCTGGCCGGTGCGGGTTACACGCCTGAGCGATTTCGCCGAGCGCAGGCAGAGGACATTGTGCTGACCCAGTTACAGACCGCGATTAGCGAGACCGAATTTGCCACTCAAGCAGAGCTTGCGGCAGCGGCTAATCTCATTGCAGAGGAGCGCGACGTCCGCTACCTCGTGATTCCTGAATCAGGGCTGGTGTCCGACGAGGACCTCTCTGATGCGGCGCTGCAAAATTACTACCGGCAGAATGAGGCCGCGTTTTTTAACCCGGAGCAGGTGGTGGTTGACTACATTCTGCTCGATCCAGCCGACTTTGCGGTGTCAGTGGATGAGTCGGTGGTGGAAGAGCAGTATGAGGCCGTGAAGGATGATTACGAGGTCGTGGAGCAGGCGCGGGTCTCCCACATCTTGCTGATTCAAGAAGGTGCCGAATCTGATGCTGCCTATGGGCAGCGGGTAGCGGAGGCAGCGGAGCGGATCGGGCGCGGAGAGGATTTTGCTGATTTGGCGGCTGAGCTATCGGACGACTTGGGATCAGCCAGCCTAGGCGGCGAGCTGGGTTTTACAGATGGTTCTGCTTTTCCTGATCAAATGGAGACTGCTATCGCAGCGCTGATGGAACCGGGTGATATTTCCGCGGCGGTCGAAACTGACGCGGGCACCCATTTCATTCGTCTAGAGGAGCGCATCGCAGGGGATTCAGTCGATTACGCCTCGGTGAGAGAGGAGCTTCGCGCATCAATAGAAGCCGCAGAGGCTGAGCGTGATCTGTTGATCGCGGTCGAAGAGCTGAGAGACCTCGCTTTCAATGCGCCGGATCTCTCAGGCCTGGCGGTGGCGATCGGCGCCGAGGTGCGTGTTTCAGAACCGTTTTCACTGGGCGAGGGCGCGGACCTGTTTTCTGATGTGCGTCTGAGGGAGCTCGCTTTCTCAGATGATGTGAAGGTGTCAGGTAACAATAGCGAGGTACTGGAGTTACCTGGACAGCGGTTTGTTGTGGTTCGGGTGCGGGACGTTCGGGATCCGCAAATCGCGCCTTTTGATGAGGTCGAAAGTGAGGTGCGGCGAGGCCTGAGAACAGAGCTTGAGGCGGCGGCGCTGGCGGACATGACAGCGCGCACCGAGGCTTTGCTGGCGTCAGGTGAGTCCATGGAGAGCGCAGCCATCGCCTTGGGTATGGAGTGGCGGGTGGAACTGGCTGCGACACGTTTAACTAGCCAGCTCCCGCAGCCAGTGCTGGAGACGGCTTTCGCCATGCCGCAGGGTCAAACAGGGCGGTTGCGCACAGTGTCCGTGCCCGGAGAGGGCTACGCGCTGGTCCAGTTGGCCCGAGTGAATCCCGGCGATGTAGCAGCGTTGAGCAGCGCCGAGGCACAGCAGTTGTTTGATCTCCGCAGCGGTGAACAGCAGCGGCTTAGCTTCGATGAGTTTCTGGTTCATCAGCGCAACGTAGCCGACATTGTCATTCGCTGAGTCGGCGCTGGCCAACGGCGGGCTTCAAGCATGGTGAGCGGAGGCGCTGAACAGGGCGGTTCACTGGAGGAACTGTTGGGTCAGGTCCCTGACAGACACCACGCGGTCAGCCGTAAAGAGGGCGTGCTTTCCGTAAATGGACGCCACCCTGCGCCGCTCAATCTGTGGCAACCTGACTACTGCGGCGACATTGACATGGCCATCTCGTCAGATGGAACCTGGTATCACGAGGGCGCGATGATCAAGCGGCCTGAACTGTGGCAGTTGTTTGCAGGAATTCTTCGTCGCGAGGCCGACGGTGAGTACTATCTAGTAACCCCTGTCGAGAAATGCCGCGTCGATGTCGCGCTGCATCCCTTGATGATCACCGATATGCAATGGGATGAATCGGGAGAGAGTGCTCAGCTATTGGCCGAGCTCAATGCCGGCGGCGTATTTCCTGTGGGCGCCGAGTATCCCCTCAAGCTGGAGCAAAAGGCGGCCGGTGCGGCCTATATCGAGCTTCCCCACGGGCTCTCAGCTTTATGCTCCAGAGCAGCTTGGTACCGGCTGGTCGGCCTCGCTGATGACGACCACAGCATTACCAGCGGCGGAGCCAAGTTCTTCTTGGGCTGAATCCTCGTCTTACATATTAGGATAGTTTGGCCCGCCAAAGCCTTCCGGGGTCACCCAGGTGATGTTTTGCGAGGGGTCTTTGATATCGCAGGTTTTGCAGTGGACACAGTTTTGCCCGTTGATCTGAAAGCGCGGCCCTTCGGCGTCTTCAACGATCTCATAGACTCCCGCCGGGCAGTAACGCTGAGCCGGTTCGGCATACTTCGGCAGGTTCACTGCGATCGGGATTGAGCTATCCCTCAGCGTGAGGTGGCACGGCTGGTCCTCTTCGTGGTTGGTATTGGACATAAATACTGAGGAAAGCCGATCAAAGGTAATGCTGTTATCGGGTTTGGGGTATTCGATCACCGTTGCTGAGGCCGCTTCCTTAAGGCAAGCATGATCAGGCTTCGTGTCGTGTAGTGTGAAGGGCAGTCGGCCCGCGAACAGATTCTGGTCGACCCAAACCATCGCCGCACCCAGTAAGGTGCCAAACTTGTGCATGAAGCCCGAGAAGTTGCGGGCGCTGTGCAGTTCCTTGCCTAACCAAGAATCCCTGATTCTGCCCGCCAGATCAGCGAGCAGGGCAGGCGGTGCCTCACTCTGCAGCCCAGCCATAATGCTCTCTGCCGCCAGCATGCCGCTCTTCATGGCAGTGTGGTTGCCCTTGATCTTGACGCTGTTCAGCGTACCTGCATCACACCCCACTAAGACCCCCCCGGGAAAGGCCATTTGAGGGAGCGAGTTTTGCCCACCCTTGGCCAGCGCACGTGCACCGTAGGCGATGCGCTCACCACCCTCGAGGACTTCTCGGGTCTTTGAATGGGTTTTCCAGCGCTGGAACTCCTCGAACGGACTGAGGTGCGGATTGCTATAGTTGAGATCGGCAATCAGACCCAGATAGACCTCGTGATTTTCGGCGTGGTAAAGAAACGCGCCGCCGCTGGAGTTAGATTCCGAGAGTGGCCAGCCAATACCATGTACCACCAGACCTTCTTGGTGCTTGTCAGGGTCAATTTTCCAGACTTCTTTAATGCCGATGCCATAATGTTGCGGATCTTTGCCTTCATCGAGGCTGAAATGCGCGATCAACTGTTTGCCGAGGTGCCCACGACAGCCTTCGGCAAACACTGTGTAGCGCGCGTGTAGTTCCATGCTGGGCACGTAGCTGTCTTTTTGCGTTCCATCGGCGCTGACACCCATCTCGCCCGTCGCGATGCCTTTAACATTCCCCGCCTCATCAAACAGAATTTCAGCTGCCGTAAAACCGGGATAGATCTCTACGCCCATGCCCTCTGCCTGTTCGGCCAGCCAGCGACAAACATTACCCATAGAGACAATATAGTTGCCTTCATTGTGAGTGGGCCGTGGGATGGCGAATCCCGGTAGTTTGATTGCACTCTCCTGGCCGGTATAGAAGTAGAACGTATCGCCCGTTACCGAGGTGTTGAGCGGCGCACCGCGGTCTTGCCAATCAGGTAATAGCTCATTCAGGGCCCGGGGCTCGAGTACCGCACCGGAAAGAATGTGCGCGCCTACCTCGGACCCTTTTTCCACGACGCACACCGTGGTCTCACGTCCTTCAGACTCGGCCAGTTGCATCAGTCGAATTGCCGCAGACAAGCCGGCAGGGCCCGCTCCGACTACGACTACGTCAAACTCCATCGACTCTCTTTCCACACCACACCTCGCGACTTTTCTAGCGGCTCGTCGGTAATCTCCAACATCACCGAAATCCATTAGAATCCGGAACTGTTGAGTGCTTTACTTTGCGGCGGCATGATACACTAACGGGGCCGTACTAGCAGGTTTGCAAGGTGATACAGGCGTGGGGGATCCCAGTGGTGCCCGGCGTTTAAAAAGGGTCCAGAGACGGCCCTGAGCGGTCCTTGCGAGTCGATGAGTGAGAAACAGCCCCGTAAGCGGCAGCAAACAATCTACACAAAGATCTGGAATTATCTGGAGACACCATGAAAGCATTGGTCGCGGTAAAACGCGTGGTCGATTACAACGTCAAGGTCAGAGCGAAGGCAGATGGCACGGACGTTGATCTGAATAACGTCAAGATGGCGATCAACCCATTTTGCGAAATCGCAGTTGAAGAGGCCGTCAGGCTAAAAGAAGCGGGCACAGTGACCGAGATTGTTGCCGTGTCAGTGGGCGAAAGCAGCTGCCAGGAGCAAATCCGTACCGCTTTGGCGCTGGGTGCGGATCGAGGTGTACATGTAGAGGTGGAGGGCAGGCCCGAACCGCTGGCCATTGCCAAGCTGCTTAAAGGGGTGGTCGATCAGGAATCTCCGGACCTGGTCATCATGGGTAAGCAGTCGATTGACGGCGATAACAACCAGACCGGCCAAATGCTGGGTGCACTGACCGGGATGGGGCAAGGCACTTTTGCCTCAGAGGTCAAGATTGGAGAGGGCGCTGTCGAGGTGGTGCGAGAGGTAGACGGTGGCCTGCAAACTGTCTCGTTGACGCTGCCGGCTATCATCACGACAGATTTACGCCTCAACGAGCCTCGTTATGCATCGTTGCCGAACATCATGAAAGCTAAGAAGAAGCCGCTGGAGACGCTGACACCCGAGCAGCTCTCCGTGGCTATTCAATCTCACGTCACGCAAGTGGGTGTGGCGCCTCCTCCCGAGCGAGCGGCGGGCATAAAAGTAGAGGATGTCTCTCAGCTAGTCGACAAACTGAAAAACGAAGCAAAGGTGATCTGATGAAAACATTGGTTATTGCAGAGCACGACAACGCGTCTTTGAAGACGGCGACGCTCAATGCGGTTGCAGCAGCCGTTGAGCTGGGTGGAGACGTGGATATTCTGGTCGCGGGGGCTGGTTGTGGTGCCGCTGCTGACGCGGCAGCGCTGGTGCCGGGTGTCGCCAAGGTGATTTGTGCGGATAACGCTGCCTATGAACATCAGCTGGCCGAAAATGTGAGTCTATTGGTCGCAGAATTGGGTGCTGAATATGACAACCTTCTGGCTCCTTCTACGGCGAACGGCAAAAACATTATGCCGCGCGTGGCGGCACTACTCGACGTTGGCCAAATCTCCGATATTCTTTCCGTTGACAGTGCTGACACCTTCACGCGGCCTATTTATGCGGGCAATGTCATAGCCACCGTGCAATCGACAGCACCTAAAAAGGTGATCACTGTTCGGACCACAGCTTTCGATGCGGTGCCGGCCGAAGGCGGCAGCGCGACGATAGAGGCGTGCTCCGCGGCGCATGACGCTGGTGTCTCACAATTTATCCGCGAGGAAGTAGCTGTTTCCGATCGCCCAGAACTGACATCAGCGGCGGTCGTGATTTCAGGCGGCCGTGGCATGCAAAACGGCGACAACTTCAGTCTGCTGGAAGGCATTGCTGACAAGCTGAATGCGGCGATCGGCGCCTCTCGAGCCGCCGTTGATGCCGGCTTTGTGCCTAACGATTATCAGGTAGGCCAGACCGGTAAAATTGTGGCCCCGGATCTGTATATCGCAGTGGGTATTTCAGGAGCCATTCAGCACCTTGCCGGCATGAAGGACAGCAAGGTTATCGTGGCAATTAACAAGGACGAGGACGCGCCGATCTTCCAGGTTGCGGACTACGGCCTGGTAGCGGATCTCTTTGAGGCGCTGCCCGAGCTTGAGGCTGCGATCTAGTTAAGACTTCTCCACCGCCGACGCCTGTCGGCGGTTTCTCATGCCCCACAGCCCAGACAGCACTGATAGCTGAATCAGTCGCGGCGCAATGATTCCTTGATCGCAATCGGGTTCGGTAATGCCAGCACGACCAGATAAGACGAAATCAGCAGGGTGATGACAGTAACCGCCTGAATGAGCGTCGCGGCTGCCCCCCCAAGCAGACCTTTTGACAGCCCCAAGAATGCAATGAGAAGGGCGAACTCACTACACTGGCCTAGCCGCAGACCTAGATTCCAGCTCAGTTTGGGCTCGTCAAACACGCCGCGGACAAGCAGGTGGAATACCGCAGGCTTGAGCGCTAGGAACAAGGTGGCGATGACCACCGCAGGGAGTGCCACCTCCGGGAGTAGCGCCATGTCGAGACCGCTCCCGACAGAAAAGAAAAAAACCACAAGAAAGAAATCTCGCAACGGCTTGAGGCTGATGGCGATGTACTGAGCGATAGGGCTACTGGCGATACTGATACCCGCGATAAAGGCGCCGATCTCAGCAGATAGCCCCATCCAGATGGCCAGTTCAGCCATGCCAAGGCACCATCCGATCGACAGCAGAAAGATATATTCGTGATAGCGATCAAAACGCTTGATGAGCGGCAGCAAAACCGCTCGGACACTCAGCCAGCTAACAAGCCCTAGTAGGGGCAGTGTCAGTAACGGCCG
>CBFHSJ010000047.1:13282-15024 GCA_965658485.1 Luminiphilus sp.
CTTGATGAGCGGCAGCAAAACCGCTCGGACACTCAGCCAGCTAACAAGCCCTAGTAGGGGCAGTGTCAGTAACGGCCAGAAAAGGGCCACTAGGCCTGATTTTTCTCCGTCCGCGCTTTCTATCATTACCAAAACAATGATGGCGAGCAGATCTTGGAACAGGAGCAGGGCGATCATGAGCTCACCGAGGTGACGATGATGCAGTACCGTCGTCGGTAACAGCTTGATGCCAATGATCGTCGACGAGAAGACCAGCGCCGCGCTAATCAGCAGAGCATCCATTCCACTGAACCCAAACAGTCGGCTCAAACCATAACCTGCTGCAGCAAACACTGCCGCGCTGATCAGGGCGACCAGAGTTGATTGGCGCAGACTGTTCCACAGGGCGATCGGTTTCATATCGAGCCCGAGTAGAAACAGGAGAAAAATAATGCCGACGTGGCCGGCGCCAGACACCAGTTCCATGTCGGATACCACGCCCAAGCCGAAGGGGCCCAGCGCCACACCAAGCGCAATGTAGGCAATGATGATGGGTTGCCGGGCATAGAGGGCAATCGATGACAGCACTGCCGCACCAAGAAAAATGGCGGCAAAGGTAAAGGTGATGCCTGTGTCCATGAATCATCCTGTCTCGTTTTGGTGGCGACGAGGAGGATGAAGGCCGCGATTGTCGGTTGGGTAGAAATCCTCCTGCGGGCCTATTTTGGCACAGTCCATTCATTGGCCGGTGAATCAGCACAATGTACTCACAACGACTGGAGAAACGAGCCAGATAACCGTTACAATCGCGCCGCCCGCAAGGGCGTGTGGTCAACAGATGCCCTTTAATCCTAGTGCGATCCCTCATGTGAGGTGACCGGGGAGAACTTTGATGTCGAAAAGTAACCTTGAAGACGGCGCAGCCGACGCAATTGCCGCCACCGCGCTGATCAGCGTTGCGTTGGTGGCCCTGATGATCTGGCTGTCGGGATTACCCAGCTAAAGCCAAGCACGCAGCAAATCGCTGGTCATCAACATTGCCGCCAGTAAGCGACACCAGTACTCGCTGCCCCTGAAATAACTCGGGCCGCGCTAGCAGCGCCCCCAGCGCGACGGCGCCGCTGGGTTCCAGCTTGATGCCAAGGCATTGCCATACGGTCTTCATGGCCGTTGCAACCCGCTCATCGGATACGCATAAACCTTCAGCATCATTTGCCTGATTGATGGAAAAAGTCAGCTCCCCGGGGATCGGCGCTAGCAGGCCGTCACACCAGTTCGTGCCATCGCCAGGGGCTTCGACCCGCTTGCCACCTTGGAAAGATAGGTAATGGTCGTGCCAGCCCTCTGGTTCAGCGGTGACGATGCGGATGTCGGGATAGTGTGATTTGAGATAGGTACCGGTCCCAGCGGTCAGCCCGCCACCGCCCGTACAGATGATGGCTGTGTCGATGGCCGCCGGAACCTGTGCGATGACTTCAGCGCCACATGTGCCCTGACCTGCAATGGTGTGCCAGTCATCGTAGGGCTTTACCAGTGGTGCGGGGGTTTTATCTTGAAGGGTATTCGCAACTTCCTCCCGGTCCTCTGACAGCCGGTTGTACCAGACAATTTTGCCTCCGAGGCGACGAATACGATCAATCTTGGCCTCAGGCGCATCATGAGGCACCACAATCGTCGCGCTCATCCCCAGGCATTGCGCGGCATAAGCGACGCCAATACCGTGATTGCCCGAGGAAAACGCGATCACGCTATCCGCTCCTTGG
>CBFHSJ010000048.1:0-14962 GCA_965658485.1 Luminiphilus sp.
CAGACATATTTCCTGAACCACAGTCTTCGGTGTAGATTATCAGGTGTCCACGCGTGTCTTGGTGCGGCCAATCGGCCTTGACATGGTAGAGGTCGGCGGTTCGAATCCGCCTGGTCCTACCAAATGACAAACCTTCGCCAATAGCGTGGGCGCTAGAAAGCGTAGTGGAGGCTCAGCTGAAACTGCCCTTTGTTCACAGCGTTGGTATGCTGCTGCATATAACCTGCTTGCACCTGTCCCCAATCACTGAACTTATAACCCAGCGCAGCATAGAATCGATTGCGGTCATATATATCGACCTCTTTACCCTCTCCTATATTGGTCTCGCCGTTGATAAAGATCTCGTTATATAGCGAAAGGTACCAGGCGCCAGACGTAAGATCCGGCTGGTTCAGCGGTACGTTGGCAAAGAGTGCATAACGGAATCGAGTTCTGAAGTCCTGGCCGTTCACCCAACGTTGCTCAAGCCTCATTCGATGCTTTAGATAAAGCCGGTCTGCCAATCTTTGTGGAACCAAAGCCTCCTGATAAGACCGGGTCTCAGTTTGGGTTTGATCGGATGCGCCAAACTCGCCCGAAGTGATGTTCGCAACACCCAGCGTATACTTTCCGGGTAGTTCGCTTGGTCGATAGGTCAGCCCCCCTCTGATAAGAAGCTGCTCAAGATCGCCGCCCCCATCCCAGGTGCGATATTGAATGTCACCCTGCACTCCCAAGCGACTCTTTGCAAAATCTTTGGAAAAGAAATACATGTACCAGCCGCCCAGCTGATCCTCATCAATCGGATTTACCGTTGCATGTCCTGAGGTAAAAGCGAGCAACGACAAAGACAGCAAAGTCATGCGACACAACATTTCACACTTCCAAACTATGTGAACCAGTAAAATTGGCCCGGAGCATAGCGTTTTCAGAAGCCATCGGGTGACAGCACCTTTCGAAATAAGTGATAGCCTTCGGTTATCAAGCCCTCAGAAGCGAGGTCGGCGATTCGAATCTGGCTGATCCTTCCAATTTTTTAAGCTGCTGTTTTCGTTGAACTTTATTTTTTCCAAAATCGTGCGTTTTGACATATTTTTGTACGCGGACACTGCCGCAGAAGCGCAATGATCAGCTATTCCTTCTCCTTCCCCAGAGGGTTGGATAGCGTATTTGGCTGTTACGGATGGTTACGCAGGTGGTTAGTGCTACACTGTCCACAGTCCCCTCTATCTGACTCTCTATGTGCGGATGGTCATCACCACCATAGGAGTCAACGACATCACTGTATCCCTTCAAGTTTTTGCCGCCTTGTTAGAGCCTCAGAAATGAGGAAGACCAATTACTCTTTTGAAAAAAGGCAGCGCGAGATTGCCAAGCAAAAAAAGAAAGAAGCTAAACGCGATAGAAAAACTGAGAAGGCTGTGCCAAGTGATAAAGAAGAAAATTCTGAAAACGTCGTCTGAAGCAAAGCGTGGTGAGATAGCTGAGGAAACTGAAGCGTTCCTGAGCGCTGGCCATGAAATCGACCAGATACCAGATGGTGTATCAGGCCTCGATCCAATGGGCCGCGGTAAGCCCACAACACATGGGCAACAAAAAAATAAGGCCAATTAGCTCTGCCTCTGGCGGAGCCTTTTCGAAAATAGTTACGTGAGGCTCTGCTTTGATAGGTGAAGTGGATTACCGTAGCGCCAACTTAAATATGAATGCGTTAAAACGCATTGGGGGACACTATGAAATCTGACGAACTCAGCAAGAAACTTCTCGCGGCAGAAGCACTATATATGCGCAACCAAATCGTCGATCGGCTTTGCCGCTGGCACCGTTGTCGCGACGATAGAGATCTGTTGCTGGCCCTGGGTACAGTAGAAGAGCTGGTTGGCATTGAAGATGGCAAAGCCGCTGCCTAGGGAAAGCCAAGTGCACGATGAATTACTGGGCAAAATCATCACGTCTTTGATTCAGTTCAAACTGACCAAGGAATCAAAACATTACGCCGATACTATCGATCTTCTGGATGAGCTGGTGCTCGACACGACGGGGCCGCAAGACGATGTTTTAAGCAGTTGGGAATCGGCTTTAATGGGAGTGGTAATCGACGAAAACGGAGACTCAATCCCCTGCTACAGCTCGGCCAGAGTCGTTGAGCAGTACCTGGCTGAAGGTTTCTCTAAAGAGGAGGCAGCATCAGCGCTTTTTTCTGCTAGCGAGGGTCTCAACATGATGTGGATACACCCAGCCACGTCAAAGAGTGCACAACCACTTTCAGAAGGTACAACCCTCAGACTGGTCTAAAAAAGCCCGCGCAAGGCGGGCTCTTATCTTGCCTAAGTAGCGACTTACAGCGCTGAGACGCTGTACACCGAGAGAGTTCCAGACACCTCGTTAGAAACCAATAAGTACATCTCCCCATCTTGTGTGATGAATTTGATGTCCTCGGGGCCAAGTGGGCCCGCCAGGTTTGCCTCAACCGCATCGTCGTCCACAGTGAAGTCCCTAGGATTGACGTACTGCACAAACTCCGCACCCTGCGGGTTACTGATGTTGTACACCATCACTCCGCCAACGCGCTCAAGCGCGACGAAGGCGAAGGTATTGCCATCGATCGTGGCAATTTCAACCGCCTCTGGCTCGGGGCCCTTGTCATCGGACCGATCATCGCCCTCGTTGCTGTCGTTGCTGGCATTGAAGGAGCCGCCCAGCTGTTTAGCAGTGATGACCTCAAAGTCGCTGCCGCTATCGAATACCGGCCGGCCAGTATCCATGTTCCAGATGGTGAAAGAGCGAGAACCAAAGGAGTAGATATTCTCGTAGACACAGCCCGATACCGGTGCCTCATCGGGGTAGGAGATCGGCTGGCCGGTCGTCGCCAGTGTCGTGCAGGCAGAAGCATCTTCCAGACCCAGGTCGGTAATCATCTTTAGCCGGCCCAGCTTGTCTTGATCCTGAAAATCCGAGCCCAGCTTCGCGACCAAATCGTCACTGAACTGACTGGCGTCCAAATCTTTGACACGAATTTCATCCAGATAGTGGAAGCAGTCTCCGTCATCGAACAAGAAGCCACCCTGAGCGGTACAGTCAGCCTCATCAGTCGCATCTGAGAGGTATTCACGGCCATCGCCCTCGTTGGCCGTAACGAGATAGGTCACCCCATTGACCGTGTAACTGTCAAAGCCGTCCGGCATATAAGTGCCAAAGATGGACCAACTTTTAAGGTTTACGCCTCCGTCTTTGTTACTGGCATCGATTTCGTTGCCGGGCAGTCCGTAATCCTTAAACCCAATGCCGAGAACAGTCGTGACCTCCGCGGACGCTAAATCAATCACCGCCACTGCATTGTTTTCTTGCAGTGTGGCGTATGCGGTGGCGCTGTCGTCAGAAAACGCAATGAACTCGGGTTCCAGATCCTGAGCAACGCTTTCAGCCTTTACCGAGACTCTGACGGGACCAGACAGCGACTTGCTGCCACCGACATTAAAATCTTTGAAGTCAGCGGTTGCGACCACCGGGATATCAAAACCACCGGATACGTCGATAACCGTAATCGTGCCCTCAGGGTCATTGCTGTAGTCGTCGTTAGGCTCGCCTTCGTTGGCAACCACGGCATACTTGCCGTCGGGGCTAAAACCGACTTTGTCTGGCAACGCGCCCGCCGGCACAGCCGACACGAACGTGCCGTCTACGTTATAGAAAGCGATGTAACCCGTGTCCTGCTTGGTGTCCGCCTCAATGGCGACGGCCATATGGTCACCGCTGACATCGACACTGTTGACGCCGCCCAGATCACCAGCTGAGAGAACAGCGACCGCCGTTTCAACGTCGCCAGCCACATCAAGCTGCAAGGTAATGGTCGGGCTCGTCACGTCTGATAGATCTACGACATCGACTGCCTTCGCACTTGAATTCACAAGAAAGGCTGTTTTAGAGCCAGGGTGATACGCAACAATCTCCGCCGCTGATTCGTCAAAGTTTTCAGCCACCGCGGGTGTGCTCCCGACCAACCTTAACGACACTGCAGCATTGGCGTCCTGACCATCTGAACCGTCCGCTCCGGGGCTCCCATCTGCGCCGGGGGCACCGGGGCTGCCCGCCGGTCCATCTTTCCCATCGTCGCCCTCACAGGCCCCTAAAAGCAACGCAATTCCTGTTGCCACAATCGCCATTCCCACTTGCTTCATTTGCATCCTCAACTTCCCGTAGTCAAAGATGACAAAAATGCGCTATTAAAATGACCGCCACATGATGGTTTCGTGATGATTCCGTGACGAATTGGTGACCAAATAATTTCAGTGTCCCAGCAATCGACCACTTTAAGATTTATTCGCCTCTAGGCTGGCGCCAGCCTTCCCTTGTCCAAGCGAGTCTTGGTGTGGCCAGTCGTCCTACACATAAGTAGAGGTCGGCAGTTCGATCAAATGCGACGGCAGGAGCATTTGACAGCGAGCGCCATAGGCGCGAAGCCCGCAGGGACAAAACGGGCTTCAGCCTGTTTTGAGTAATCCGTTTGGTGCTACCAAATGTTTGAGTCGCTATTTTAAGAGCTTTCTGCTTTTTTGAGGCTGCGCTTTTTGGCGGGTTGCCTCGCGTTGTGCGATATTGCACGCAACACAGACTCCAGCCATTGTGGCTGTGCCGATTCAGGTCCAGAACCAAACCCGGTACCTGACACCGAGGAGACAGTCATCGAGACGTCAACCACAGCTGATCAAAAAACGGACCCATCTCAACCCAGTCTGAAGCAACGTTACGTGCAACTCCTTCTCCTGATTATTGGCAGCGGAACCATCTACCCCGTGGTCTACATGCGCCAAAATTTCGAGGGGTCTATGCTGGAGACCTTCGACATCACTCGCGCCCAGCTCGGTGAATGCCACACCATCTTAGGAATCGTCTTCTTTTTAGCCTATCTCCCCAGTGGGTGGCTGTCAGACAAACTCCCTACCCGCTGGCTCATGAGCCTGTCGATGGCCGGTACGGGGTTCCTGGCACTCTGGCTGAGCACAGCCCCAGAGTTCGCGCAGATCAAACTCATTTTTATCGGCTGGGGAATCACCAGTGGACTGACGCTCTGGGGCGCGCTGATCAAAGGCACTTCTCTGCTTGCGCCGCACGACCAGCAAGGCCGGTTTTTCGGCTTATTGGAGAGTGGTCGAGGCTTAGTTGAAGCGCTACTTGCGAGCATTGGGCTGGCTGTTTTTGCCTACTTCCTGAATAGTGTAGGAACGGGCACTAGCGGCTCTCTGACCGCAGTGATTTGGTTCTACGGTCTGGTCGCGATTGGATTTACGCCAATTCTATTTTTTGCCTTGAGAACCTCTCACATGGAGGCCCCGCCTGACCCGAATAGTCGCGGGATCTCCGGCCTGTTCCGAGACCTAAAACAACTGCTGACAAATCAAAAAATCTGGCTGGCAGCAATCGTTATTCTCGTGGGCTATCAAATATTCTGGGTGACCTATTCATTGGCTGGGTTACTGCAATCCATCTTCCAGCTAAGTGCCGTGACGGTAGGGGCCATCACGGTAGGAAGACTCTGGATGCGTCCCCTCGGCGGCGTGCTAGCGGGCTTTATCGGAGATTACTTTCGCGTCATTCCTTTTCTCGGGGTCCTGATGCTGATTGCGGGAGGGTTACTGGCATTACTTCCCTCGCTACCCGCCACCGCAGGGGTGATGGTGTTGTTCCCCATGGTGTTGCTGATCGGGCTTTTCACCTACGGGGTCCGCGGCATCTTCTGGGCAACGCTTGATGAGTGCGACGTGTCGGCTAGCACTCGTGGGCTTGCGGTAGGTCTGATCAGTTTGCTCGCGTACACCCCGGATATCTATGTGCCAATGGTGCAGTCCTGGGCGCTGGCAAACTGGAGTGGCCAACAAGGCTTCCAGATATACTACGGTCTTTTCGGGGCGAGCAGCCTTTTGGGATTTGTCGCGGCAAGGCAGCTGATACGCCTCAACAAAGCATGATCAGAATTGAGATCGCCCGAACAACCTCAATGAATCAGTCCCATACCTCAAGATTGTCGCACCGAATTATGCTCCGGCTGAGTGCTGCAGCGAGAAGCCTCTGCAACAGTGGCTCATTTGGTTCGCAAGTAGGAAACAGACGTAACTTAGGCATAAAAAAGCCCGGCAGCTGCCGGGCTTCTGCAACACCTAACCAGTTCCTTTAAACACGCTCGATAATAATCGCCGGCGCCATTCCGCCCGCCGCGCACATGGTAATCAGCGCGTAGCGGCCGTTCTGCCGCTCGAGCTCATCGAGCGCCGTGCCCACCAAGATCGACCCGGTCGCGCCGATAGGGTGACCAAGGGCCATTGCACCACCATTGATGTTGACCTTCTCGCGATCCAAATCGAGTTTGCGAATAAAGCGCTCAGCCACCACCGAAAACGCCTCGTTGATTTCCCAGACATCGATATCGTCTCTGGTGAGCCCGGCTTTCATCAGAACCTTCTCTGCCGCCGGCACCGGGGCGTTGAGCATCAGCGTGGGGCAGTCACCCATGTTGGCTGTGGCCACGATCCGTGCCCGCGGCGTCATGCCGCTTTTTTCCATGTAGGCCTCAGAGGCCAGTAACAGCGCCGCGGCACCATCGACCACACCGGAGGAGTTGCCCGCATGGTGGATATGGTTGAACTCGGTGATCTCGGGGTACTTCTGCTGGATGAGTGCGCCATAGGTGGTACCCGCCTCATCGACCGGCACATCCCGCACCACGCTAAAGACGGTTTTCAGCTCTGATAAACCCTCTTTTGTGGTCTCGGGGCGAGGGAATTCCTCGTGATCGAGGGCCACTGTACCGTCGGGATTTTTTACCGTAATCAGAGACTTGTCGAAGCGACCCTCGGCAATCGCCTGCGCGGCGCGCGCCTGACTGACCAGCGCGAGATCATCCACCGCATCACGATCGATGCCCTCAAGGGTGGCAATCGCATCGGCACAGACACCCTGCTGTGACTGGGGGTGCATGGCGCGTAGCTCGAGGTTGCCCGAATCAATCATGGGCGGTTGTGAGGGGTCTGCAATCTGACCGTGATAACTCATCATCTCGGTGCCGCCTGCGATCACGAGGTCTTCCATGCCTGACATGATCTGCGCCGCGGCGAGGTTCACAGTGGTAATGCCCGAGCCGCAGAAGCGATCCAGCGTCACGCCAGAGGAGCGCACGTCGTAGCCGGCGTTGAGTGCCGCCATTCTTCCCAAATCGCCGCCCTGCTTGCCGGTTTGAGATGAGGTGCCCCAGATGATGTCGTCGACCTCGGCAGTGTTGAGGTTATTCCGCTCGGCCATCGCGGCAAGCACGGTGGAACCCAAGTAAGAGGGATGTAAGTGCGCGAGCGCGCCTTTCCCGACCTTGCCGATGCCGCGGGGAGTGCGGCACGCATCAACAATATAGGCATTACCCATGGTTTTTCTCCTGAAACATCTGGCTGTGACGCGCGTAGGCGCGCCTTTGCGTTATTGGTGACCGCTGAAGCAGTAAAAAGGACCCTGCACGCTACGTGGCGCAGTAAAGAGGGTCAAGTCTCAGATACCAGCTCGCGGAGCGCGGTTTTGAGAATCTTACCGATGTGACTCCGCGGCAGCTCATCGAGCTGCTTGAGCGCTGAAATACGCTGGGTTTTGCCCAGCTCGGCATTGGCGCGAGCGCAGACTGCAGCGAGATCCAGCGTCTCACCGCCCGCCGCAACCACAAACCCCAGCGGCGTTTCGCCCCACTCCTTGGAGGGAATGCCAATCACGGCGGCGTCCATCACCTCGGGTTGTTTCAGGAGCGCATCCTCCAGATCCCGCGGGTAAATGTTAAAGCCGCCCGAAATGATCATGTCTTTAGAGCGGCCCAGCAGGGTGACAAAGCCCTCTTCATCAACGCGGCCAATATCGCCCATGCGCTGCCAGCGCTCGCCGTTGGCGTCGTACCAGCTGGCCTCTTCGGTTTTTTCCGGCTGGTTCTGGTAGCCCGACATCATCGTGGTCGATCGCCCTACCAGCTCGCCAATCTCGCCCGCCGGCAGCCGATTCAGCTGCTCATCAATGGTAAAGACCTCGCTACCGCCCCAAGGGATACCCACGGTGTGGAGTTTGTCGGGATTAGTATCAGCGCGGAGCAGGCACACCACACCGCCCTCGGTCATGGAGTAGATCTCGATCAGTGCACCCGGCATGCGGCGCACTACCTCGGCTTTCAGCTCCGCCGAAAACGGCGCGCTAGTGCAGTATTTGAGCGCCATGCTCGACAGGTCGTACTCATCAAACTTCGGGAAATCCATCAACCGCTGGTACTGCACCGGCACCAGAATGGTGTGCGTTGCCCGATGCTGCTCAGCCAGCTCCAGCCACCGCGCGCAATCGAACTTGCGCATCACCACTGCGGTACCGCCATAGGCCACGGTGGCCACAAAAATGCCCAGCGTGGTGTTGGAGTACATCGGCGTCGACAGCAGCGTCACCTGACCCGGTATCCCCAAGCCACTCTCCTCTCCCACCGCCATCTGATACCAACGCATCTGGCGACTGTGCACGATGCCTTTTGGCGTGCCTGTCGTGCCGCTGGAATAAATGATGTTGTAGGGGTCATTGGGGCCAGTCTCGACATCAAGAGGTGTCGCACCCTCATCGGCCATCCAATCGAACAAAAACGGCGCGCCATCAGAGTCGTCCTGTGCATCCATCATCACGTGCTTGAGGGAAGGCAACGCGACGCCACTGTCGGCGAGCTCCGCGCGCTTAATGTGATCGATAAACAGGTGCCCTGCGCCACTGTCAGTCATCATGGCGGCAAGTTGTTGTGGGGTTGCCGAGGTGGTTAGCGGTGCGGCACAGCCGCCCGCAGCAATGGCACCGAGATACACCAGCGCGTAGCGAATGGTAGTGGTGCCGAGTATGGAGACTGCTTGACCTTTTTGCAGGCCCTCAGCCTGCAGCTGGGCTGCGATCTGATTCACCAGCGCCGCGGTCTCGCTCCAAGTCAGCCGCTCCTCGCCATCATCGAGTGCAATACGATCTGGCTGGTTTGCGGCGTGGGCGTTAATGAGCCAAGCCAGCTCACCATAAGACTGCTTGAGATATTGCAGCGTCTCGGTGGCGGGTGCTGAGGTATTGGGAGTCATAGCGCGCTCGGTTCGTATCCGCAGTCAGGTTGCCAACTGCGTTTTACCACGGGCGCCGCGCTAGTGGCAGGGTTTAGGCTCTGGCGCGAGCGGGTTTCCGGTTGCGGCCGCCAGACTTTGCCGACTGTCCACCTTGACGTTTGTCTGCATGACCACCGCGATGCCTATTGGCGCCAGACTTGGCCTTGTTAGAAGGGCGTTTACCGCCGGTTTTATTGGTAGGGCGCTTCCCGCTGGATTTGACTGGCTTGGTCGGCAAACGATGCTCAGGCTCAAAACCCTCGATCTCTTCCCTGGGAATCGATTTTTTAATCAGTCTCTCAATTTTCTGAAGCTGGGACACTTCGTCTGCGCTCACTAGCGAGAGCGCAATGCCCGCCTCTCCCGCACGACCTGTTCGCCCGATGCGGTGTACATAATCTTCCGCCACATGGGGTAAATCAAAGTTCACGACCCGGGGTAGCTGCTGAATATCAATCCCCCGTGCGGCAATGTCGGTCGCCACCAGCACCTGTAGTCGGCCATCTTTGAACTGCTTGAGCGAACGGGTGCGAGAGCCCTGTGTCTTATCGCCATGAATCGAGTCGCTGCTAATCCCTGCCTTGGAGAGGTGGCGGGAAATCTTGTCGGCACCATGCTTAGTGCGAGAGAAAACCAGTACCTGGCCCCATTGCTCACTGGTCACCAAGTGCTTCAACAGATCTGTCTTACGCGTTTTGTCGACAGGGTAAACAGTCTGATCAATAAGGCTCACCGTGGTATTGGCTGGCGTGACCTGAATTTTTTGTGGCTGGTGCAGGAACTCACCTGCCAAAGACTCGATCTCGCGAGAGAACGTGGCGGAAAACATCAGCGTCTGGCGCTTTTTGGGCAACTCCGCGTGGATACGGCGCATCGCGGGGATAAAGCCCATATCGAGCATCCTGTCGGCCTCATCCAGCACCCACATCCTCACGTGGTCGAGCCGCACCGCACCCTGCCCGAGCAAATCCAATAGGCGACCTGGGGTGGCGACCAAAATATCTGTGCCCCGCGCGAGATGGCGAATCTGCGGTCGGATGTTGACGCCGCCACACACCATTTGGCTATGCAGTTTGAGTCCCGCGCCGTAGCCACGGATGCCATCAGCGATCTGCGCCGCGAGCTCCCGCGTAGGGGTCAAAATCAAACAACTGACGTCTTTCGGCCCCGGGCGCGCACCCCCCTTGAGCATATGGAGCACGGGCAGGGTAAAAGCAGCCGTTTTGCCCGTTCCGGTTTGCGCGGCCGCCATCAGGTCGCAACCTGACAGCACCTGCGGAATAGCCTTGGCCTGAATCGGCGAGGGCGTGTCGTAACCCTTGGCCGTAATATTTTGTATGAGCTTGGCGTTCAGGCCCAGCTCGTTAAATGCGGTCATCGTGTGCTCTATGTAGGCATCGCGTTTAGGTGCAACGCGACACGAGGGGAGTGTTGAGGGTGTTGTTACGCAGTGCAACCCTCAATGGATGGCGCGGAGTATGCGGGGGCAGGCTTACAATACAAGCTTTATTTCGCCGCACTATCTACGAAAGCCATTTTAGGATCGCGACGATGTCGCCTCTCGCGTCATCGCCCCAAGCCCTCGCCACATCAACAGCACTGCCAACGGAAGGAATATCGCTCCTACCAAAGCCAGGGAGGCACCTACCGCCTGAGCGTCTGCGAAGATAAAGTCGTTAGCCAACGCCACGCTGGCCGGCCCCAAAGCAAGGCCAATCAGATTCGTACTCAGTACATAGCAGCCAGCCATTAAGCCCCGCATCTCGTTCGGGGAGGCGCTTTGCAGACCCGTGGCGAAAAGCGCCAAAGGAAACGTCACGAGATAGCTCGCTCCCGCGATCAATATCAACGTCCAGATCAGCGACTCAGCCAGACCAGCGCCAACAAGCACTGGAATAAGCAGACTCGTGGACCAAATAGATGTAATGAGCGGAGCACGGGCGAGGTCCACGCGGCTTGCCAGCCACCGCGCCGCCACCGGGCCACTCAGCACCCCGGCTGAACCTGCGATCAGGGCGATGGTTCCGTAGTAGCGGCCTGCTTCGACGATCTCTAGTCCGTGGCCACGAATCAGCAGACTCGGCACCCAAGACTGCAAAGCGTAGAGCACCAGCACAATAAACGGCGCACCCAGAAGATAGGCGCCAAATACGCCACGGCGTGGCCAGACATAGTGTGCGACATCGCCCCAGCCAAGAGGCTCTGCTGTTTCAGTTAGCCGCTGTTTACGCGCAGGTTCTTGCAGCAGAGGCAACAAAAACACCATCAGCAGCCCCGGTAGCGACACCAACATGAAGGTGATTTGCCAAGGCGCCAACGCACCGACCATGGGCAATTTAATGACGCCCAATCCACTGGCCCAACCCACCACTTCCGCGCCTAAAATCAGTGACAAACCAGCGCCGAGATAAGGGCCCATCAGAAAGATGCTTACCGGTAGCGCGCGCTTGTTCTCAGGAAAGTAATCGGCCAGTAGAGACCACGAGGCCGGCGTGACGCTCGCCTCACCCGCCCCAACACCCATGCGGGCCACACCCAGCTGCCAGAAGTTCTTGGCCAAGCCACAGGTCACACAACCGATTGTCCAGACCAGAATCCCGAATACCAGCACACGAATGCGGTTGGCTCGATCGACAATACGTCCCAGTGGAATACTCAGAACCACATAGGGTAAAACGAAGGCCAGGCCTTGGAGGAAGCTGACTTGAGAGTCGGACAACGACAGGTCCGTACGAATCGGATCAACCAGCAGGTTGATGATCTGTCGATCAATGAAAGAGAAAGTATAGGTCGCTGTGAGCAAAACGAGCGCCCACCATGAGGCTCTGATATGAGGCTGCTCACTCATACGAACTCACGTCCGACCTCTGCAATATGATGGACTGCCTGCAGCGCTTGGAAATCATCACGAAGGCCGACACGCTCTCTGTCGCAGCAAACAACGGTTGGTTGAACGATTACATCCCGTATCAAGGGTTTCAGAATCATTAATCTACGCCAGAGGCCCGCCAGGAAAAGACAGCGATCAAAGGCTATCACCGATTGCTAGAAGTGTGGCTTGAAGGAAAATACACTCAATAAAATAGAGCTCCGCGGCCTTGGACCAGGGAAACCAGAGATGTACCAACAGCGCATCATTCAAAATGCTTACTACGTCCCTAATCTTGATCAAGGTATTGCGCGGTTCAACGCACTCTGGGGATTGGGGCCCTTTTTTGTTCGGCGCCATATCGAGCTACAAAACGTCACCTACCGAGGTGCTCCTGCAGAGCTCGATATTTCGGCCGCCCATGCCCAATCAGGTGGTCTCATGATTGAGCTGGTGACACAACACAACGACGCGCCCTCAACCTTTCGTGACCGATTCGCCGCGCATGAAACCGGGTTTCACCATGTCGCGCTCGATTTCGCTGACCACGATGAGCGTGTGGCGCAATTCTCAGCGGAAGGATTCGAGCCGGTGACTAGCTTCGTTACCAGCGAAGGACGGGGTGCAACGTTTGTCGACACCACCGTCCTGCTGGGCCATGTGACGGAAATTTACCGGGTGAACGATAGCCTGAAGCAGCTCTATGCCGATGTTAGAGCGGCCGCCGAGAGCTGGGACGGTAAGCAGCTCTATCGAGATCTGTGAGGGGTTGTCTTACCCATCTGCGAGCGCCACTTCGGCTAGAGTCCTGATCCATCCTCGGAATAAATCACCCAGATCTTGCGATAACCCTCCGTCTCCCAGCGTCCTGTCCACTCTTTAGGAATCGTCACTGCTTCGCCCGCATTGACCGTCGTGACAAATCCATCGGCGGAGGTGAGCGTCACACTACCTTCTAGGAAAAACATAAATTCATCGACGCCGTAGGGCTGAGTGATATCGAAGGTCTGCGGCCCGGCTTTGTACATGCCCGAGGCAAACTTCCCATCGCTTGATTTCAAAGAGGTGAGATCCAAAATGCTGTGATCTCCCTGCTCAGTAACGACGGTCTCAGGCCTATTAAAAGCCGCCCCCTGAAGATCTGACATCGACAACTTCGCCGGGTAGAGGCCCTCAGCATAAACTGAGCTGCTCTCGATGACGGCCACAAAAATGAGGAGCGACATTGCTTGCAGGAAGTGGGTATGAGTCTTTGCCATTACGCGATACCTTTTCGAAGAAAATTTTCGGAGAGAATAAATTCAGACAAGACAAGTGGTGACTGTCAGGGGAGCGTCATTGTGCCCTCGATCACTCGCGAAAAAAACAATCTGTCCGCACATGACTCGTTCGGATCCGCCGGCCTGGCGGCAGCCAGCTCACCACGAGAAGTCTACCTTCAACCTGATTCGCTATTACTGTTACCCTATTCGAAGCCAATCGCATTAGCCTCGCCGCAGAAAAGCCCTCGCGACGACCATCAGAAGCCAAACGATGAAGCGAAAAACAGATAAGCAGCTCGGCATGTTTAAACCCATAAGGCGCCGGGATTTTGTTCAGGGCGCGGCAGTCGCCGCCGGAGCAACCCTGACAGCGGGTCCACTGAGTGCTTCAGATTTCTGGGGGGATCAGCCGGTATCTCCAGGTACGATGCGCGCTGACTACCCTCCTATCAAAACAGGGATGAGAGGCTCTCACCCAGGCGCCTACGAAGTTGCGCACGCCTTGGGGCGCGACGGCGCCAAATTCTCCATACCCGCAGAGGCGACTGAGCACTATGACCTTGTCGTGGTGGGGGCAGGCATTTCCGGGTTAGCAGCAGCTTATTTCTATCGGCAGCAAATGGGTGCAAGCGCAAACATATTATTACTTGAGAATCATGATGATTTTGGTGGTCATGCCAAACGTAACGAATTCCATCAAAGTGGAGAGATGGTGCTCTCGCTGGGCGGCACCCACAATCTGGAGTGGTGGAAATTCAGTGATGTGGTCAACGGGCTTCTCTCTGAGCTAGGTGTTGACCCTCAGGCAATGCGCCGAGAGATGACTTTTGAATATGGGCGAGACGCACCGAACAGCCCGGCAATGTGGTTTGACGCTGATACCTATGGGCAAACCAGACTGATACCGAACTTCAGCTTGCGAAATCACCTGTCAAAGGAACAGATTGACCAAATTCCCATCTCAGCGGAGGGACGCGAATCTCTGCTGCGGTTGTACACAGGTGACATCTCGCATTCCAACTTCACCAAGGCCGAGTTAGAGACGCTGCTCAGCGAAATAAGCTACCCGGATTTTCTCCGCGAGTACGCAGGCCTCACGGAGGACGCGGTCCAGTTATTTGATAAAGACCAGCACGGATCTTACGGTCTCGAAATGCGTGCGCTGTCTGCAGCTGAAGCTATTTGGGAGGGCTACCCGGGGGCGCATTTGTTTGGTCAGGACTGGGAAGTGGACGACTTTCAGTACCCCGTTGCCATGTGGCCGGACGGCAACGCCAGTCTTGCTCGGCTACTGGTCGCCAAACTGATTCCTGAGGTAGCGCCAGAGGCTGGCGTCCTAAACATTGCTGCGGCAAGCTTCGATTACTCCCGGTTGGATCAGAGCGCCAACAACGTGCGGTTACGGCTGAATGCGACCGTGGTCAATACCGAAAACACAGAGACCGGCGTTTCGGTGACGTACGCCATGTCGGGAAAAGTCCATCGCGTGACAGCGAAGCACTCGGTGCTGGCCTGCTATCACAGCGTCATTCCCCATCTGTGCCCTTCCCTATCTGGAACGCAAAAAGACGCGCTGAAATATCAGGTAAAGATGCCACTTGTGTTGACCAATGTACTGATTCGTAACCGCAACGCGCTCGACAAACTAGGCGTTGACGCCCTCTCTTGTCCCGGCCGCTTGCACGGCAGGCTGTTCCTCTTCCAAGGCATCCATACCG